>DAIPHR010000236.1:0-4758 GCA_036771215.1 Cyclobacteriaceae bacterium
TGGATCGAAGCGTTTGTGAATGCGCGCGACTGGGTAGCGGCCCGCGTGAAATAAAACTTTTTTTTCACCGAGATACCAGACCATCCATTCGGGTTGGCCAGCGCTCGCCTTGCCGGGTATGGCCGGTAACCGTAAACAAATGAAAGTGCAGTTGAGCAACTTTGTTTGAGCCCGCAACCCACTCGGCAACCAGTCCGGTCGGGCCACAGCCACAATCCAATCCGGTTTTTGGAACTTCACTGCAATCCAACCGTACCACCATTTCAAAAAGGGGGAATGGCCTCGGCTAACTTGGCTGTTTTTCTTTGATTAGCTCCGGAAACGCTTTTATTTGCGCCTTTTCCGAAAAATATGAAGCTAACCGCCCGCAACACCCACCGCGATCTCGCCTACTTCTACCTGGGATTGATTATCGCCTTTTCCCTTTCGGGGATTTTTCTGAATCATCGGCAAGCGTGGAACCCCAGGCGGTACACCTACGATACGCGTGAGTTTGAGCGGGCCGCCATCAACAAAGACTCGGTAACCGAAGCCTTTGCCCGCAACGTGGGCGGCTCGGTTGGCGTAGACGATGACTTTCGCAGATTTCAGGTGACACCTGACCAGCTCCGAATCAACTACACCAACCATGATGTAGAGGTGGAACTGGCCACCGGCAAAGGCAAAGTGATTTCATACCGCACCACGCCTGTTCTGGGGCAGATGACCAAACTTCACCTCGATACCAGCAAGTGGTGGATTTACTATTCGGACGTGTTCGGGGCCGCCATGCTCACCATCGCGATCACCGGCATGTTCATTCAAACGGGCGACAATAGTTTTCGCAAGCGCGGCTGGAAGTTGGCCCTCGCAGGAATTATTTTTCCTCTGATATTTCTGTTCCTGTTGTCGTAACGGGCGGAGGCACAGGCTTGGGCAGCGATCCGAACAGGATCGCGGTATGTTGCCAGTGAGGATTAACCTCGAGGGCAATTTTTACCACAGCCGTAATCGGGATAAACAGGATCATGCCTGAGATGCCCCAGATGGTGCCCCCGATCACTACCGACACGAAGACAAAAAAACCGTTCATGTCCATTTCGGATCCCACGATCAGCGGACGCCCGATGTTCTCCTGGAGCAGATTGGCCACATACAGGCATCCCAACACACCAAGAGAAATTCCTACGCTGTCTTTCGTAACAAACACAACGAGAAAGACCACTGCGAAGGCAATGAGATTACCGATGTAGGGAATGATATTGAGCACCGCCACAAATACAGCCAGAAAAAAGGCATGCCGCACGCCAAAAATCCAGAATATGATAATCGATAAAATGGCCATCAGCAAGGTGAGCACCAGAGTGCCGCGGATGTAGCCGCTGGCCACGTGCGAGGATTTCAACACGATATCCTTCATTCGCGCCAGCCGGTCGCCCGAGTAGCTGACGCTCATGTAATGCCGGAACAAACTGCGGTAGTACAGAAAGAAAAAGAGGTAGACCAGCATCAGGGTTAAACCGGTAAGCGAAGTGCCCACTGCGCTGAGCTCTTTTACCAGCCAACCCCCTAGCTTTTCCATGGCGGATTTGATCAGATTATCCGTGCTGGCCACTTCCACCCCCACGAAGTGTTCCAGATCGCCAAGGGTTTCGCGGGCAATGCCCTCCAGCGCGTCACCGGTCAAGGTGATGTCAGACGAAAATCCGATGATCTCGGACGAAAAAAACAAGATGACAACCACGAGAAAAAGCACTAGTGAGAACACGATGGTCAGCGAAGACATGGCGCGATTCATTTTCCAGCGTTCGAGCCGGTTGGCTAACGGATAGGTAACCAAGGCCAGATACAGGGCCCAGGCCATCGGAATCAGGATTTCACGGGCGAGAATCAACACCGTCACGGTGATCATCAGGAAGATCATCACCGCGTTATACTTTCGGATAAATGCGTATTTCTCCATAACTGAAAGGTAAGGGCGCCCCACCGCCACCCGTTGAATTGCGATATCGACTGCATTTTACTAATTTTTACGCCATGAAGGCGGTGTTCATGATCGGCCTGGCGTTTTTAGCAGCCGGGTGCCTGGGCTACAAGGAGTTACCCGTGGAGTATGACTACAGCTACCGGGGCAATTTCAAGCGCTACCGGTCATTTGATATCTTGAAACCGATTGGCGTGAGCGACAGCACCATGTACAACGGGGTAATCGAGCGTTCGATCCTCTCGCGCATGAAGTTCCTGGGCTACCGACAGACCGATAACCGCCCCAATTTGTTGATCAGCTACAAAATGTTTGGTGATAGCCTCCGGTTCAACGGTTACATTCAACCCGACATCGAAGAGTGGGTGAAAACACAAAACGTTGATCTCGACTACGATGCGCAACGATACAATCTGAAAACGGGCACGCTGCTCATTCAGTTTTATGACCGCAAGCAAAACCGGTCCGTCTGGCAGGGATACGCCACCACCATGTATGGCGACATTGACTTCGGCAACGACCGTCATCTGCGAAATGCCGTGATTTCCATTCTCGACAAGTATCGTTTCTGGGCCGAAGGATTCGTGGAAGGTGCGGTACAAGAAACCTCGGAAGCACCGAATAAGTAGCCGCCTAATTTGTTGGGCGGGCCCCTTCCGGCTTTCGAAAATAATCTTACCTTTGCAGTCCAAAATTCGCTTTTCAAGCAGATTTTGAAGGTTTTGCCCGATGGTGTAACTGGCAACACGCTTGATTTTGATTCAAGAAAGTCCAGGTTCGAGCCCTGGTCGGGCAACAGTGAAAAATCCCCGAGGCGTTCTCGGGGATTTTACTTAAAAACGTATGTCAGTCAAGATCTTCTCCGGACGCGCGACCACCTACCTGGCTGAGAAAATCGCTCATGCCTATGGCGAGCCGTTGGGCAAGGTCGACTACCAGCAATTCAGCGATGGCGAAATGTCGCCCTTCATTAGCGAGTCTGTGCGCGGGCATGATGTGTTCATCGTGCAGTCCACCTTTGCCCCGGCCGAGAATTTCATGGAGATGCTGCTGATGATCGATGCTGCCCGCAGGGCCAGTGCCGAAAACGTCAACGTCATTATCCCCTACTTCGGCTATGCCCGGCAAGACCGAAAAGACAAACCCCGCGTGGCCATTGCCGCCAAACTGATTGCCAACCTGATTTCCGCTGCCGGTGCCGATCGCATTATGACATGCGACCTGCATGCCGATCAGATCCAGGGCTTTTTTGACATCCCGGTGGACCACCTGGACGGCAATTACATTTTTGTTCCGTATCTCAAATCGCTGAACCTGCCCAACATCATGTTTGCCTCACCGGATGTAGGTGGCATTAAACGGGCCCGCAGTTTTGCCAAGTTCTTCAATGCCGACCTGGCCGTGTGCGACAAGTACCGCAAGGAGGCTAACAAAATCGAATCGATGCGCCTAATTGGCGAAGTAGAGGGCAAAGACGTTATTCTGGTTGATGATCTGGTGGATACCGGGGGCACGATCTGCAAAGCGGCTGGTTTGTTGAAAGAGAAGGGCGCTAACTCCGTGCGGGCTGTGTGCACTCACCCGGTGCTCAGCGGCAAGGCGTATGAAAACATCGAGAATTCAGCGCTGGAGGAAATGGTCGTGGCCGACACCATTCCGCTGCGCCAGCCGTGCAAGAAAATTAAAGTCCTTTCAGTTTCCGATCTGTTTGCGAAGGCCATTCGCAAGATTCACGATCACGAGTCCATCAGTTCGCTCTTTATCCGTTTGTAACTTTTAAACTAAACTATATTTATTTATGAAAACCGTTGAGATTATAGGGTATCGAAGAGCAAATCTCGGCAAGACTGAGTCACAGCGCCTCCGCGAAGAGGGCAATGTGCCGTGCGTATTGTACGGAGGAAAAGAGCAGGTGCATTTTTATGCGCCCATGATTCTTTTCCGGGATCTGGTATACACCAATGAGGCCCACTTTGTACACCTCAACATTGAGGGTGACGAGTGCCAGGCCATTATGCAGGAAGTGCAGTTCCACCCCGTAAGTGAAGTTCTTCTTCATGCCGACTTCCTGATGATCAGTGAAGATCGCAAGATTAAGATGGACATCCCGACCCGTTTGGTGGGCCAGGCCCCGGGCGTGGCCAAAGGCGGTGCGTTGGTGCGCAAGCGTGCCTCTTTGAAAGTGTACGGCTTCCCTAAGGATATGCCCGATCACATCGATGTGGATTGCTCCGAACTGGATTTCCACCATGCCATCAAGGTGGGCGACATGAAAATGGCCAACCTCGAATTTTTGGATCCGAAGCAAGCCGCTATTGCTGCGGTAGAAGTACCGCGCGCTGCGAAGATGGCCGCTGAAGATGCCGCTAAGGCTGCTACTCCGGCTGAAGGCGCTGCCGCTCCGGCTGCAGGTGCTGCCCCCGCTGCGGGTGCCGCTCCGGCTGCCGATGCCAAGAAGGCCGCAGAAGCTCCGAAGAAAGACGAGAAGAAGAAGTAATTCAAATCTCGCTGTTCCTCACACATCCCGTCTGCTACCTTTGCAGACGGGATTTTTTTTGATCGGGCACTATGAAATTTCTCATCGTTGGTTTGGGCAACATCGGGCCGGAGTATGAACTCACACGGCACAACATCGGCTTTCTGGTGCTCGACCGGCTGGCGGAAAAACACAAAGCTGAATTTGCCACCGCACGCCTGGCGGATCATGCCGAATTTCGTTTAAAAGGAAAGGCCATTCACCTCATCAAACCCAACACGTATATGAACCTGAGCGGCATAGCCATGGCGTATTGGAT
>DAIPHR010000237.1:0-4738 GCA_036771215.1 Cyclobacteriaceae bacterium
GCTGAATAAGTTGCCGGGCGACTTCCTTGGCCGTATCAATAGCCACGGAAAAACTTATGCCCTGGGCACCCTGGATTACGGCCGTATTCACCCCCACTACCTGGCCCTGCGTGTTGATCATCGGGCCGCCCGAGTTCCCGGGGTTCAGGGCCGCATCCGTCTGAATCACGTCATCGACCAGCGTGCCGGACTGAGTCCGCATGGTTCGACCCAGGGCGCTCACCACGCCTGCCGTCACCGTATGCTGGTAACCGAGCGGATTGCCAATCGCCAACACCCATTGCCCGATTTGCAGGTCAGCGGCATCGCCCAGCGTGGCCACCGAATAGCCTTCTGAATTGATTTTGAGCACCGCGATATCCGTGTCCGGATCTTCGCCTACCAGGCTGGCTTCAATCTCATTTTCATTCAGGAGCGATACCATAATTTTTTCCGCGCGGTGCACTACGTGATGATTGGTAAACAGCAGCCCATCGGAGGAAAAAATGAAGCCAGATCCAGAACCGGCCGGACGCAGCTGTCCCTGTTTATTCCGCCTGTAAACATCAATCTTAACCACGGCATTCTTCACCGTGTTCACCGCATTGATCATCATTTGCGAGTAGGGGTCCATAGTGTGTTTCGGTGATTGGGTCAAAAGTCCTACCATCGGCCAAAACCGGAAAGGATGACCGGATGGTAAAAAAAGTTCCCGCCAATTTGGCCCATTTGTACCTCATTTCTTTGTATTTTCACCCCGCTCGAATATACCATGGCAAAGCTGAAAAACATCGTAAAGCAACTTTCGGATAAGGATTATCAGACGATCTACGATCAGCTCGTGCAGAGCAATGCGGAAAAATCAGCCTACTTGTTAAGAGGGTTTCGTGAGCGACAGCTTTCGGATAGCCGAATTATGGCCGAGTTGGAGTTACAACCCAATGCCTTCTATACCATGCGCTCCAGGCTCAGCCAAAAAATTGAGGATTACCTGGTGGAGCAGATGGAGAGCCCGCGCACGGACATCCTTAAAAAGGTAGCCAACCTGAATGAAGTACTGTTTACGAAGAAACGGACCCTTTCCATTGCCACATTAAAGAAAATGGAAAAGGAACTTCAGGATTACGACCTCGCCAGCGAACTGACCGTGGTGTACAAGTCGCTGAAGAAAATGCACATTAACTCACCCGATTACTTCCACTATTCGCAGCTATACAACCGGCACGTAGCATACATGCTGGCAGTAGATAAAGCAGATGATCTGCTGGCGGACTATTTCAAGAAGTACGGCAATTACTACCTGACGGGGGACGAGACGGATCGCATGGGCCTCACATTAATGTTACGCGAAATGCAAAATGTAGCCCGGCTGTATGAATCACATCGCTTGTTTGTGTACGAGAGCATGATGCTGGTTTTTCACCGCCTGTTTGTGGAGCGGGAGGAAAATCTTCAAACGGACGAAGCCTCCATTGAGGATATCTTCAGCCGGGTGCAAAAAACGTTTGAGTCGTATCCGCTCGACCCGGTGTATTATCACCTTAACCTGGTGTTCGAATTCCTGAAACTGGAGTACTACAACCACTATAAAGTTTATAAGCAAAGCGAGAGATACTTTGAAGAGGTGAACGATGCGGTGACCAACCTGATGATGAACTACCCGTACTACACCTTCTCAGCGCAGTTCCTGGTGTCCAAACTGCAGCGCCATTTGCGGTTGGGTTTGGAAAGGGATTTGTTTGGGGAGAATGAAAATCTTTTTGAAGACATTGAAACAGATCCGTTGGATGTGCCGCGGCACTTAATTTATATGGTGTATCGGGCTCTTAGTGCCTGCTATGTAAACCAATACGAGGAGGCAGCCCGGCTGTTGAATAATGTGTTGAATGACGTCAGCTTCAAGCGTTACCCCCTGGCGCAACTGGAAGTCAAGGCCTTGCTGGCCGTGGTGTATGGGATGCTCCGCGATGTCGATCTGGTTATGCAATTGGTCAGTAGCATTTCGCGTCAGGCGAAGCTGATCGAAGACAAGGCAGATAATCTGATGGTGATCGTTAAGATCTTAAAAATTGCTGCCAGCGAAGCTAAGCGCGAAAAGCCGAAGAAAATTCTTCAGCTCGTCCAGCAATTTAACTCAACCCCGGTTTCGTATTTTTCGCCTACCCGGTTCATCCGCATGGATGATGAGTTCATCGAGCGGTTAGTCGCTCTGGATGTCTAGATATCCAGCGACATCAGACTCTCGTGCGAGAGCGGTTTGTTCAAATACAGTTTTACGTTAGCGTAACGTTTTGATCGGTTAAAATCCTGCGGATTGATGGACGAAGTCAGCATCACCACCTTGCATTTCTTTTTGGTGGATGACCCGAGCTTTTCAAACTCATCCAGAAACTGGAAGCCGTCCATGAGCGGCATGTCGATGTCAAGAAATATGACGTCCGGCAAAACCTGATCGGCAATCTCCAACCGTTCCATGTTGCGCAAAAACTCAATGGCGCTCTTTGCTCCGGTGTGGGTATAGATGTGATCCGTCAAGGAGGCCGCCTCAATCATTTTCTGATTAATCAGGTTGTCGATCTCATTGTCGTCAATCAGCATAACGGTGCGAAACTTTTTGCGGGCCATTGTCTCAGTTGGTTTAAGTGACCAAGCTACCGAGTTAAAAGGGTTTTTACAACGCGTGTTTAAACATCAAAGACGATGCCCTGGGCCAACGGCAGCGATTGGCCGTAGTTGATGGTGTTCGTTTGCCTGCGCATATAAACCTTCCACGCATCCGAACCTGACTCGCGCCCACCACCAGTGTCTTTTTCACCACCGAAGGCCCCGCCAATTTCCGCACCTGACGTGCCGATATTCACATTGGCAATGCCGCAATCCGAACCTGCTGCGGACAGAAACTTCTCCATTTCCTCTACGTGGGTAGTCATGATAGACGAGGACAAACCTTGCCGCACACCATTTTGAATACGAATCGCCTCATCCAACGTTTTGTACCGGATCAGGTAAAGGATGGGCGCAAACGTTTCGTGTTGAACAATTTCAAAATCGTTTCGGGCTTCCACCACAGCAGGCTTCACATAACATCCCGATTCTTACCCTTTACCTTTTAACACACCGCCCGGCACCAGCACCTGACCGCCCGCTGCCTTTACCTGGCGAAGCGCTTGTTGGTAAAGGTTAACCGCTTGTTTATCAATCAACGGGCCCACGTGGTTCTCCGTGTTGAGCGGGTTGCCAATACGAAGTTGACCGTAGGCCTTAACGAGTTTGGCCTTCACGTCATCATACACTTTTTCATGAATGATCAGTCTGCGTGTGGTAGTGCAGCGCTGCCCCGCAGTGCCCACCGCTCCGAAAAGGGCCGCGCGGATCGCGATGTCAAGATTCGCGTGCTCGGAAATGATAATGGCGTTGTTGCCACCTAACTCCAGCAACGCCCGGCCAAGGCGCTCACCAACGGATTTAGCCACGGCCTTACCCATACGCGTAGAACCCGTAGCGGAAACCAGCGGCACGTGCTCGCTGGCACACATCCATTGGCCCACATTGGCACCCCCGTTAATCAGGCAACTTACCCCTTCGGGTACGTTGTTCTTCCGGAACACCTCGGCTACAATCTTCTGGCAGGCAATGCTGCAGAGCGGTGTCTTTTCTGACGGCTTCCACAGGCACACGTCACCGCAAACCCAGGCCAACATGGAGTTCCAACTCCAGACCGCAACCGGGAAATTAAAGGCCGAGATAATCCCCACAATGCCGAGCGGGTGATACTGCTCGTACATGCGGTGAAGCGGCCGCTCCGAATGCATGGTAAGCCCATACAACTGGCGCGACAAACCCACAGCAAAATCACAGATGTCGATCATTTCCTGCACCTCACCTAATCCTTCAGACAACGATTTTCCCATTTCATAGGAAACCAACATGCCCAGGGCCGTTTTCTTTTTGCGGAGTGCATCACCAATCTGACGCACGACCTCTCCGCGTTTGGGTGCCGGCACCGTCCGCCACTCGGCAAAGGCTCTCTCCGCTGCGGCCATAACCTTTCGAAATGATGCGTCATCCGTACTCTTGACCGAACCAATTTTTTTGCCATCTACCGGGGATACCGAGACGATAGCGGGTCCTTTGCTGGACAGCCATTGGCGGCCGGTGGAGACACCGGGATTCGATTTTTGAATGCCCAGTTGCTTCAATGCATCAGCAAGCGAAAGTTCTTTCATGACGGAGAGATAAAGTAGGTAATGACTAAAATTTGATTAGAAGCCATCTCAAAAACACTTCATCATGCCAGATTGAGTCTGCCGAAACCGGGTTTCAATTCCGAATAGCCTTCGACAAGCTCAGGCTGACAATTGAAAATTGATTTTTGAGATGGCTTCTAGCAAAGGTAACAGGAAAATGAGGAATGCACGTGGTGCTATTCCTCCAACCATTCGATGCCAAAGGTGCCGCGCTCGCCAGTTGCATTCAGACCTTCGATCAGTACACCGCCCCGTTTGATCTCGAGAATCCGGTTGAGGGATTCCAGATTTTCAACCTCCACTTTATCAATGTGGGTGATGACAAACCCATCGGGCACCTGGGCTTTAAGCCACGGGCCGGATTTTTTTCGGACGAGCCGCACGCCCCCTTCCAGGTGAAGCTCGGCTAATTGCCGATACGCCACGTTTTCAAATTCGCCACCACCCAGATTGGTCGCAATGGCTCGTGTAGCCAAATCTAATTCGCCATCAAAATTGCGCAGCACGGCCTT
>DAIPHR010000238.1:0-4686 GCA_036771215.1 Cyclobacteriaceae bacterium
ATCTCCACCGGGGCACTCAGTGACCTGGAGCGTATTACCAAGATGGCGTACAGCATGGTGACCATCTATGGTATGAACGACAAAATTGGCAACATTTCGTTCTTCGATTCCAAACAGTCGGAGTATAACTTTAACAAGCCCTACTCCGAGGCAACGGCAGAGCGCATCGACCAGGAGGTGAAGAAGATTGTGGATACCGCTTATGATCGGACAAAGCAACTTTTGATCCTTCATCGGGAGCATCTGGAGATCATAGCCAAAGAACTGCTGGAAAAGGAAATTCTCTTCCAGTCCGACCTGGAGCGCTTGATTGGCAAACGCCCCTTCAGTCATCAGACTACGTATGAGAAGTTTACGAGTGCCAATGGTGCCGCGGCAAAGCCGGAGGAGAAACCGGCCGAACCGGTAGCTGAAAGTCCGGCTGAAAGCAAAGCCTGAAGATTTTTCAATTAACAATACGAGCCGGTGCATGTCACCGGCTTTTTCTTTTTTGTAACATTGTGCATGACCGAATCTGCGGTACAACTCGGGCCGAGCCAAAAGATATTCTTCGCCTCTGATTTCCACCTGGGCGTACCTACGGCTGACGACAGCCTGGCGCGCGAAAGGCGAATATGCCGTTGGCTGGATTCGATCCGGCATGAAGCGCACTCCATTTACCTGTTGGGCGATATTTTTGATTTCTGGTTTGAATACCGGCACGCCATACCCCGCGGATTCATCCGGCTGCAAGGCAAACTGGCCGAGTTGCGCGATGCGGGCATACCCATCTTCTTCTTCACCGGCAACCACGACATGTGGCTGTTCGACTATTTCACGCAAGAGCTGGACATCCCGGTCTTTCGGGAGGCCCGTGTGTTGCGGTCAGGTTCGATGCGGCTGATGATTGGCCATGGTGACGGACTTGGCCCGGGTGATTACAGCTACAAGTTTCTGAAGCGGTTTTTCAACAGCTCGATCTGCCAGTGGCTGTTCGCCCGTCTCCATCCGAATTTCGGCATCGCCATCGCCAAGTATTGGAGCCGCCAGAGCCGCATCAGCAACACCAAAAAAGAGGAAAAATTTGAAGGCGAAGAGCGTGAGTTTTTGCTGACGTATTGTAAAGAAGTTGAGTCGAAGGAGCATTTTGATTTTTACATTTTCGGCCACCGGCATCTGCCCCTGGATTTGGCCGTGGGGGCAAACAGCCGTTACATTAATCTGGGTGAATGGGTACACTTCAACACCTTTGCTGAGTTTGACGGGCAAAAAGTCGTGTTGAAAAAATTCGAAGGATGAGAGTTTGCATCTTGCTGCTGATGTGGCTCGCATCCTTCTCCGTGGCCGGGCAGGAAGTTCGGACGCGATCTATCAAGTTACGCCAGGTGGTAACCGTATCCGTGGACCGCTTGGGTAATTTCTATGCCGTCTCACAAACAGGCAGACTCAGCAAATACTCACCAGATGGAAAGTTGCTGGCAACGAAACAGCTCACCGAACATGAACCCCCCACGCTGATAGAACCCTGGAACCCACTTCGTGTCTTTTTCTACCACCGCAAAACACAGCAAGTGGCCTGGTTTGATTACAACCTGGACGAGTTGTCGATCCTCACGCTTGATCCCGTGTGGGCGGTAGAACCCATCCTGGCTTGCCCAACACCTGACAACAATCTTTGGATACTGGATGGCGGAGATTATTCCTTGAAGAGAATATCCTTGAAAGGCAATGCCATCGTGCTGGATGCCCCGTTGGACACCACCGATTTTGCACCTCAACCGCACGTGGTGCAAATGCGCGAATACCAAAACATGATGTTCATCCTGGATGAAAAGTCAGGTATATCGGTGTTCAACAATGTGGGGCAAAAAATTTTCTTCCTTCCCGCTTCGGGTATTTCTTTCTTCAGCTTTATGGGTGAGGAGTTGTATTACCTGCGGCAAGATGAAATCGTTTTTGTTGATCTTTACACCCAGGAAAAACGGACGCTCAAGGCGCCACCCCCTGTCTCGGCTGCCGTAGTCACCGATGAGCGAATTTTCTACGTTCGGCCGAGCAAACTTGAAATTGTGCCCCACACGCCCCCGCAGAACTAGACACTGTGTTCATTTTTGAACATCTTTGTCCAATGTGATACAGCCATGACCGCTTTTTTGTCGAAAATGGACGAAGCGGGCACTGGCACATTTTTTTCTTCAGGAACAGCAACTTAAACCCCAACCAAGGTGAACGAAGCAGGAAAAATTCTAATGATCGATGATGACGAAGATGTGTTACTGGCGGCCAAAATGCTTCTGAAAAAAGCGAACCACCAGGTAATCATCGAAAAGAACCCCAATAAAATTCCATTCCTGCTCAATAACGACAGTTATGATGTGATCTTGCTGGATATGAATTTCAGCAAGGACACCACCAGCGGCAAGGAAGGCTTTGAATGGCTGAAACAAATCAAAGACCGCGACCCCGATGCAGTGGTTATTATGATCACAGCCTTCGGTGACGTGGAAATGGCCGTGCGCGCGTTAAAGGAGGGTGCAACCGATTTTATTTTAAAACCCTGGCAGAACGAAAAACTACTGGCCACCATTTCTACGGCCATCAAACTGAAAAAGTCGTATAACGAAGTAGACAAACTTCGCAAAGCCAAACAGTTACTCGAAGAGCAAATCAGCCAGCCATTTCGTGACATCATTGGGGAGAGTGCCGCTATTCAAGAGGTGTTCACCCTGATTGACAAAGTGGCTAAAACGGACGCCAACGTTTTGATCCTGGGCGAAAATGGTACCGGCAAAGAACTCGTGGCACGAGCCCTTCATCAAAAGTCGCTGCGGAAGGATAACTCGTTTGTGGCAGTAGACATGGGCGCTATTACCGAGACGCTTTTCGAAAGCGAACTGTTTGGGCACAAGAAGGGAGCCTTTACCGATGCCCGGGAAGACCGGCCCGGCCGTTTTGAGCTGGCCCACGGAGGCACTCTCTTCCTGGATGAAATCGGAAACCTGAGTCTGAGTCTGCAAAGTAAACTGCTCAGCGCCTTGCAATCGCGGCAGGTGACCCGGGTTGGATCTAACCAGGCCATTGAAGTCAACATCCGGCTGGTGTGCGCCACCAATATGAACCTGGACCAAATGGTGAAGGAAGGAAAGTTCAGGCAGGACCTGCTCTACCGCATCAACACGGTGGAAATCAAAATACCTCCGCTGGCTGAACGCGTGGAGGATATTCCGCTGTTGGCCAATCACTTCCTCAGTTACTACGCCAAAAAATACCGCAAGGATGTGGTAAGCCTTTCCAGCGAGGCCATGTTGAAACTGAAAAAATACGCCTGGCCCGGTAACATTCGGGAATTACAACATGCCCTGGAGCGGGCCGTTATTATGGCTGACTCCCCCACCCTGCAGGCCAGTGATTTTCTGTTTAACCGGAGCCACGAACTGCTGCCCGCTGCTGACACCCTAAATCTGGATGAGGTGGAGAAAGCAGCTGTGATGAAAGCCATGCAACTGCACAACGGCAATATTTCAAAGGCGGCCGAGGAATTAGGCCTAACCCGTGCATCGCTTTACAGACGCATGGAAAAATATGGCATTTGACAGGCGTTCTCCGTTGGTGCAGCGCCTGGCCATACTGCTGGTCACGCTGCTGGCCTGGGCCTGGGTGAGCCGCCAGGACAACTTCATGCTTTTTTTACTGCTGTTGGGCGCCATTGTATTTCAAGTCTATCAACTGGTGGAGAAGCCAACCCGGTCTGAACCACCACCCGCGTCACCCACAACCGATGCACAGCCGGGTTTCCGGTTTGACGAGACGACCTTTAGTCTGGTTCCGGCCGATCGGCCCGATTCGCTACCGACACTTAATCAACGCATTCAGGAAGCCTTACAGCGGGCACGAAACACGCGCGTTGAGAAAGACTCTGACTTTCAGTTTTTCAAAAACATTGTACAGCACGTGGGTATCGGGTTGATTGTTTTTAAGCAGACCGGCCAAATACAGATCATCAACACTGCCGCACGAAGGCTTTTGAAAATCCAGAAGGCCGACCATTTGGATGAACTGGTTCCCATCAGCCGTGAGTTAATCGACACATTCCAAAAATTAAAAACAGGCGGACGCGAGCTGGTTCGGGTGAAGTTGAGCGATGAGGTGAGTCAGCTATCGGTGTACGCCATCGAACTGACCGTGCGCGGTGAGGCGGTGAAGCTGATTTCGATGAGTAACATCCAAAGCGAACTCGAGCAGAAGGAAATGGAAGCCTGGCAAAACCTCGTGCGCGTGCTCACCCATGAAATTATGAACTCGGTTACGCCCATCTCTTCGCTGGCCGGCATTGTCGAGGAGGAGCTTCGTAGTTACTTAGGTAGCGCAAAAAGTCTGTCGGCTGAGCAACTGGGTGATATGCATCTTTCCGTTCAAACCATCAGTAAGCGCAGCGAGGGCCTGATTCACTTCGTAAAAGAATTTCGAAGTCTGACACAAGTGCCCAAACCGCGGCTCGACCATGTGGCCGTTCGCCCGCTGTTACATGAAATTACGCTCCTGCATAAGAAAGAATGTGCGGAGGCTGACATTGAGGTGCTGATCAACGTGCAAACCGAGCAACTGGCGCTCCAGGCCGACAAAAATCTGATCGGGCAGGTGCTGATCAATCTCTTTCGAAACGCGGTTCAGTCGTTCGAACAACCCACAAACCGGAAAATAATGCTT
>DAIPHR010000239.1:0-4643 GCA_036771215.1 Cyclobacteriaceae bacterium
TCGGTCAGCAGCGTAACCGGCAAATGTTTAGCTTTGGTCGCCCATCCCACTCAACGAAATGATAAAAATCACCCTTGCCGCCCTCGTGGCAGCTGCGGCACTTCTGGTAGCGGCCACGGCTAACATCAAATCACTCTTTCAGTTTCACGAACAAGTGAGGGCAAATGCCGCGCCCCCGGTTTCGCTCTGCGGCACCCCTGGTGCGCGCACCATTTTACAATGGATGGACACCACGCGACAAATGGCGCCCCTGCTGGAGAACCTCGGCAGCTACGGCATGGTGGTGAGTACCAAAAATGAAATGGCCCAGAAGTTTTTCAATCAGGGGCTCAACCTGTATTACGGCTTCAATCATCTGGAAGCCTATCGCTCCTTCAAAGAAGCTGCCCGCCTGGATGCGTCTTTGGCAATGACCTATTGGGGGCAGGCGCTTTGCCTGGGCCCCAACATCAACTTGCCCATGGACCCGGCCGATACCGAAACCGTGTACAAAGCCATGCAGCGGGCAAATGCCCTCATCAAAAATGGCAACGCACTTGAGCAGGCGTTGATCAACGCGTTACGTCAGCGGTACACAGCCGAGGCGTTGAAAGACCGCAAGCCGCTGGATGAAGCCTATGCCTCGGCCATGCGACAAGTGGCCGCGCAATTTCCGGATGATCTGGACGTGCAAACACTTTTTGCAGAGGCGCTGATGGATATACATCCGTGGGATTTTTGGAAAGAGGGCAAGGCACAACCGTGGACAAACGAGCCCGTCAGCATCATTGCCTCCGTGTTGGCGAAAAATCCCAACCATCCGGGCGCCAATCACCTGAACATTCACCTGCTTGAAGCATCGCCCGATCCCGACCGCGCAGCGGCCAGTGCCGATCGCCTCACCCATCTGGTGCCAGGTTCCGGCCACCTCGTGCACATGCCTTCGCACATTTACATTCGCCTGGGCCGATACATTGAGGGCGTGCGCTCGAATGAGCAAGCGGTAAAGACTGATGAAGAATACATTGCCGCTTGCCGGGTGCAGGGCGTGTATCCGCTGTTTTATTATCCACACAATTATCATTTTCTGCTGGCGTGTGCGCAGATGGCCGGGATGCAGCAAAAGTCCATCGAGACGGCCGAGGCGTTGAAAAAGACGATACCCACCGGTTTGCTCACGAACCCGGGTTTTGCAACTCTTCAACACTGGTATGTGATGCCATGGTACAACCTGGCGCGGTTTGGTCAGTGGCAAAAAATCATGGAGATACCCGACCCTACCGATTCGCTGAAATACGCAAAAGCGGTTTGGCACTATGTACGCGGCATGGCGTTGCTGCGCACCCATCGCGACAAGGAAGCCGAGGCTGAACTGGCTGCGTTGCGAAAGTGGTTGCCCGATCCGTTTATGGAAAATGGCATTTCCGGGTTCAACAGCTTTCGATCGGTTTTAACGATTGGGGCAAATTTGTTGGAGGGTGAATTGGCGGCATCGCGCAAACACTACGACCAGGCGATTGCCGCCATTGCCAAAGCAAAAGAGATTGAAGACGGATTGCTCTACCAGGAGCCACCGGATTGGTACTTGCCCACGCGCCAAGTGTTGGGCGCGGTACTGCTGCAAGCGAAGCGACCGGCAGACGCGGAAAAATATTTTCGGGAAGACTTGAAACAATACCGTGACAACGGTTGGTCGCTGTATGGATTACGCCAGGCCTTACTGGCGCAAAACAAGAAGAAAGCGGCTGCTGAAGAAGAAAAGAAATACAATGCGGCCTTTGCGCAGGCCGACATCCGGATCACCAGCTCGCGGTATTGACCACAATCATGTGTAACATCTTTCCGATTATTTCGTCTTAGCGTTGATGTGGTTTTTAACATTCATTGATCGCTGGAAGCAGAAGGGCTTTCTCCAGATTTTCACCATCTACCTGCGTTACCTCATTGGCGGTGCGTTCATCATGGCCGCTTTTGGCATGGGTAAACTGGATGGCACTTCGAATCTGATGGGTTCCATGAGCGCGCCCATTCAGGATCTCGCACCCATTCAACAGTTTTTTCGTGTCATGACGGACTCGGGTTTGTATTGGAAGTTTATCGGGTGGTCGCAGATTCTCGCAGGCGTGCTACTCATGAGTCAGCGCCTGGCCCGGATTGGCGCGTTGATGTTTTTTGTGATTATCCTCAACATTTTTGTGATCACCGTGGCCTATGAATTTACCGGCACTCCGATCGTAACGGGTTTAATGCTGTTGGCGACAATTTATCTGTTGGTGTGGGACGTTCGTTCCTTTTTGCCATTACTGATCGAGATGCCGCCACACCCACTTGCGCGGTTGTCCATTGCCGACCACCCGTACTGGCAATGGCTCGGAGCCGTGATGATCGCCCTTGTCGTCTCGGTGTCGTGGCTGCGAATTAACTTTCTGTTGCAGCTGGCCCTTCCGGTGGGTGTTGGGCTTTTGACCTTTGTTATCTTCTTTGTTTTCGTTCATAGGCGAGGGCCACGTTAAAATTGGCCAGGCACTCAACAACTCAAAGGACGCCTTTCTTCATCGCGGAGGCACGCTCAAGAAAAATTCTCAACAAGTACCATTTCACCGGTGCCGGTCATCAGCCTGGCTGAGGAGTTTAGTCTTGACTATGCGATGGCGCACACGGCTGATGCGCTGGTCAGAGCCGGGGAACAACTGGTACGTACCATTCGAACTGGCTAGTTTACCTGCTTTCCTCGCAGGTGCCAGATACTGACCGCGAAAAAGGGAAGGGTAGAACCGAAGATGCGGATATTGAAGCTGATCAGCGCCACCACCACTACGAGCAATAACAAAATTGCGATCAAAACCAGCCCGATGGTGGTTAACCGCCTGCTGGTTTTTTCTGAAGCAAGGCAATCAGGAACATCACTTGGCCGGTCAGCGGCAAGAAAATGATCGGATGCGCAAAATCACTTGCTGAGGCCGACTGACCAGAGAACAGCAACCACTCCACCTCAACCAAAAAAGCGGATTGCCCGTTACCCCACTCGAGGTAGCCGAGCAGCGATGTTAACAAGGTCAGCAGGTTGATAATGCGCGGCATGTCTTGCGTTATGCCCTCGATTCGAATGAACGAATGTACTCGCTGCCTCTTCGCTCGGCAAAGATGTCAGCCGTGAGCATTAACGCGCCCTGCAGCAGCATGCCCACACCTATACCCAGCCAGAACTCGCGCGAGGGGGCCAGAAAAATCAATAACAAGCCGATCATCACAAAGGCCACTTCAATCTTTTTGTAAATCGAAAAGTTTTTCATCACGGCCTGCATACGCGGAGCTTCGACTTTTACGAACGCGGTTGTGTCCTGCTGGTAGAGTGTTTCAAGTTCTGTAATTTGTTTATCCGTGCGGAAGTATACCGAACTGCCAACCACGAGCTGAATGATGCCGATGAGGATGACGGGCACGGCAAAGCCTTTGTAAAAAGTGTCGCCCCATTTTAACCAGGCGTACAAGGAGAAGCCGATGGTGACTACACCAAAAGCGATGAAGATGAGGCTCTCATTTTTTTCTGCGGTGAAGTAACTCCTGATGAATTCCATACGATTATCTTTTGTAATGTCGGTTTTTGGGGCTGTTAACTTACTCAAACGATTTAGCACTTTTATACCGCCTGCAATTCCGGGGCGACTTCTTTCTTTGCTGCCGCAGTTTTTTGAATATGCCGGTCGATCCAGTACATGGAAAAAATGGTAATGATCATGGTGACGATCACCACGCCACCCAGCAGCGGGTAGCGCTCGATTTTGCCATCGGGAGCCTGGAGCACAATTAACCCGGCCACGCCTGAGGCAATGCCGCCTGAAATTTGTTGGATGGACGAGTTGATAGCCATAAATGCTCCGCGGTCGTGCGCAGCCGGTACGGCTGACATCAGGGCGGAGGAACTGATCATACGGGCCGTGATGCCGGCAAACATGATCACGCTGATCACAATCACTAACCACACAGGCGTGATGCCCAGGGGTGTGTAGATGGCCACGGTGATGCAACCGACCAGCGTTCCGTACAAGAATACTCTAAACTTACCTACGCGGTCGCTCAAACTTCCGATGAGCGGGCCCGTGGCAATCGAGAAGATGCCGACAATCAGATAGACCATCGGCAGTTGTTCGAGCGTAAGGCCGAGGTTATTGGTGCTGAAGGCGCTGCCGAAAGGCATCAACATGAAGCCCCCGGTCGCGAGCAGGGCCGTGCTCAGATAGCCCTTGACATAGTCTGGTACGCTAAATGTCTTGACCAGATGTTGCAAGGCATTTCGTTCGGTCTGAATTTTCAGGTGATCCGTTACGGGCCGCAGATAGACCACCATGAGCACGCCCACTGCGGCACCGAAGATGGCGATCATCCAAAACGGGGCATGCCAGTCAAACGCGTTGGCGAGCATGAGGCCGATAGGTAGACCGAGAATCTGGCTGGCGGCAAATGCCATTTGCACAAAACCCATCACGCGGCCGCGAACTTCAAACGCGAACAAGTCGCTGATGATGGCAAAGCTGACCGACCCGATCACACCGCCAAAAATGCCGGTGACGATGCGTGCGAATAACAGGAATTCGTAGGAGGGCGCAAGGGCGCAGAGGACCGTGCCCAGCAAAAATCCGATGTAAAAGAACAGCAGTAATTTT
>DAIPHR010000240.1:0-4602 GCA_036771215.1 Cyclobacteriaceae bacterium
TCTTTAAGAGCAAAAACTGAGGATAACTTTTTTGCTTTGTCACCAATCGTTAACGAGATGACCAAAAAATTAACTGACGACATAAAAAATACAATGGTGACTTCTCTTAATGCTGCTCAATCCATAGACCAGCTAACCAATAACTTAAAATCAGTAATTACCGATTTTAAGGCAGAAGTACAAGGGAACTCAGAACTAACGTTTGATGAATCAAGGGTACTTGTAGCATTTGCGGAATTTGAAGATAATTCTATCGGGGATATAGTAAGTATGGCTAGTTTACTCAACGAGAATAGTGGAGGAAGAACTCAAGGCTGGTTTAAAAAATTAATCCAAGCAGTTGTAACGGCTGTTGTAGCTGCTGTAGTGGTGGTAGCTGTAGTTGCGACTGCTGGAGCTGCTGCTATTGGATTGGGAGTTGCAGCTGGTTCATGGTTTGGTACGGCAGTCGCAGTAGGTGCTATAGTTGGAGGCGTATATGGAGCCGCAGTCGGCTATGACTTGGCTTCACGTGGCTATTATTTTAATGATTTTGACCCAACAAACCTTGGAGGTGGATTCCTTGATTGGGAGCGTTGTACAGGTAATCCAGGGCATTGGGCTTGTATTTGAACTGTTTACTTAGTGGCTTTGCTAAATTTAAATTAGCATGAAATTCTTTATAGTATTTGTCTTGTTCGCTTCTTTTAATTGCTTTGCACAAAACGTCACTATTAAAAGTGATACCCTTTTGAAAAAAGAGCATAGCACACTTAGTATTGATAATGGCTTTGCTATCCCGCCTTTTGAAGTAAGTGGTGTTTTCTATCTAACTAATGACTTGCTAATTTTTTATCCGAAACCATTTCGAAGGAAAAGGTATGAAATGCACAATGATTTGGTTAAAGTTATTAAGCTTCCATATGACAGCATCATTGCAGCAAAACGAAGGGGTATTTTTGGTCTAAGGGTAAAGACAAAAACGAAAGTTTATAAATTTAATATTAGCAAGACAAGCCTTCGGACTACAATTGCTATAATTAATCGGCTAACGAAAGAGCATAACTCAGAATAATTTAGCGAGTTCTTAAAGTCAACCACAAAAATGCCTCAAGCGAGGCATTTTTGATTTCCACAGGGACCACCAAATGAATGCTGGAGGGCGCACGACCGAAATACAACTGCTTGCAACACAGGCTTGCTTCAAGTGGGCGGGAAAGTGCGTGACCAAAGTGTGTAGCTCTTCATTATCTTTATCATGTTGGAGAGGACGTAGGCTATTAATCGCCCACCTGCAGCAAGCCTAACCGTTGTAACTACTCTCTATGCCGTCAGCTCTTCCAACTACACGCAAAAATCAACTTTTATATCTCGTTTACATCTTTTAACAAGCCATTAACTAAAGTCGGGCGAAAAGCCCCTAGCTTTGGTAAAGCGGCCCATTAAACCCAAAAAAATGAAACGAGTCCTGTTTGTACTGACCTTATCGTTGGCAATCGTAACCGGCCTGGTATTTGCCAGGCGTGAGATCAAAAATGAAACGGGGCAAAACTCAACTGCAACGCGCTCCGCTTCCGAAACCAAAGCGATTTTGAAAAAATGGGAGACCACCGCAGAGGGTGTCGAATTCAGGGCGTGGCAGGCATCGCCTGTAGGTCAGCACGTGCTTGCCGGTGCGGCCCGGATACAGCAATACATTCGCGACTCAACCGATATGGAAGCCGTAGTAACCTCCCTCCGGCTTCCGCCCCGCTCACAATTGGGTTTCGGTATGATGGTGCGCATTAACCGTGATGAATATATTCTCTGTTTTGGAGCGGAAAATCCCACTGAACTTCAGGGGTTGCACGGTGTGAACGCAGGTGACCGGATAATCATCAGAAGCCATTTTGTGTCGTACGCACCCAAGTATTCATACCCGATTGTAACGGGCAACTATGTCGCGCGAGATGGCAAAATCCTCTACAAGAGAAAACCCCGCGAAGACGGTTGCTGACCGTAAACGATTAGCGTCAAAAAGGCAGAGAGACGCGGGCCCATGCGGAAACGTAGACTGCTTCCCCGCAAATGTGTAGCTTTAAAGTCGCATGAATCCACGCCACCTCTGCACCGCCACCCTGCTGGCCCTCTGTTGCGCAGCCGCCTGCACACCCTCCCGCAACCCGGAAACCTTCTTTATGCCGGGTGAATTTGAACCCCACGAAGCCATGTGGCTGGGTTGGGAAGAATACGATACCGCTCAGCACCGAGTAGTCTTCGGCATCATTCGCGGGTTAACCGGCCATGTGCCGGTGAAAATCGCAGTGGACTCCGACAGCCTGAAACATGTGGCTCAGGCACGCCTGCACCGGGCCGGTATTGACACCAGCGCCATTCCCTTTTTTGTTACCCCGGGCGAGCGCTACTGGATACGCGACCATGGCGCGGCCTTTCTGGTGAACAACCAAGGTGGGCTGGCCGTAGCCGACTTCGGCTGGAGCCTGTACGGCTACTACGACTGGTGGAAACTGCGGGAGCCGGAAAAGGCCGACAGTATTGCCCTTTGGGAACAGGCCGAATGGCGCGGTAACACGGCCAAGGTCGACAGTTTGATGGGCGTGATCACCGGAGCGCAACACGTGAAGTCGAAGCTAATCATCGAGGGCGGCTCCATCGAATCGAACGGCAAGGGCGTGCTGATTCAGAATGAAGCGGTAACGCTGCAGCGCAACCCGGGCTGGACGAAAGAAGAGATCGAAGCCGAGTACAAGCGCGTACTCGGGGCAACGAAGGTAATCTGGATGAAAAAAGGCCTGGCCGATGATGAGCACATCTGGCACCTGCACGAGCGCAAGTATGTAACCATGGGTACCGGTGGGCACACGGATGAGTTTGTACGCTTCGCCAATGCCAATACCATTTTGCTGGCGTGGATCGATGAAGGCGAGCGTGACCAACACCCGCTTAACCGCATCACCTACGAGCGCCTGCAGGAGAATCTGAAAATTCTGGAGGCCGCCACCGACCAGGATGGCAACCCCTTTCGCATTGTAAAAGTGCCGCTGCCGAAGCTGATTGAATGGCCGGCCCTGGTGGTGGAGGAAAAAGAAGACCATGAATTTTGGAAGCTCACCCCCAAGGCCTTTCTGCCGGCTGAGCGGCCCCAACCGGGCGACACCTTGATTCGCGTGGCGGCATCCTCGTATCTGAATTTTTTAGTCACCAACGGTGTGGTGCTCAACGCCACCTATACGCAGCACGGCACTCCGGCTGAAGTGGAAGACCGCGTAAAGGCGATTTTCAAAGATGTTTTTCCGGACCGTGAGCAGGTTTGGATTGATGCCTTGCCCCTGAACCGAAACGGAGGCGGCATCCACTGCAGCACGCAACAGCAGCCCGCGCGAAGATGATATCCAGCATGACCCTGGGTTTCATTCGTTGGAACATTGACCCCGAAATAGCAAACATTCTCGGCTTTTCCTGGCGGTATTATGGAACCCTATTTGTTACCGGCATTCTGCTGTGCATAGCCGTGCTAAAATGGATTTTCAAACGCGAAAACATCGCGTTGGAAAACCTGGATACGCTCACCATCTATGGTGTATTCGGAATTTTTGCCGGTGCCCGACTAGGGCACTGCTTGTTTTATGAGCCAGCTTACTATTTTACTCACCCGTTGGAAATGCTTCTGCCTATTCAGGTGACTGCTGACGGAGGCTTTCAATTTACAGGATATCTGGGGCTGGCCAGTCACGGTGGCGCTTTGGGCTTGATTCTGGCGCTCGTGGTTTACTCCCGCAAAACGGGTCAATCGCTATTGGCCACCATTGACCTGATAGCTGTGGTAGCGGCCCTGGGTGCAACTTTTATCCGGCTTGCCAATTTGATGAATTCAGAAATTATCGGAATGCCGACTACGATGCCATGGGCCTTTATTTTTGAGCGTGTGGATAGCGTACCCCGACATCCGGCCCAACTGTACGAAGCCATACTTTATCTGCTCATCTTTGGCATCATGCTTTTGCTTTACACTACACGAAGAGAAAAGCTAAAGAAGGGATTCTTCTTTGGCCTTGTACTCGTCCTGATTTTTACCGCCAGGTTTTTTGTTGAATTCGTGAAAGAAGACCAGGTGGCCTTTGAAGACGGTATGATACTCAATATGGGGCAGCTACTTAGTCTCCCCTATATTTTCACCGGGATGGGATTTTTGGTCTACTCCCTAATGCAGAACAACCGCCAGCCGTAAGAGATTGGCTGACCATGGATCCCCACCCTCGCACCTCGCCATCTCACTGATCCCTCAGTGATCTATTGGTGAGCAACCAAATGGCCAGCCTCAACGCATGAAAGAGTTCTCCCCAGTTCAAGGCTAGATGTCGCAATACCTCTTATTAAGGGCTTGCCTATCCATTACCGGTTAGCTTGACAATTCTAATAAAAGCTACATCACCTTCAGCTTCTTCAGCTCGGCCGATTGCTTTAAGGTCTTATACGCCATCTCCACTTCACTGAGTATTTGCTGCTGCCTGCGGTACACGTCCACCTGTTGATCGGTGGGCGGGTAATCGGCACTGCTCACAATCCCTTCCTTGCTCATGGCCAGCAGGCGCTCCAGCACCTGGGGCGGGTTGCGGAAAATAT
>DAIPHR010000241.1:0-4538 GCA_036771215.1 Cyclobacteriaceae bacterium
GTTCTTCCGTGCAGAGCAACTTCCTCAACACCTGTGAGGCGTCACTTCACCTTCGATACGTAGCTATCGAAACCGCCTGCGGAACTTACTGAACGGCCTGCCTGCCAGAAAACACCCGTGAAGGTTCCGACCGTCACAACTTCCTCATTTCCCCGATGGAGGGTGATCGCATAGTTAACATCATCCTGGGTACTACCTGCAGCCCTTGCCCATTGAACTTCTCCGGTGGTGTTTACTTTACTCACGAACACGTCTCGTTGACCTGCAGCCGTAAGGGATGCGCTTCCCAGTTGCATCGTGGCAGAAAAACCTCCACTGATGAAAATAGCGCCCGCATCGTTGACCTCCAGTTCGCAGCCTTCTTCTTCACTTGGCCCGCCAAAACTTTTTGCCCACAGCACAGTACCCTGTGGGTTCAGCTTTAGCAGAAAAATATCTTTACTTCCGGAAAGGCTGGTGAGGGTAATCGCATCGAAACGCACGGTTCCGGTGAAAACGCCCGACACATATAGGTTTCCGTCTGCATCGGCATCAATGCCCCGGGCATAATCGTCTCCGGTGCTGCCAAATGACCTGGCCCAGATCGCGGCACCGGCATCGTCCAGTTTCGCAATGAAAACATCCAAATTCGAATTGCTGGCGTTCAGATTCAGGCTGCCAACGGAAAGCGTGCCGCTAAATGAACCGGCAACGAGCGAGTTGCCGCTGCGGTCCGAACTGATACCGCGCCCGGAGACTTTTCCGGGCCCGCCCAGTAATTTTGCCCAGCGCAGATTTCCGGCAGTGCTGTACTTGGTTACAAACACATCCTGGTCGTCTGTGTTCGTCAGCTGTATACCTTCGAAGGTGATGCCCCGATCGGTGGGGCCGATGATGAGCACGTGGCCATCGGAGGTGAGGTTGATTTCATTGCCGTATTCGGTGCCAGGGCCGCGGCCTGTTTTTACCCACTCGCAGGTGCCAGAGGGTGAAAATCTGGCTGTAAAAACATCGCCCTCTGCCTCGCTGTTCACTGTAACCCCACCGGGCAGTTGCATGCTTTGCCTAAACATGCCCGTGACGTAATGATTGCCACTGGCGTCTCCATCAACATCAAAGGCAAAGTCCGATCCCGGAGATCCAAACGCACGCGACCACTCGGCCTTGCCACCCGCATCAAGTTTTGTCAGGAAGATATCGTTCAGCCCTTTGGTGCCATACGTTGTGTTGCCGATGTTGACAGATGACGTAAAACTTCCGGTGATATAGGTGTTTCCCTGCGCATCGCCTGTCACGCCACGGGTTACTTCATCGCCCGGGCCGCTGATCGAGATCAACCATTGAGACTCCGGGTTGGTTGGCACGTCAACAGTCATTTCGGTTGGTTCCGCACAGGCGAAGCACAACAGCAAGAGAAAAGTAAGATCGTGTTTCATAGCGCGCGCAGGTCTTTGTAACAACAGCATTAGTTGTCGAGAATCTGGGCAATGCGGTTTCGCAGCAAGGTGTAGGGAGCATCGTTCTCGCTGGGCATGGTGTTTACAGTACCGAGCGAACGCTGTACAAAAAGAATTCCGATCACGTTTCGTCCTTTATCGAGCCACGGGCTAAACCCAAACGCGCCCTGGCACCCGAATTCGGTGGGCGCCCCGTTCTTGGTACCCTCAATCCAGCACCCCAACCCATACCGGTAACCCGACCGCAGCGCATCCGTCTCGTAAGGGGTAGACGCGATGGGCAGGTTGGTGGTCTGGTCTTTCAGCATCTCATTTACAGCGGCCGCACTCAGCACCTGCTGCCCGTTGAATTTTCCTTCGTTGAGCAGCATGAGCAGGAAGTTGGTGTATTCCATCATGCGGGTTCCGGCCCCACCGGCAATCCGGTAATTTGTCGTGGGACCGAGGCCGGTATAATTGGTGTTGGGCATGTTGCACTTATCGCCAATTTTTTCTTTGAATAGTATGTCCCAGGTTTTTCCGGAAACTTTTTCGGCAATACCGCCCGCCACATGCATACTTACTCCGCCATAGGCAAACTTGCTGCCGTTGGGGCCAAAATTTACTGCGGTCGGATTGGTGTTTGTGCCGGAAATAGTACCACCTCTGCCAATGCCCTGCGTAGCCTGCTGGAGGTTGACGGCATCTGTGCTGATCCAACTGCTGCCTCCCGCAAATCCGGAGGTATGACTCATCAATTGTCTGACCGTGATATCTTTTCTGTCGGCCGCGGCAAATTCTGTTGGATAGTAGGCACTCACTTTTTCGTCTAACTTGATGAGACCATCATCAACCATGGCCATCACCGCAGCCATGGAGGTCCACTTGGAGCCCGAGGCGATGGGTATGTAGGTGTTGTCATTCCAGCTGCCAAAATATTGTTTGTACAAAATAGTGCCATCTTTGTACATCAACACCAGCCCGGCATTTCCACCCAACTGGGTTAAACTGTTCTGCATGATAGTGGTCAAAGGACTGAAATCTTTGTTAGTCGGTGCCGGAGGCAATGCCGGGCCAGCCGGTTCATCGAGATTTTCCGAGCAGGAGACCATGAACAGACAAAAGATCAGCGACACGAACAGATTACTTTTCATAAGATGCGACTTTTTACGATTTAGAATTTGTTACCACTTGGTAACGTGTTATAGACAGGTAGCTGTAAACAAGGTTTAATTGCCAGTTAGAAAAAAATTTACACGCGGCCGAAGTGCCACACAAGAAAAGATCCTGGATGCGGTGGAGCAACTGATTGTCAGTCAGGGATTTGCAGCTCTTGGGGTAAACGCAATTGCCGAAAAAGCCGGGGTATCTAAAATGTTGATCTACCGCTATTTTAAGGGTTTTGATGGCCTGATTGCGGCATTTGTTCTGAGCGGCCGGCTAAACACCATTTTTAAGCCCGAGCGACTGGCCGAGTTAGTGAGCATGAAGTCTGAGGACCGGGGCGAAATCTGGGCCAGGCGGCTCGCGGGCGTTGCCCGCGAGCTGAGACAAAAGAAAGCGATGAAAGCGATGTTGGTGTGGGAGTTATCAGCCAACAATGACCTGTTATCCCGTTTCACCAAAACCCGAAATGAGCAATTGAGTAAGATGATCGCGGCCTCGGCAACCCGAAAGGAAATTGATACCGCTGCGATTACGGCTATTCTTTCGGCTGGCATTGTTTACCTGGCGCTGGCGGAAGACAAACGAAAAAAATATGCCGACCTCGACCTGACGAAGGACGACACCTGGCACCGCATCGAAAAGGCATTGAAATTCATCTACAAGGCAATCAACCACGAGATCGGAGAAACTGGCTAAGCCGAGTTTCCCATATTTGGTCCGGGATTTCCCGACAACAAAAAAGGATAGCTGAAAAACTGTTGGCAGGCGTTTGTAAACAATCATTGTGTAATGATCGACCATGCAGGGTCAATGTACATGTAAGGAGGTGGTTTATAGGTTATACTTCTTGTATGAGTACGGTCTGGAGTTTATCTTTACAACACGACAACGATCGTTTTTTGGTTTTTTTACACTACCGCCAATGCATGCACGTATGAAATTATTTTTCAGCCTGCTGGTGCTTATTGTTGAGGTAATACCCACCTCTGTATACGGACAAAAGTCCTATTTCAAGAATGGCCCAGTTATCGAAGACTCCCTAACGTACCTGGCGAATAAAGAGAAAGAAAAGGCCAAATTTGAAGTCTTTGCCAAACCGGTGGTTATTACCGATCGCCTGGAAATCATCCGGCAAAACCCGGACAGCATCGTGTATTCTTATCAAAGGGAAATTAAGGTTGGCAAAGGGGCAGAAGAAACCCCGGAAGCTGCGCGCGATATCCAGCCTGAGGTTTGGGAAGGGTGCGCTTTCCCGCTCCCTGAATTACCATCTCTTCTGGGCCAAATTGTGAGTATGGAGAAACTCAAAGGAAAACCTACCCTGATCAATTTTTGGTTCACCACGTGTGCACCCTGCGTTGCCGAAATGCCCGTGCTCAACAAATTGAAAGAAAAGTATGGTGAATCGGTCAATTTTATTGCCCTGGCCGCTGACAGCCAGGAGAAGGTTCGAAATTTTCTGGCGAAGCGCACGTTTAACTTTGTTCATGTGGTCAATGAAAAATTGATCACCGAAGAATTACACGTAAAGGCGTTTCCGAAAAATGTTTTTTTGGACAAAAATGGTCACGTGTATAAAGTTGAAGATGGTGTTCCTTATGTGGTAGACGGACAGCATAAACCAAAAATGGGTGATGGGAAGGAATTTGAATTGATTCTCGATCGTTTATTGGCTGGCGAACGAGGTAAACAGTAGATGTAGCGTGTTTATTGATTCCGTAAGTCTTTTGTGTTGGCAATTGCGCCTGCCTGGTGTGCGCATGTGCCGTTGATGTTGGTGGGAAGGCCTTTTGCTCAAAAAGAATAAGTTTTCCAAGGACGAGCACACGGTGGCACGGGTTACTCTTTCAGCGTTGGTTGGCCCCTCCGCGGCCGGGATGCGCAGGGCCTGGTGCCCCTGCGCCTCGCAGGGGTACGGGAGCGAAGCGAACCCCGGAGCAGCCCGAAAAGCCGCCC
>DAIPHR010000242.1:0-4529 GCA_036771215.1 Cyclobacteriaceae bacterium
GACAGAAGTGAACGAGCCGTCAGACGCCTTACTTTTTTTTGATTTGCTGATGATTTCGTCTTGTGAAACATTTAACCAGAATTCTCAACGGATAGGCTAGTCTTTCTTGCTTTTGGTCAAATCGGTAAACAAACTGTTGAACACCGACAGGATGACGCTGAACGCCAGCGCCCACCAAAACCCATCAACCTGAAAGCCGTCTACGAAATGGTCTACCAGCAGCACCATGAGGGCGTTGATCACCAACAGAAAAAGGCCGAGCGTCACCACGGTGATCGGTATGGTAAAAACAACCAGAATGGGTTTCACAAAAATATTGGCGAGGGTGATCAACACCGCGGCCAGTAAGGCCGTCCAGTAGTCGGTTACATGCACACCCGGCAGCAGATACGCTGTCAGGATAACCCCTACACCGGAGAGAAAAAACCGGATAATGCCGTTCATTGCTTTAAAGTAAAGCAAACTTTTTGAGATGGTTTTGCTGTTGAATAAACTACTTTTGACACGTGTACGCCATCGTTGATATCGAGACTACAGGCAGCTATGCCGACCATCACCGCGTAACGGAAATCGCCATTTATCACCACGATGGTGTCCAGATCACGGGCGAGTTTCACACCTTAATCAACCCCGGACGTAAAATACCCCATTACATCACGGGCCTCACCGGCATTACCACGCAAATGGTGGAAGAGGCCCCCGCCTTCGATCAGGTAGCGCAACAGGTATTGGACCGCCTTAAAGACCGCGTGTTTGTAGCGCACAATGCGCACTTCGACTATAGCTTTCTAAAAAAGGAATTTGAAGAAGCCGGTTTGCCTTTCGCGGCCAAAAAGCTTTGCACCGTTCGCCTTAGCCGTAAAATCATTCCCGGCCTGGAGTCGTATAGTCTCGGGCGTTTGGCCGAGAGCCTCGGCATTCGAATCATCAACCGCCACCGCGCGGGCGGAGATGCACAAGCGACAGCCCGGATTTTTCATGAGTTGCTGAGGCGCGACAAAACCGGTGTGATTGCCCAGGCGCTGAAACGAAATTCGGGCGAGCCCATTTTGCCCCCCAACCTGCCGAAAGGTGATTTCGACCGGCTGCCGGCCAAGGCTGGCGTGTACTATTTTCACAATCAGCGGGGCGAAGTGATTTATGTGGGTAAGGCCATCAACATCAAAAAAAGAATTGCCGGGCATTTTACCGGTGAAGCACGGGAGTGGAACCGCAGCAACATCCGCAATGAAATCTGCCGCATCACCTGGGAGTTAACCGGCAGTGAGTTGATTGCCCTCATCCTGGAGGCTCAGGAGATTCGGAGACTCTGGCCCAAGTATAACCTGGCCCAGAAATACAAGACTGAGGAGTGGGGTGTTTTCCGGTATGAAGACCGCAACGGCTATCAGCGTTTTGTGGTGAATCAGGTGGTGCGGGGATCGCAACCGCTGATCACCTTTACCAACAAAGCCGAAGCATGGAGTTTTTTGTGGGAGAAGGTAAAGGAGTACGAGCTCTGCCCGAAGCTTTCCGGGTTGCAACTGGCGAAAGGCCTTTGCTTCAGTCATCAGTCGGGCACCTGCAAGGGAGCTTGCCAGGGTGTGGAGAGTGTGAAGAAGTACAACAAGCGGTTGGAAAGTGCGGTGAGTTCTTTTCTGGAAGAGGGACCCACCGTGGCCATGATCGGCAAGGGCCGCCAGTCGAACGAGAAGTCGGTGGTGCTGGTGGAGAAAGGCAACTATGTGGGTTTTGGTTTTGTAGATGAGCAGACTGCCCTTCAAGATGTGGAATCTGCCCGCCAATGGGTGCGGCCTTCGCGTGAAAACCGCATCGTGCAAAATGTTGTAAACTCGTATCTCAATAATCCGCGCGGAGTCGAACTCATCTTATTTAATTGATATGGACAACAACCTCGTTGAATTAATCGGCTACTTCGGCAGTTTCCTGACCAGCATCACCTTTATTCCGCAAGTGTATAAGACCTGGCGCACGCGCAGTGCGGGTGACCTGAGCATGACCATGCTGCTGATTGTGTTGTTGAGCACGGTGGTGTGGATGGTGTATGCCGTAGCGCTGATGTTGTGGCCGGTAATTGTGGCCAATGCCATTATTGGCTTGCTCAGCCTTTTGCTGATCTACTTCAAGATGACGTTTACGAAGTAAGACGGACTTCTTTTAATTTTTCTTGCCCTGCGCTTCACTCATCAATTTCACATCGATGTTGGAGTACGTAATGGTTTCAAAATTTCCTTTCCCGGCTTGCGCCAGGCGTTTGAGCCCATCAAGTGAATTGGAATTCTTGGCAAAGGAAAAAATGCTGAGAAACATTTCTTGCTCAGCCGATGATTTGATGAGCGCCTGTGTCTGAGGGGTTACCGAAAATTCGCCATCGGTAGCCAGGATGATGCGATTGTTGCCGCCTTTGATCCAATTTTGCTTACAAACCTCATAGGCCTTGGCTATGCCCTGGTTGCCATTCGTTTTTCCTTCGGGCTTCTGGCTTTCAATAGTATTTTGAATTTTTCGGAATTCTTCCAGCTCGGCATATATTTTCAACTGGCGTGTTTGGTCATCCGGGCGCTGATAAGCCTCGGTCAACGCTGTGAACTTTTGCTTCAGCGGAGCAGCAGCTACCTTCAAGGCAGCCTCGTAGTCGGCTTCGTCCTGAGCGGATCAGTCGCTGGTATAGCGCACCATCAGCCGGTCGGAGCGATAGCCGGAGCGTTGGTTGAATTCGTTGACCTGCATGGACGTGTGACTGACGGCATTCATCTTTTTGGCCAGCACGTTGAGGTAGATCACCGGCAGGTTAATCGATTCGTAGCGGCTGAGCTGGCCAGAGGCTGCCTGTGCCACCAGCAGAGAGAGCACCATAGAACCCACCCGAATCATTTGACCAACGTACAAAACGGCAGGAGAGCTACACCACCCGGCCGCCCGTCAAAAATGTACAGCCAAAGCGTTATGTTTGCCGTTTACATTTGGCAATTGACCGGATTATGACAGAGGCAACCGAACTTCATCAGGAGTACAAGCAGAAAATTCAGCAAGCCATTGGCGAGGTAGGCAACGTGGTGGTGGGGCAGGAGTATATGGTACAACGCCTGCTGATCGGACTTTTTACCAACAGCCATATTTTGCTCGAGGGCGTACCGGGGTTGGCCAAAACGCTTACCATTTCCACGGTGGCGCGCGTGTTGCACCTGGATTTTCAACGCATTCAATTTACACCTGATCTGCTACCGGCCGATTTGGTGGGCACGATGATATACAATCAGAAGGATGGAAAGTTTGAAGTAAAGAAGGGCCCTATTTTCGCCAACATCATTCTGGCGGATGAAATCAACCGGTCTCCCGCCAAGGTACAGTCGGCGTTGCTGGATGCCATGCAGGAATAGCAAGTAACCATTGGTGAAACTTCGTTTCAACTGGATCGGCCGTTTTTGGTGCTGGCTACCCAAAACCCGGTTGAGCAAGAGGGAACATACCCGCTGCCCGAGGCGCAGGTGGACCGCTTTATGATGAAGGTTTCGGTCAGCTACCCCACCAAAGAGCAGGAGCTTGAGATCATGCGCAGGATTTCCAACATGCAGTTCAGCTATGAAGTAAAGCCCGTGCTCACCAAGCAGGATATCTTTGCCATCCGGGATGCCGTCAACCAGGTCAAAATTTCGGAGTCGCTGGAACGATATATAATAGAGCTGGTTACGGCTACGCGTAAGCCGGTAGAATATAAGTTGGAGAAGGAGGCGCAGTACATTCAGTTTGGTGCCTCGCCCCGCGCCAGCATTAACCTGAATCTGGCCGCCAAGGCGCAAGCCTTCCTTGAAGGCCGTGAGTACGTGCTGCCGGAGGACATTAAAGAGGTGGCGGCCGATGTGATGAACCACCGGATTTTGCTCAACTACGAGGCAGAAGCCGACAATGTGAAAACCACGGACATCATCAAAGTATTGCTGCAAAAAGTGCCCATCTCGCGCTAAGCGGAAGGAAGTTCTGTTATCATCCGATTAACAGAAGTTTATCGCAGTAACATTTCCTTAACCAAGAAAATTATTTTTTGGGCCGTTTTCAATGATCGTAATATTACGATGAATGGGCACACGCCCGTTAGGGCATCCCGCTTAACAATTTCGTAATAAACCCGACCCGCGGGGGTAATATGGCGGTGGCACCTTTGCCCCCGAAACCAAAACACCCCATGACCCGTCAATTCCTGCTTTATGCCGTTCTTTTGGTCACCACCGTTACCGGTTGGGCGCAAAACGGCACCATTTCCGGCACTGTAGTGGATGCCAAAAGCAACGAGACCATTGTTGGCGCCAACGTGGTGATTGAAGGTACAGCCGTTGGTTCAGCAACTGACCCCGATGGTAAATTCGATATCCTGAACGTTAAGCCGGGAGTATACAATATTGTCGTGTCGTTTGTCACGTACAAGACGCAAGTGGTTCCGGATGTAGTGGTCGAAAGCGGCAAGAAAACAACCCTTACCATTTCGCTGGTGGAGGACATTGCCGAACTGGCGGAAGTGGTGGTGCAGGCCA
>DAIPHR010000243.1:0-4526 GCA_036771215.1 Cyclobacteriaceae bacterium
CCGCTGTTCGGTATGGCATCGATTCCGGTCTTGGCTTGGAAACCATCCTGACCAAAGTTACCCGGCAACCAACTGAACTTATCAATCCCGCGCTGCGCAACCGAGGTGTAATAGCCAATGGAGCCGTAGCCGATCTGGTCATTTTCGATCAGGATTTAATCCGGGGAGGTGCCACGGTGGCGAACCCCAACCAGTTCTCCCTGGGGATTAAGAACGTAATTGTTGGAGGAACCACTTCCTATACCTCAGGAAATCTGAATTTGTCCAATGCTGGAAATCCGATCAGTTATTATCCACCTCGATAATATGTTCACCATACACGGCTTTACCCTCCTTTGTCACACCCTGCACCACTATCCGATATTGACCGGATAAATCGGAAGTAAAGAAAGAACACGAATAACGGCCGGTAGTTCGATCGGGTTGCATTCTCGGATTCCAATATAAGGTTGACCGAAAATCAGAGGAAGTATGGTCCTGCTCAGGTCGGCTGTAGTCAGGACTCACAAAGGTCATGGGTCGGTTAAAACCCCGGATTTCAAAACTTGGCGTGATATCCATTGGATCGGTAAACCTGCTGAAGCCCTCTTTCAGGTATACAGCTATAATTCCATACCTGCCTTGGTCACCGTACTGTACGTTCAATCTTCGGCTTACTTCGACTCTATCCACTATGTTGATGTCGATATTTTGGAGGGTGATCGCAGCAGAACCACCGACCGGAATATCATTTACCAAAACCAGTGGATCCGTATTACCACCCAACGAAGACCCTATCGAACGGGAAAATCGCACTTCACAAGGGTTAACCCCGCAGTTGATGATCAGTCCTGGAATTTTTCCCTGAAGGGAAAGCAAAAGATTTCCAAAGTTCATAAGAGTCTCGGCCCTCAGTACTTTATCTGCCCCACCTCTGAGCGTAGAAGCCTGAGTGCTCTCAAAGCGTTTCGTCCGGATGGTAACTTCCTCTAACATCTTCACATCCGGTGGGGCAAGATAATCGGCCAATTCACGCTGGGGATTGGTCATCTGCTTTGTTTGAAACCACAGACCAGGGACGATCATCCTGACATTGATATTTTCCTCTGGCGTTAACTGGACACGGCCATAAAAGTCACGCCCCTTTTTGCCAGCTTTGGCTTTGTAGAAATAAGTCATGGAATCATAGAATTTGACTCCATTCACTTGAAACCACCCTTTCTCATCAGTCTTAAACTCCAACACCTCGTTCATCCCTTCGCGAAAAACCGATAGAACGACCTGCTTTCCCGTATAAAATTCAGAAACAAATCGACCAGTAAATCGAACCCCTTTTTCTACTATTTGATCCATGGATACCGGGGGCTCAAGTTCAATACCCGGGTAAAAACCCCATGAGTCAATCAATGTAAATTCGGGCACGGGAACCACCTGGCTCATATCGGTTACAGACACTGAATAGTCACCTTCGGGAAGGTCGCCACCTTCGGGATTGGTAAGTTCGATACTGACTTTTTGCCTCAATCCATATTCGTTTCGATCAGTTTCAACAAAAATATTATCAGTATTTCGTTCCGAGCTTTGACCTTCGGAGGGATCGACACTGGCATTAACTGCCAATACCGGAATCATCTTGCTGAAAAAATGTTGCGTTCCGAAATTCAACATAAAGCGGGTGTACGCCCTCAGGGCATAACTGCCGGGGGCCCAATCATCCGGCAACAGCAGGCTACCTGCAAGTTGGCCACTGTCCAACGAAAGAATCTGACGCTTAACCACTTCCGAACTGGCATTGAGTAAATCAACATACACCACCCGGCTTAATGAGTCTCTGCGCGAAATGTCGAAATAGTTGATAAAAGCCTTAAACCAAATAATTTCTCCGGGATAGTAGTAAGGCTTATCGGTAACAAGGGCAACTTTTTCCCGATACTGATTCAATTCCCTCATTAGCGGAGTCAATGGAGGTAGAATTTGCTTGCTTAGCTTAACCTCGAGGTTTGCCAAACCCGCCTTCAGGTTGAATTTGAGTGTCACAAAGGCATAGCCTGGCTTTTCGATCAACAACTCAACCTCTCCCTGAGGCACACGCCTCAATTCGAATTGACCCCCGGAGTCAGTAGTGGTCTCAACGGGTATATGCATCACTCGAATTCTGGCTTCGGCCAGCAATTCAGCCGACTCTGCATCACGAACAGTTCCACGGATAGTTGACAACTGCCCAAACGCAGGTGACACCAAGAGCCAAAAGAATGCAAATAACAGCAACTTAAACACGGCTGATGAATATAGTTGGCGGAAAAACATACCAATCGAAGTCCATCTGGTCTCTATAACGGCTACTCTTGAGGAGAACGGCTAGATTGATATAAAATTACACATTCAACTAATTCCAATTTCAAAATGGCAAAACTATCCTTCACTTACCACGTAAGGGGGATGGTATCACACAAACTGTCTCACATGAGGACAAAACACTGAATAAAATAATCACTTAAATAGCCTGCGGCTCACCGCGTACCAAAATAATGCGCCCAGCACGGGCAATACAAGTATAGCTAATATCCAGAGCGCTTTTCGTTCTGCATCACGATCACTCCGCAAAACATCCCAAACCGCAAGCGCAACAACCAGAACATAGACAAGAGGTAGCAGCCGTACCATTAGTTCGATTCTAAAATCTTGAACAATTCATCCAAATCGGGCGTGATGATAATCTCCGTCCTCCGGTTCTTCTGCCGGTTCTGCGCGTTATCATTGGTTGCCAATGGCAAAAACTCACCCTTTCCGGCAGCGGTAACCTGGCGAGGCGAAACCCCGGCCAGCGTCAGAATCTTGGTAATAGACGTGGCGCGCATTACGCTCAAGTCCCAGTTGTCCTGCATGTAGGCCGACTTCTTCCCTATGGGCACATTATCCGTGTGTCCTTCCACCATGATCTGGATGTCCAGCTGATCCTTAATAGCCTTGGCCAGTTGCTGCAGGGCCGTAACACCTTTTTGATCAACCTCAATACTGCCTGAACCAAACAACAACTGCTCAGCCAGGGAAACGTACACCTTTCCATTCTTCACTTCTACGGTCAGGTCATTCTCTTTGAAGCCTAACAAAGCATTGCTCACTCGATTTTTCAAATCTTGCACGGCCTTGTCTTTATTGGCAAGAATACGTTCTAACTCCTGCACTTTTTTCTCACGATCGGCCAGGCTGGTATTGAGCGAGTCGTTCATCCTGCGGGTCTTTTGGTAGCTCTCCTGCATAGCCAAGAGATCTTCGCGTTGCTGGGCCAGCTCACGATTTAATTTTCCACTGTTGCTGAGCAGATTCTTGTAGTAGGAATTCAATTGATCATATTCCCGGTTCAAAGATGCCAGCTTTTGATCCGTGGACCGATACCGGTCATTAAGTTCCACGGTGTCCTCCTTCAACTTTTTGATGGCACTCGATAAATCGGTTAGCTCGGCATTAGCCTTTTCCAAACGTTTGGTTACATCCGCCAAATCGCCATCGGTCTTCACCTTTTGCGCCAGTAGGTCATCATACTTCCTTTTGGTCACCACACACGATGAAAGTGCCAAAAAACAAATACTAAAAATGATTGACTTCATAAGTTGAAAAAATGATTGAGCAAATTTATCCATAAAACATTGGTGTACAACTCCATCTTAGTAACTTTCAACTGCACAAGCTGACATCGTTATGACAGGAATGTTGAGAGAAAACTGTTTTAAAGACAAGACCATTATCATTACCGGTGGCGGAACCGGACTTGGCCGGTCCATGGGCAAGTATCTGCTTGAACTTGGGGCCAATCTTGTCATTACCAGCCGCAAACTTGAGGTATTGCAAAAAGCTGCCCTAGAACTACAGGAACAAACAGGCGGCCGGGTACTGCCGGTGACGTGCGATGTTCGTAAGTACGAGGAAATCGAAAATGTAATTCGCACAGCCGAAGAAAAATTCGGAGCTATTCATGGCGTTATCAATAACGCGGCTGGCAATTTTATCAGCCCCACCGAACGCCTCTCACATCGCGCATTCGATATCGTAGTCGATATTGTTTTGAAAGGCACGTACTATACAACCTTGGCAGCCGGAAAAAATTGGATTTCCAAAAAGCAACCCGGTGTATTTCTGAATATTGTGACTACCTACGCATGGACAGGATCGGGATTTGTCGTTCCCTCAGCTTGTGGCAAAGCTGGCGTATTGGCGCTCACGCGCTCGTTGGCCGTGGAGTGGGCCAAATACAACATTCGCAGCAATGCCATAGCACCTGGTCCTTTTCCAACCGAAGGTGCGTGGAGTCGACTGTTGCCGGGTGATTTGGTGAAAAAGTTTGACCCTGCACAGCGTATTCCACTCAAGCGCGTAGGCGATCATCAAGAGTTGGCAAACCTCGTAGCCTATCTGCTTTCCGATTACTCCGGCTACATAAACGGTGAAGTAATCACAATCGATGGAGGAGAGTGGTTGAGAAACGGGGGAGAGTTCAGCCACTTGGAATCAATCCCTCCGGAAATGTGGGATGTACTTGAAAAAACACG
>DAIPHR010000244.1:0-4524 GCA_036771215.1 Cyclobacteriaceae bacterium
CACGACAGCGCGCGAGTAACAATCTACGGCTAACCAGGTGGTCAGTTTTGTTGATGGTTTCCCATCTTTGGCTATAAAGTTGAAAGTGAAAGTTGCGCAGTCAATCTCAACACGGTCAAACGCAGTGGAAATCACTTGTGTTTTCATACATCTCAGGGTTTTAGTTTGTGATATTCAAGTTGAAGTAGCTCTATTTCATTCTCAAGCTGGCCATAGTTTTGGCAAGTCAATATCAAATTCCGGATCACCTGCTCGTCTTTAATGCCCCTCATCAGGCAAAACTGTTTTACCTCATTTGCCGTGGGCGGAAGTAGGCTCTTCCATAAGTTAATTCGTCTCAAAACTTCGGGTATGCCCGATTTATTTGCAGCCGCCCACCTGAACATATTGTCCTTCCAGTACGGGGGCCCGGCAAGTACAAATCCACAATTCGGTGCGTCATCTCTCAGCTCGTGAAAAAAGCTTAGCATCTTATCCGTCAACTTCCCGGCCTCGTCAATGCATATCAGCGGTTGATCGCAGTCCCGAAGCGCGTTGGATATCCGCGTCAGTATGAAAAACAGGTTGCGGTGATTATACTCAAATGCCGATTCCATATTGAGGTGTTGGGAATCTGCATAAGCAGGGTCAACTTTTCGCAGCAGATCAAACCTAAATGTCTTTTGCTTCATGCTGGGCCTGGCCGTTATCAGGAATACATTGCGGTTGCTCTTCTGAAATGACCGAAGCGATACCGTTTTGCCGAAACCAGGTTCACCAACAATGGCAACAACCCGTGAGTTGGTTTTCGCATAGTTGCAGGCCTCTTGCACAATTTGATAATTGTAAGTGCGCAGAAGCGCCTGGCTGACCTTGTTTTTGTCCGCATCATCGTGGGTAACCGAAATGGTTTTAGCGTCAGCTTTCATCGGTCGGGAAACATTATGGTTTCGAAATTCAGATCGTCATCGGATAATGGTAATGGCTTGTCGTATTGATCAAGCCGATCCCGGCTACCTTTTTCAACAACAACCTCGTCCAACGGTTGCGGCTCGTCAAATCCATCCAACCGGTCGGGCCGTTCACCACTGCTTTGGCTGTCCTGGGATGTGTTAACAAACCCGGGAGCAGCCAACTTTTGAAGTATATACATCTGCTCGGCTTCGGCTTGGGTAGACTTGGATGCGGTCAAGTGATTAAACACGCGCCAGTCAACCTCAATGGGGCTTATCTCAGCTCGCTTCGTTTGCAAAAAGTTTTTAAACTCCTTTTCTCGCTTGCTTCGTTGAACTTTTATCTCACGTTCTTCTGGCCCGGCATTTACAGCCGCCAGGTGGGTTTGATTTTGCCGAGTGGCTATTCCAACATGGATTTCTGTTTTGATGTCAAATATGTGAACGTGATCTTGCAACTCCAGCGGCTCCTCATATCGTATTCGCATCTTCCGTCAGGAGCAAATCCGCCGAGTATCGTGGTCATTAATTTCTAGATCGTATCGGTATTCTATGCTATTCTTCTGCCTTTTAATTATGATTGATCCATTTTCCATGACATCACGGTCGGAAACCTTCGCGAACAGCCAAATCAATGAATGGATTGGCAGCTGGATGGCATTGGGCTTTTCGTATGATAGAAAGTCCTCCATCCGACCCACCTTCTTCCCATTCCCCTTCATTATTCGTTGATTGTATAAACTGATCCCATCAAGGATAAACTGCTTAACCTCGTCCTGGGTATTGAGTTGACTGGTCAGTGTAAGATTTCGAATTCGTTCTTTTGACCTTCTTGAACTCTCCGACTTTGTTGTGATATTCTTACCGACAAATTTTGGATTGAGCTTTAATTCATCACAAATCAAATCGTTAACCTTTTCAATAGTCGCTTTTGTTGTTGCTTTTCCAGTTCGATCAATTGTTACTATAACGTTCAGCTTCCTCAACTGCTGAAACAATTGTTTGATTGGTTCAGAGTTATGACCTGGGAATCGATCGAACACCAACTCCGCAGGCAGTAAATTCCAAAGCTTAATCATGCTTTCAAGACCGGAACGATACAAATCTCCGTTTTCGGAGTAGTCGAAATGAACACCCACGACAGCGCGCGAGTAACAATCTACGGCTAACCAGGTGATCAGTTTTGTTGATGGTTTCCCATTTTTGCCTGTAAAGATGAAAGTGAAAGTTGTGCAGTCAATCTCAACACGGTCAAACGCATGCTGCGCTTCTATCTGATAATATTTCCGATCAATAACTTCGCGTGCCCTTGATGCCCCGTTTCTCTCTTTATACGCGAGAATTCTCTTATCGGGCGTAATCACACGCCTCACCATTTGAGCTGAAACAAATTTCCCTGTGCTTAATCGATGTTCATTTTTGCTTGAATGGGGTATCGAGTACTTGTCAAAAACGTTTGTGCCTAATGATAATTCAGTGTCTAATAGCTGATTAACCAGTACTGCAATTTGCTCAAACGTGAGCTTGCGGTCATCGGCATATAGGTTGAATATAACAGACGACACACCAGGGCCAATCTTGGTATTTCCAATTCCCCTTTTCTTAGGCGCCAGGTATTGCAAAAACTTTTCTTCATCGTAACCCGGATCAACAGTCATGAAGTAATGGAACCTCTTGTATGATCCGATTTTGGGTTTCTTCAACGGTAACTTGCAGGCAGCTTTGTAAATAATAGATAACCTATACCCCTGTAGCCGCAATTCGTGCCAGGCCTTCCAACTTACCCAGGCTTTTAATATCTCAATTCTCGCATCGTCATCTTGGCTCTTACCTCCATTCAAACGAGCATCCCAAGGCTTATTTTGCCACTCTTTGTCAAAAGCCCTATATAGTCGCTTGACAACTTTTGCTAAAGCTATCGCTGAACCAGGATGGCGTGGATCGAGGCGCTACTCCTCGCCCTCGCCTCCTTTATCTACACAATCACCATCAACTCTATTGTCAGCTACCATTTACTCCTTTTTTGCTTATGCAGCTATCATCAGTGGCTTCATTATTGAGATGGCAAACTCTGCTCGCGCTTTGTCGTCCTCAATCGACTCTATCAGCTTGGTGAGCTGCGCAACATTAACTGGCGTACCCTTTCGGTAGTACTCTTGCGCGATGAGCATGATGGTGTGCGCGCAGGTGTTGGGCCTACACGGCCTTTTCCCCTTTAGCACCATACCCACATAAGCTGAGGTAACCGTATTTTTTCTCGCGCTACTTGGTCTCGCGGATGGAATGTTCGAGTAAATCCGAGCGATGTCGGCATAATCGCCAAATACTGTTTTTTTCCTTAGGTTACGCATGTTTAAATACTCTTAACAAGATTCAAAGTAACTAATTGTTTACATGAAATCCAAGTCAAAGTCACTGGGGGGCCTCAAAAGAGATATATCAGAAAGGCTCAAATCAGTAAGAATTTCCAATAATCTTAACCAAAACCAGATCGCCCAGAAGCTAGGCTTTACAAGGGCGTATTGGTCATCTCTAGAGTCTGGTAACAGAAAGTTAACATTTAAGGTGATTTTGTTACTGAATCAACTCTTTGGAGTCAGTGCTGATTGGTTAATCTTCGGTCACCAAAAACCGGTTTTGGATGATCCGGAAGCCGCTGTTCAAAAGCTGTACTTGAATCTGGATCAGCTCATCGAACTTCACGTAAAACGGCTCAAAGCAGCGGTCAGCTTGAGGGCTTTTGTCAATAATCTGATTGGTGCAATGGACCAAGTCGAAAAAATTGATGATCAAAGTCTAAGATTGGAAAGCTTCAGTAAACTTGAGAAGGCCATGCAGCATGACTTCAACGACTTGTTTTTTCAGTACTACATGGCTCTTAAACACCCTGAGGCAGAGGCCGGTCGTTTGATACGTCCGCCAAAAAAAGTTTTACTGTTCGTATCTGGTGAGTTGCAGAAGAAGTAACTTGAGTAATTGCCAATAAACTGGCGAAGATCATGAGCCGATTCTTTATTGTTGCGTGGCTAACGCTTGGAATTGACGCATACGCGCAGTGCAAGTACGCCAAAAACGAGACAGACGATTTTACTGGCAGTCGAACAACTGTTACTCAGCCGGTAACCTTCGCCAGGTACAAACTGTGGAACTTAAAGATGTACGTGTTTCGATCCGATTCCGTGTATTACCTGAGGCTATACTTTCCCACAGATAAGGACTTCGATCTCGGATGTTTGACAGACAGATCATACGTCTCCCTCAAGTTTGCAAATGGAGAGGTTCTTACATTGAGAAATCGCGCTGCCATAAGCTGTGACGATACGAAGGCAATGTTGCTCTACCTGGATAATCGGGAGCACCTCAAGAAGAATCAAATCGTAAAGGTTCGATATAGCTTGGAACGATCGTTGGACCTAAATGTGATTGATCCTGAAAGTGTATCGAAAGCGATTACGTGTGCAGAGCTGGGTATGTGATTGCCTTCCGTAGATCCAGGGCCTTTCCTGGAACACTATACTCAAAATCAAGTTTGAGATGTAAAAGGCATTGGGCTGGATCGTGATCTTCATTTTGCTGTGGTACCTGTATGTGT
>DAIPHR010000245.1:0-4471 GCA_036771215.1 Cyclobacteriaceae bacterium
CAGCAAGCAAAAATTTCGTGGCTGGTGAATGAACAAAAACCGGACTTTGTGCTGGTGACCGGTGATATTGTGTACAACAATGGGCGCGAACAGGAATACCGGAGAAACTTCTTCCCGTATTACATTTCCTCCAAGTCCGACAGTTCCGTGGGTTCACCGATCATGAAGAATATTCCGTTCTACATGCTGGTGGGCAACCATGACATCTATAGTGCAGATCTCGCCAAGTATCCGGACGGGCTTGCCTATTTCTATTATAATGATTTGCCGCTGAACGGTGCTGTACCAGAAGAAACGTTGGAAGTGAAAGGGCCCCCGGCCCAGGTGGATGCCTTCCGGAAAAGTGTCCAGCCCCGGTTCCCCCGCATGACCCATTTCTCGTTTGATCACGGAAATGTTCACATTGCCTGTCTTGATGCCAATTCGTACATCAACCCGCTGGATCCGACTGTCATTGAATGGCTGACGAACGATTTGCGCACCAGTAAGGCAGATTGGAAAATCGTGGCCTATCACCAACCCGGGTTTAACTCCAGCAAAGCACATTACGACTACCAACTGATGCGATTACTTTCTCCGGTAATGGAACAGTTGGGTGTAGATCTGGTACTCACCGGTCATGTTCACAATTATCAACGAACGCATCCCCTTGCGTTTGAACCCAAAAAGGATTCGACAGGAGCCCGATACCTGATTTCGAAGGAGGGCCGCGTTGACGGCAAGTTCACGCTTGATCAGGCCTTTGATGGCGTCACGAATACCAAACCGAAGGGTATCATTTACATCGTAACCGGTGCCGGTGGTGCTGCCCTCTACGACAAAGAAATGAGTGCAAAACCTTTTATGTGGAAACATGAACCGCAGGAAAACTGGGTGCCCTTTACCGCCAAAATGGTCTCGGACATTCACTCGTTCACCCTGATCGAAACAGCTGGAAAAAAACTGAAACTGCGTCAGTTAGATTCCCAAAATCAAGTGATTGATCAGATCACCATTACCAAATAGGGATGGTTAGTCCTTTTTGAGTACAATTTGAAAAACGGTTTCATCCTCGGAGTCGTTGCTCCTAATGGCCCCCGCAAAGACTACATCAAACCACTGTGTTTCCAGCGCCAATAAGGCGGCAAACGGAAATAAGGAACACAGTTGGCCCGGGGGTGAAAATCCCTCCAACCGATCCAGCCGATGAAGTGCCTCGCAAGGGTGAAACGAGTGCCGGCTGAGTGGGCCGGCATGAATGGCGACACGCCACGAATTATCCTCTGTTACAGGCGGTAAATAAATAAGCAGTTGCCGAATAAAGTTAAAGGCAGGTGTCGGATACTCAAAGGCAAAGGTAAATCGCATACCGGTTTGGTCGACCTGCACGTGCCCGTCTGTTAATACTTCGTTCCTGATTTCATCGAACTTGCCTTGATCAATCGGGTTGACACGGGTTAAATCCACCCGGACCAGGTACTGAACCGGCCGCTCCAACCTACCTTCGTAGGATGCAGGTCGTGGGTTACTTCCTGTCGTTGTGGGTGCCAGGTAGCTCTCCGGGTTAATGTTCATGATGTTGGCGGGAAAGGGCCAATGGCTGAGTGCATCACGGGTTCCCCCTTCTTTTCGCTGCAAGTCTGTTTCGGATAGCACCGTGAGTAAATAGGGTTCGGTATGATACGTGCGGCTACGCAGCACGGCCGCGCCAAAAATGATTCTACTTTGAAACGAAAACAGATCATCGTGACCCTCGTACGGCTCATGTGTCAGGAATGTGTAGGGTACCTGCTTCAGCAACTTCCTGAATCGTTCGACCCAGTGCTCACCGGCAAACCGCAGACTGATCGTTTCGAAATCTTCTTCCTTGAACGGTAGTAAGGCGTTCACCTCCCCACCCACCTCCAAAAGCGCCTCAGCAAACAAAATGTCGCTGCCACAGGCAAGCGAGCAAAAACCCACTTGAAGTTGCATAGCGCGTATACTCGCTTGGATGGCCTCTTTGATGGTGCCCTCGAGTGCGTCCGGCAGGCGTGGTACGGCCCGGCCGGGGCGATCGATCATATGGCCTACGAAAGCGGCCACCCGGGGGGGACTGAATAGTTTGGTGATTTCACGGGGAACGGCAATGAAGTGACTAAGCAACCATAGCTGGTTGTGAACGGTAGCCACTTTTCCCCAATCTGTTCCCGCCACTCTGCGCACAGAACTAAAGTAGTCAATGGCTTTGTCGCGCTTTTTCAGCAGCAGGTTGGCCTCGGCCAAGGTTGCCATCTGCCAAAAATCGTCTGTCTCGGCTGGTATGCCCGCGGCCACTTGCGCAGCTATTTCTTTCGCCTTTGACGCCTGCATCAACATGGCCGACATGGCGGCTGCATTTATGCCGGTATAATAGTTACCGGTAGCCTGAAAATTTTTGAGATACGTGTCGCGTGCCTGCTGCGCAAACGGGGTATGATGATTTTTCTTGAACAGTTCTTTATAGATACCACCCAGAATGCCGGCTGTCTCCGGGTCATTGACATTGCTTCGGTAGTAAGGCTCCAGGTAATCGCGCGCGGCCTCGGGTGCCCCGGACTTGGATAACGCCAATGCATAGAGTTGCTTCAAGCGGCCCTCCGGCACTATTCGCAGCGCCTGCTCCGCCTGCACACGCGCCTCCAGATACCGACCGCGGTGCAGCAGTTCCTGGATGTCTTCAACTGTCGGCATATGATCGGCAAAATCGAGTTGGTAAGATACAAGTTTCCTGAAGGTTATCGAGAAGTTGAAAAATGGATATTACATGTCAACTTATCACCTGAAATTAAATCGCCTTTTTTAAACGAATTGGCCGAACCCAAAGCGGCCCGTGGCCGTTGCCTAAGTGTAGCCTTGTGCGAACAAGGCTACCGTGAATGTTCTGAAAACTTCAGAACCGTTGTTCAAAAAAATGGTACCATATGAACACAACAGGAAAAGTATTGGTCGGTGTACTGGCCGGTGCAGCTGCTGGGCTGCTGACGGGTATTCTCATTGCGCCCGATAGCGGAAAGAAGACGCGTGAAAAACTGCTGGGTAAAACCAAAGACTTGAAGAACAAGACCCAGGAGACGCTGGATGATGCAAAGCGTACGTACAACAAGAAGATGGAAACTTTTGCCGGAGAGGGAAAATCGAGCATCGATTATCTAAAAGACACCCTGAAGGTTTAGCTGGTTTCCTTGAGTTTTCAGTTATGAGACACCGCCCACAAGGCGGTGTTTCTTTTTCATAGCTGCACCCGCGGGTCAGGGCTTTAGACCCGTGATTACCACGTGTCCGGTTCCCGTAGGATCGCAGGGGTACATCAACACTTCCTTAAGGCGATTTGTGTTGCTTAGCAGTTTAAAAAAACCCTCCAGGTACCCCAGCACAAATTTTCCCGATGTATCATCCAGGTACCCGGCTTGCCGGCACACATTAAAAAAGGCTTCTCGTTTCGACTGAAATTCGGCAATAACCGGATCGAAGTGCTTAACATCGGGTTGACATGTTCCCCGGTACCTTCGCTCGCGCACCGAACTCAGCTCCAGCTCAGCAGCCGGCCGCGCATAGGGAGCCGATACCAACCCGCTGTGGTCGAAATCATAGGGCACCGGAATAGGGTCTTGCGAATTTTTCGACCACATCAGCTTGATGTTTTGCCGGTATTGCACCGACCAGTCGGTATTACCTATCATCAGTTGAAACATGGCCATGCGCAAAAAGTACTCCGGATTTGTATCCTCGGGGCGTACAACCAGGTCATCACGCAGCACCATGTCGTTTCGGGCAACCATTTCATGTTCATCTTCCAGAAGAATCCCGGCAATGGGTTTGGACAAGCGATCGTTTTCCAGAAACTGGACCTCCGCCCTTCGTACGCGAAAACTTCTTGGGGTAAGAACCTGATAAAGTTTATACGCGACAAACTCGCGCTCAACGTACTTCTCTCCCTGACATGGCAAAACGAGTTTTAGTTTGTTTTGCCCATCGAACAGCGTGCCCTTCACCGCTTCGGCTGAAAAATTGAGCAGCACCGGTGGATAGGTGCACGCTCCGGACTGCCGCCTGAAGTGCCCCCGTGTACGTGCCCGGATTTTAATCGTATCCCACTCCTCGGCTTCTCTCCATATCAATGACATGGGGTAGTAGGTTGGGTCATCCTTCCGGTCGCGGAGAAGCTGGCGTACATCACCGGATAGCACCAGGTGAAGCACCGAATCAGAATCAAACAAACCAGAAGCCTGGCTACAGGATGGTGTAACTCGCAACAGGAGTAAAACCAGGACCAGCCACTTATACATGTGCAAACAAGTTAAGAAACAATCGGTTGACTTACCATAAGCGCGAAGAAAAAAGGCTGCCATTGGCAGCCTTTTTCACGATCCGGATTAATCAGTTATTAATCTCTTGCTCCTTTGGTTCTGCCACCAATGCGGGCATGTTCTTTTCGCGGAATAACTTGTTGTAGTTTCCTATGTCCATTTGA
>DAIPHR010000246.1:0-4441 GCA_036771215.1 Cyclobacteriaceae bacterium
AGTAAGATCGCAACCAGGCTGAGGATAGCTAAGGGAAAGAAGTTGGCGTGCACACCTAGCGCCAGATTGGTGGATTGAACGATGGGTAAACCAACCAACGCGACAACCACAACCTTGGCCCGCGTGATAAACTTGACCATATTCTGCTCTTGCCGGAATTTGTTTTGCACGTTAATCTCCACCGGGTAATTATACCAATGCGGACGCGCGGCCAGCAGCGTCAGCCCTGCGTACAGCAGCACCATCAGACTGGCAATAATCCACAGCAGGTGCCGCGGCCCTTGGGCATCAGCTACCCCTGAAAAACTGAAATGAGTGGGAACCAGGTCGGGTAACCGGTTGTATCGACCGATCAATAACACCAAAACCGCCAACACAACGGCACCCGCTGCCGCGTCCATCCATCGCCTGTTCTTCATGTCTGTTTAGTTCGCGTACTCGCTTAGGAATTTGATGCGCATCAGGCGCACCTCCTCTTCCGAGCAACCCTCATTTTCATTCAACGCATCTTCAATGCTATCGGTTTCCGAATTCAAAAAATAGTCATGCAGTTGATCCTGCTTGTCTTCTTCAATGGCCTCTTCCAGGTAATAATCCAGGTTCAGCTTGGTTCCGCTGTAGCAGATGTTTTCTATTTCCGTCAGCAGTTCATCAAACGTCAGGCTTTTTGACTCGGCAATTTCTTCGAGGTCAACTTTTTTATCAATTTGCTGAATGATAAAAATTTTCACTTTGGATTTATTGACAGAAGACTTTACCACCACATCGGCCGCGGTTTCAATATCATTTTCATCCACGTATTTCTGAATCAAGTCCAGAAACTCCCGGCCGAACTTGTTCACCTTGCCCACGCCCACCCCGTTCACCGAAGCCAACTCCTCTTTATTGGTCGGGTAGGTGGTGGCCATTTCCTCCAGCGAAGGATCCTGAAAGATGACGTAGGGCGGCAGGTTCTTTTCCTTGGCTATTTTCTTGCGCAGGGTTTTCAGCATCTCGAACAACTTCTCGTCATACGATTTGGTATTGACGGGCTGCCGCTCGCTGGATTCCTCCTCTTCATCTACCGCGGTGGTGAAATCATGGTCGCGCGCCAATTCCACCGGGTGAGGTTTCTTAATGAATTTCTTTCCTTTTTCGGTTACTCGGAGCACACCAATGTTCTCAATATCTTTTTCCAGGTATTGATAAACCAGCGCCTGGCGAATCACGGACTTCCAGAAATCCGTGTCTTCCGTATCACCCTTGCCGAATACCTTGAGGTCAAAATGGCCGTAACTTTTGACGTATTCATCTTCAATGCCGCGAATCACATGCACGAGGTGACCCAGACCAAAACGCTCATTGGTCTGTTGCACGGCTTCAAGTGCAATCTTCACAAACTCGGTGCCATCGAAACGCTCACGCGGGTGCGTGCAGTTGTCGCACATACCACAGTTGTTTTCCTTGTATTCCTCCCCAAAATAGTGGAGTAACTGGCGTCTGCGGCAGACGGGCGATTCTGCGTAGAATTCCATTTCCTGCAACAGAATGCGCGCATTTTCACGTTCTTGAACTGGTTTGTCTTTGTTGAATTTTTCGAGTTTGTTGAGGTCGTTATGACTGTAAAACATCAGACAATGACCTTCGAGTCCGTCACGACCGGAGCGGCCGGTTTCCTGATAGTACCCCTCCAGCGATTTAGGTACATCATAGTGCACAACAAACCGCACATCGGGTTTATCAATACCCATTCCAAAAGCGATGGTCGCCACGATGATGTCGACCTCTTCGTTTAGAAAATCATCCTGGTTTTTGATACGCACATCGGGATCTAGCCCGGCATGATAGGGGGCCGCCCGAAATCCGTTCACATTGAGTAGTAGGGCGATTTCCTCCAGCTTTTTTCGGCTCAAGCAGTAGATATTACCCGACTTACCTTTGTTCTCCTTCAGGAAGCGAACGAGTTGCTTTTTGGTTTCTTTTTTGGGGCGAACCTCGTAATACAGGTTTTTTCGATTGAAAGAAGAGATGAAGACATCCGCCTCTTCCATCTGCAGATTCTTCTGAATATCCAGCTGCACCTTGGGGGTGGCGGTAGCGGTAAGCGCAATCACTGGCATGTCGCCCAGTTGGCCGATCATGGTTTTAATCTTTCGGTATTCGGGGCGGAAGTCATGACCCCATTCCGAAATGCAGTGGGCCTCATCAATGGCCACGAAGGAAATCTTAACCTTCTGCAGAAAGGCAATATTTTCCTCTTTGTTTAACGATTCAGGCGCAACGTATAAAAGTTTTACTTTCTCGCTTACACAATCTTTCCGCAGGCGGGTTATTTCCGCCTTGCTCAGGGTAGAATTTAAAAAACGGGCATTTACGCCATAAGCATTCATCTGGTCCACCTGATTTTTCATCAGCGCGATCAGCGGAGAGATAACAATGGCAAGCCCCGGCTGTACCATGGCCGGTAACTGGTAGCACAGCGATTTTCCGGCACCGGTAGGCATAATAACGAATGTATTTCGCCCACCGAGGATATTATGAATGACGGTTTCCTGATTTCCACGAAATCCCGAATACCCAAATATTTCTTTGAGTTTATCTTTCAACAGATCTTTTTCTTCTGCAACAATCATAACTTTACAAACAATCTATGAAACCAAGAAATGGTTTATATCTTTCGAACATTTCTTTTTGGCAGCTAATATTTAAACAATATACAAAATTTCCGTTAAGTAGTTCTCCGAAAAATGATTAATGATCAATCGTCTTGTTTTACGGCCTTTTTCATGGATGGTTTCTCTGACCTAATCGTTGAGACGGGCAACTAACAACATGCTGAAGAAAAACCTAATTGTCGTTCTAATGGCCGGAGGTGTTGGGGTCCGGTTTTGGCCCTACAGCCGCAATTCCAAGCCCAAGCAGTTTTTGGATGTGCTGGGAAGCGGAAAAACCCTGCTGCAATCAACGTATGAGCGGTATTTACCGATATGTGAGCCGGAGAATATTTATGTTGTCACCAGTGAGGAACATGCCCACCTCGTGCATAAGCAACTTCCTGCGCTGCCGCCTCAGCAGATTTTAAAGGAACCAATGCGGAAGAATACCGCACCGTGTATCGCCTATGCCAGCCTGAAGATCCGCAAGAAAAATCCGGATGCGGTTATGGTCGTAAGTCCCTCAGATCACTTGATATTGAAAGAAGCTGAATTCGCGGCCACCGTTATGAAGGCAGCCGAGCAAGCCGCACAGGACGATAAACTGATCACGGTGGGCATCCAACCGGCAAGGCCCGAAACCGGCTACGGGTATATTCAATACATCGAAAACAAGAAACTGATCAAGCCGGTAAAAACGTTCACCGAGAAACCCGAGTTGGCCTTGGCGAAAAAGTTTCTGGAGAGCGGAGACTTTGTGTGGAATTCCGGTATTTTCATCTGGAGTGCAAAAAGCATTTTGAAAGCTTTTGACCGGTATCTGCCGGATATGGCCGAAGTTTTTCATGAAGCCGCAACTCGTTTTGACTCGCCTGACGAGGAGGCTGCAGTGAAAACGGTGTATAGCCTGGTCAAAAATGTCTCGATCGATTACGGCATTATGGAGAAGGCGGATAATGTCTTTGTCGTGCTGGGCAGTTTTACCTGGTCCGACCTGGGCTCGTGGGGCGCTCTTCATGACGTTCTGCCCAAGGACGCCAACAACAACGTGGTAGCCGCGGATGCCCTGTTATACGAAACGCGAAACTCGATTGTAGAGGCGCCAAAGGACAAGCTGGTGGTCGTGCAAGGACTCAACGGTTATCTGGTTGGGGTTTTCGACAATGTGGTAGTTGTAGTGGAGAAAGATCGCGAAGAGCAGTTCAGGCGCTTTGTGAACGATCTACGTACGAAACCTAATGGTAACGACTACCTCTGAGCCTGGCGCTGGCGCACGGCTTCATACATGCTGATGGCTGCGGCCACGGATACGTTCAGCGAAGCGATATTTCCGAACATGGGAATCTTGACCAGGTGGTCAGCCACCTTGAGCAGCTCGGGCGAAATACCGTCTTCTTCTGAACCGACAAGAATCGCCAGAGGTCCCGTGAGGTTTCCTGCAAACACGTTATCTGTGGCTTTTTCCGTGCAGGCTACCACTTTGATGCCGTTTTGCTTGAGCAGCAAAATAATTTTCCGAACATCAGGTACTTTGCAAACCGGCAGGTAGTTAAGGGCGCCAGCCGAGGTTTTTACGGCATCTCCGGTAATGGGCGCATTTCCTTTGTCGCCAATGATTATGCCGGTTAAACCGGCACAATCGGCCGTGCGGGCCATGGCGCCAAAATTCCGAACATCGGTTACCCGATCGACAACTAAAAAGAATGGATCCTTGCCCTGGTGGTAGGCAAAATCAATCAGATCCTCCACCCGTGCGTACGTTACGGCTGACAACAGACAAACAACCCCCTGGTGATTTTTTGATGACA
>DAIPHR010000247.1:0-4438 GCA_036771215.1 Cyclobacteriaceae bacterium
TGCCGAATTTCGTTTAAAAGGAAAGGCCATTCACCTCATCAAACCCAACACGTACATGAACCTGAGCGGCAAAGCCATGGCGTATTGGATGGCCGAACTGAACATCCCCAAAGAACAAACCCTGGTGGTGGTAGACGACCTGGCGCTGCCGTTCGGCAAATTGCGCCTGCGGCCGCAGGGCAGTTCGGCCGGCCACGACGGACAAAAAAACATCGAAGAGCTAACCGGGGGGCAAAACTATCCGCGGTTGCGCGTGGGCATTGGCAGCGACTTCGGCCGTGGCCAGCAGGTGGATTATGTGCTCAGCCGGTTTAGTGAAGATGAATTCAAACAAATGCCGGAAGTGCTCGACCGCGCAGGCGAAGCCATCACCACGTTTTGCCTGGCGGGGTTGGTGAATGCGATGAATACGTTTAACCGATAACCACGAATAGCACAACTTACCTGATCTCCGGTATTTCCAGTTGCCGACAAACCTTTCGGCACAACAAGTCCGCTAATTCACGATGGCGACTGACTGATGTTTGCTTTTTATTCTTTGGGTTCTGGTAAATGGAGTGATTTGCGCCTTCCCTCAACAACACACAACCGTGGCTTTCAAGATGGCGAATGAGATCTCCGCGTTTCATTAAGCCAGCGACAGCTCCTCACGAATGACGGCCCTGCCCCGATACTCTTTTTCTGTGTTTTCCCGATTCACTTCCAACAACAGCCGAAGAGCGTCAAGCAGACTTATTTTCAACTCATCAATCGTTTTACCTTGGGAAATCGCAGCGGGCATCTCTTCAACTTGCCCTACAAACCAGCCGTCTTCCGTCTTTTCAATAATTGCCGTGAATTTCATAATTTCAAAGATAAGGTTTTTTGGAATGACCATACCAGCCGTGAATTATAGGCCTTTGCCCACGATTTCTGAATTCCTGTTGACGTGGAACACCAACGAGGACCAGAATTACGGACGGTATTTCTATGTTTTGCCCAACGTCTCAGCCATCATTTGACCATCTGTTGGTTTACGTCTCCAACGCCCTGCCTGTTCTGCCATTTCACAATTGCCCAATTCAATCCATTGAACAATACGACCACCAGCGGAGCGGCCACCAGCATCCACACCACAACCCCGCCCCCGACCACAGCACCAAGCTCACGCACCAAAAGCCAGGCATCCGTCTCGATTCGCGTAGTCAATACTGCAAGGTCGAGTGGAATGGCCGGCCAACCACACAGCCAAATGCCACCCTGCATAAACGGAATCAACAGCACCAATTGCACCGGTGTAAGCAAATAGTTTACAGCTTGAATCACGACCACATTTAATCGCAACGCGAGCGCAACACCAAAACACAGCAGCGTGGTGCTGCCATAAACCGGAAAAATACCCAGCACTACCCCCAACGCGCAGGTGAGCGCCAGCTTTTTCGGGCTGGTGCCTTGCCGCAGGGCGTGCACCAGCGTTTGCCACACCCGATTAAATGCGTTGCGAAACATGACCTAGTCGGTAAGACGCCAACGCGTGGTTTCGTGTACTTTTTTCAAAATCAAAAAGAAGGGCACCCACCAGATGAAATCGTTAGTGATTAACGTGTAAAAGAACGAAAAAGGAACAACGCCTTGAACATAATTGAACGCAAATCCCAACGGTCCGAAAATCTTTCCTAAAAACCCTACCGCCACAATGGGCCAATGGCGAACGGCATCGGAGCTGGCCCACCAATACCCCAGCCCGTAAACCCCAATCACCATGCCCATTCCCTGCCAGATCATGAGCTGGTCGGGCACGGCCATGCCGGTAAGCGTAAAAAAATGAGCAGGGAACAGCACCACCCACGCACCCCAAAGTACGTTGTAAGCCGCGGCTGCGCGTAACGTCAGGCGTGTTGCGCGATTAGAAATTGTCATAGCACCGTTTGTTTGATCTGAATAAGAAACGCCATACTCCACACTCCTGTTCGAAACCCATGTACAGCCATCAGGCTATCGAGAAGTTCTGGCTGTGGCCCTTGAATACTGATTTTTTGATGCACGCGTACTGCGCTTCCAAACGTGATAGCCCAACTGATGAGCACCAGCAGGAAACCCAGGGCGTTGGTCCAGCCGGGATGGCGATATGCGATTAAACCATGGAGCACGAGTTGTGCCACCATGGTGGGCAGCGTTAAGACAACAATACGTGAGGTATACGTGCGATGCCAGTGGGGGTTGGCGGCCGTGTTAACCCAACGAAAGCCGGGATACACCACCAATTGCACCACCCAGGCGAGTGCAAACAAGAACGTATCAACGACCAACGCCATCGCAGCCATGCAGCAAACAACAACCTCAAGGGACTTTTGTTGCGAAGCTATTGCGTAATAAATTCCATGGGCGCGTGGATAGGCAAGGCAGCTTCGCAGTATCGCGGGTCGCCTCGAAGATTTGGTTCACCACCTCAAGAGGAGCCAAAGTGAGGCTGAAATCCACCCGTCTGCTTAACTTCAGGCCAAACTTGCCGGACTATGAAACCCAGGGAGCTCTGCATCGTAATCTTATTGTTTGCGCCCCGATTTACGGACGCCCAAAATCGATCGCCCATTGATTCCATCAAGTTGCTACTTGAGGATGCAAACCCCGGTGACTTTCCAGCACTATATTATAATCTGGGGTTTGAGTACTTCTTAACCGGGGAGTTAATTCAGGCGGGTGTAGTACTGAAGCTTGCCCAAAAGCACGCATCGGAAAATGGCGATACCCTCTATTTGGTCAAAACAGGCCGGCTGGCTGGACAGATCTATCGAAGACTAAATGATTTTGAAAATTCCATCTTCCACTCCCACAGAGTTCTGGACATTGCAAAACGCAATAGCCACCAGCCTGCTTTCCGAACCGAGCTGCAATATCTTTACAATAGCTTGGGTGTGGCATACACTCATTCGGCCGAATTCGACAGTGCAATAGTAAATCACTTCAACTGCCTTTCATTGCGTGAGAAAGAAAGCGACCTCAGTAATATCGCAGAAACACTTAACAATATTGGGGTCTTGTATTATGAAATAGGAAACTACTTGAAAGCTTTGGATTATCTCAAGCAGTCAAAAGAGACTCTTGGAAAGGTCGCAGATCAATATTTCATGGACAACATTCACGTAAATATTGGACTCTGCAATATTGAGCTAAAGGACTACCACAACGCAATTACCCACTTCAATACAGGGTTAAGTATCTGCAAAAATAACTGTGAACCTGAAAGGCTGATGGAGGCTAACTACGGTCTTGGCATTGCATACTTTTATCTAAGAGACTTTGAAAATGCAAAGTACTATCTTAACGAAGCATACCGCTTGTCCTCTTCTAAAAATTGGCTTGAATTCCGATTGAAAAGTATCCTTTACCTGATTAAGTTAAATCGCGAGGTGGGAAATCTAGCCCAAACAGAAGCCTATCTTGGCGAGGTTGAGCCAATTACTGAATCATCCCCCTTCAATGCTGTTCGATTAGATCTTTACCGTGAAGCCTCTCTTTACTATTCACTCGTTAACGACTACGAGCGGGCATCGGGTTACCAGGAAAAATTTATCAATCTTACCCATGAGATTTACAACGCCCAGTTAATTGAATCGATTTCAAAAGTAGAGCGTGAGTATAGTCAACGGCAAAATCTTCAGGTTATTAAAGATAAAAATGAAAAACTAGAACAACAGCAAACGCAACTTACTCTCGTAGCGGTCATTGCAACCTTGCTGCTCGTGGTACTGGTCTTACTTTTCTTAAACTTTCGAAGAAAGATTCAGTTTGAAAAACTGCTGGAAAGGAAAGTGAAGCAGCGAACGCGTGAACTGGAGGCCAACCGAAATGAATTGCAACAAGCGATGCTTCAGCAGAACGCCACGGTTCGTACGTTTTACACCGAATCAAGGGGCGTTATTGACAGTCTGATCGGCATCAGTCATGCAGCTGAAATGGAGTCGCAAGCACCCTTTGCACATGATTACCTCCGCCAACTTCGCAGTATTGCGGGGCGCCTCGAAAATGCGGTGCACCACCTCAAAGTGAGCCAAACTAAGGCCGAAACCAACCAGTCTGCTTAACTTCAGGGCAAACTTTGCCGGATTATGAAACTGAAGGAACTTTGCATCGTCATTTTCTTGTGCCAGCCGCAACTCGCATTGGCCCAACTATCACCGCATCCTGAGGACAAGCAAAGACTTGAACAAAAGTATGAGGAGGCTTTTACCTATGTTGAGGCGAACGAGTGGAGAAAAGGATTGCAAAGTATTACCGAAGCAGAGGAGTTAGCTTGGGAGCTCGGTGACACGCTTAAGATGGTCAAAACAGGTCGTGTCAAAGCTCAAATGTTACAGCTTTGCAACGAAACAGATGCCTCGCTATGCGTTTACGAGCAGCAACTACCTATGATTTTGAGGTACAAAAATGACAACATTGAGTTCTTAAAAGAGTTTAC
>DAIPHR010000248.1:0-4416 GCA_036771215.1 Cyclobacteriaceae bacterium
AGCAGATACCGGAACCAGTCCGGTATGACCGGTCGAGGTTTTTAGAGATGCCCTTAATTCCGTGCTTCAGAAGTGCTACCATAAAAATAATCCAAGATATTAGGTTTATCGTTCTTCGGTTTCAACTACGTAAGGAGATGAGCAGTATAGGTATCTAACCCATTATTTTATTTTGAAATCCAGTCCCCGGTCATTTTTTAAATCTTTTGTCCAGCTTAGCGATCACGCTACCTACTCATCAATAAACCGTTTCAAAATCGGTTGATAGGAGTCAATGCGCCTGTCGCGGAGAAAAGGCCAATGCGTGCGGTAGCGATCTGTTTTATCCAGGTCAATCTCCTGCACGTGTACTTCCTCCCGATCGTGTGAGGCGAGGTATAAAAGGCTGCCAAACGGATTGGCCACAAACGAGCCGCCCCAGAATTTCATCGCTCCGTTTTGCTCCAACCCTACGCGGTTCACGCTCACGACATGCACGCCATTGGCTACGGCATGGCTGCGCTGTATGGTCTGCCACGCGTTGTATTGCTCGGTGTTGGTGGCCTCATCCTGGGCCGTTGACCACCCGATAGCAGTCGGGTAAAACAAAATCTCCGCGCCCATCAACGCGGTGATGCGGGCACCTTCCGGATACCACTGATCCCAGCAAATCAGCACACCGATGGTGGCAAAGCGCGTTTTGAAAACTTTATAGCCCAGATCGCCCGGGGTAAAATAAAATTTCTCGTAGTACGCAGGATCATCGGGGATGTGCATCTTGCGGTACTTGCCCAGGTAGCTGCCATCGGCATCCAGCACGGCTGTGGTGTTGTGGTACACGCCCTGCGTGCGCTTCTCAAAAAGGGAAGCAATGATGACCACGCCCAACTCCTTGGCCAGCTTGCCCAGCACTTCGGTTGACGGGCCCGGGATCGGCTCGGCCAGCTTGAAATTCTCGTAGTCTTCTACATCACAGAAATAGAGCGAACGAAAAAGCTCCTGCAGGCAGACGATCTGTGCTCCTTTGGCGGCCGCCTCGCGCACTTTGGTTACTGCTTTTTGAAGATTCTGTTCGGGATCTGCGGTGCAACTCATTTGCACCAAACCCACGCGTACGGATTTTGCCATTCGCCAAAATTTTTTGCGAGGCAAAAATAGAGAAAAGGAACGGGTAATCAGGCGTGAATCAGCGGGCGGCCTCCACCGGGGCTGACAGGCTGCTCATGACCAGGCTTTTCAAAAACCGCATCAGTTCATCAACGTTTTTATGCTGCCCGAAGTCGGTGAGCGAGGGCAGGTTATTCATAAAGTAGTACTGATAGTGCGACATCTCAATGAGCGTGCTGGCCAGTGAGCGCGCAAACGGGTAATCGGCATTGATTTCGTGAAAGATGGCTGCAATGCGACCGCACAGATCTTTATACGGTTTGAAAAACTGCTGCTGATTGTCGTCCGTGACGTGGCGCGTGAGATAGGTTTTGGAGCCCTCCTTAATGACAATGTTATGCAATACGGTTTTATCCAGGCCTGACCCGCCATTGATATTCTCGCCTTCGCGCAGCATCAAAATATTCAACACAATGTCAAGTTTCTGCGCGGGCGTGGTGAGCCGCGCTGTGTGCTCCACCACCAGGTATTCCAACCACCGCCAATACCAACCGGTAAGGTAGATTAACAGGCGGTGTTTATTTTCGAAATAGCGGTACACACTCGATTCATTGGTGTGAAGCTCAGTCGCCAGCTTTTTAAAGGTGAACTCCTCCAGGCCGAGCTGGTCAATCATGGCCGAGCCATGGGCTAAAATTCGCTTGCCGAGATCCGAACTCATCGGATCGCGGAGGTAAAGCTTCTCGTTCATCTGAATTTGCAGGTTCCAGCTCACGTGGTTAAACAGGTATAGACTTAAAACACCCCTATTGGGGTTTTTTAATGAATGAAAATAATGTTTTTCAAGATAGTAGCATTACTTTTACTGCACAAATAATTTTACGGAAAACATGGCAAAAACACCCATTACAGTAGCCTATGGTGACGGCATTGGACCCGAAATCATGGCGGCAACACTTGACATCATTCAGGCAGCCGGAGCCGAACTGGCGATTGAAGAAATTGAGATCGGTGAAAAAGTTTATCTGAGGGGTAATTCGGCTGGTATTGATCCCAGTGCATGGGAATCATTGCGCAGAACGAAGGTTTTCCTCAAGGCACCCATCACCACCCCGCAGGGCGGTGGGTTTAAAAGTCTGAATGTAACCACGCGAAAAATGCTGGGCCTTTTCGCCAACGTGCGCCCGTGCAACAGCTACCATCCCTTTGTGCAAACCAAGCACCCGGTGATGGATGTGGTGATTGTGCGTGAAAACGAAGAAGATCTGTATGCCGGCATTGAGCACCAACAGACGGATGAAGTGGTGCAGTGTTTGAAATTGATCAGCCGGCCGGGAACTGAAAAAATTATTCGTTACGCATTTGAATATGCGCGCCAGTACGGCCGCAAGAAGGTGACGTGCTTCAGCAAGGACAACATCATGAAACTCACCGATGGGTTGTTCCACAAAATATTTGACGAAATCGGAGCCGAGTATCCGGATCTGGAAAAAGAGCATTGGATTGTAGACATCGGAGCAGCCAAACTGGCGGACACGCCCGAGGCATTTGATGTGATTGTAATGCCCAACCTGTATGGCGACATCCTTTCGGATGTGGCGGCACAGATTGCCGGTTCGGTGGGTCTGGCCGGTTCGGCCAACATTGGTGCCGGTTTCGCCATGTTCGAAGCCATTCACGGTTCGGCCCCGCGCAGAGCAGGCCAGAATGTAGCCAACCCCTCAGGCTTGTTGTTAGGTGCCGTGCAGATGCTCATCCACATTAACCAGGCACCGATTGCCGAGAAAGTGCACAACGCGTGGCTGAAAACCCTGGAAGATGGTATTCACACCTACGATGTGTTTGATGAGGCTGTGAGTAAGCAAAAAGTGGGAACCAAGGAATTCGCGCAGACGGTTATTGCACGCCTCGGCCAGAAGCCTTCCAAGTTGAAGGCCGTTGACTACTCCAAGGCCGTTGGCAAAACCATCGAGGTGAAACTGAAACCGACACCGGAAAGCAAGAAAGAGCTGGTGGGCATTGATGTGTTTGTGAGTTTCAAGAACCGTGATGCCAACAAACTGGGTGAGCAAATAAAGAATATCAAAGGCGGTAACATGGTGTTTAACATGATCACCAACCGCGGTGTAAAAGTATATCCGGATGGTTTCCCGGAAACATTCTGTACGGATCACTGGCGTTGCCGGTTCAAGAATGCCGAACTGAAACCGTCTAGCTATGCCGATGCCATGAACATCATGAAGCAGGTACACGATGCCGGTCTGGAAATCATCAAGACCGAAAACCTGTACACGTTCAACGGTGAACCCGGCTTCTCGTTAGGTCAGGGACAGTAAGCATGGCGGCTGGCGCACCCACACCGGATTCTATTTGGGCGGGTCGCACGGTTGTTATTGCCACGCAGCATGAAAAAGAGCGGGTCTTGGGCCCGCTCTTGCTTTTTCACCTGGGGCTTCCCTGGCGCGTGCCCGAAAACATCAACACGGATCAGTTCGGTACATTCAGCGGTGAAGTCGAACGGGTGGACGACCCCGTAACCACGCTGCGAAAAAAAATCACGGCCGCTCTGGACGCCACGGGCGAAACACTGGGCCTGGGCAGCGAAGGCTCATTTGGTCCACATCCCGAGTTTCCCTGGGTGCCGGGTGATCAGGAAATCGTGATGTGGCTTGACCTGGAAAACAACCAGGAAGTAATCGAACTCGTGACGAGCACTGACACCAATTACCATTCGGCTGTCGTCAGCGCTTGGCCGCAACTGGAACGATTCGCCCATGAGGCAAAATTTCCCTCGCATGGGTTGATCATCAAAAAAATGGACGGTGAGCAAATCCGCCATCTCCACAAAGGAATAACCAACTGGGATGTTCTGCGCACGCTGTTTAACCAGTACGGCTCCTTACATGCAGAGACCGACATGCGGGCCAACTTCAACCCCACGCGTATGCAGGTGATCGAGCTCGCGGCCCGCAAACTATTCGCCCGGCTTCAAAACCGTTGCCCGCAATGCCGGTGGCCCGGATTTGGAGAAACTAACTGGCTGGCCGGGCTACCCTGCGAAAATTGCAGACGTCCCACGCGACTGCCCAAAGTCAAAATAACTTCTTGTACCCAGTGTGGCTTTTGCCAGGAGGAACCGGCCGCAGATCCTTTGGCGAGCGCACAGTTTTGCGATTTCTGCAATCCGTAATTGAATAAATGAAATGTGCGACCCAATGTCGGGTCGGCTGGTTTTTTTTCGATATAGCAGGAAGCCCATGCTAAACGATAATCTAAAGATAATCGCTGAAACTTCCGCGCAGGGCGATGCGCGGGAAGAAAGCTATTACG
>DAIPHR010000249.1:0-4416 GCA_036771215.1 Cyclobacteriaceae bacterium
TCCATTGAGCGGGTCACCGTTAATCAGATCAGCCTGAAAGTGATACTCGGTACGCGATTGTTTAAGTAGACCTATCCGCTATTTTTTATCAACGGCCAGGCGATTCTCCCGGTTGGCAATTTCCCAAGCGGTGAAAAACATTGCCTTCGCTCGCTTCGCCATCAAATCAAAATCAATTTTACTTACCTCATCGCTGGGTTGATGGTAATCTTCATGAATACCATCAAAATAGAAGATGATCGGAATTCCGTTTTTGGCAAAATTCCAGTGGTCGCTGCGCTTATACAAGTTGGTCGGATGATTTTCATCGTTGTAGGTGTAGTCAAAAGCCAGGTGTGTGCGCAACTTGTTGTTCCGTTCGTTAATTTCATGCAACTCGCTGCTCAGTCTATCCGAACCAATCACATAGACATAGTCAGACTTCCCTTTGTGTTCGGCATCCCAGCGCCCCACCATATCCATGTTCAGGTTAACAACTGTTTTTTCCAGCGGAAATACCGGGTGCTCGACATAGTATTGCGAACCCAGCAAGCCAACTTCTTCGGCTGTCACCGTCATAAACAAAATACTCCTGCGCGGACCATTTCCTTCGGCCCGGGCCTTGGCAAACACACGCGCGAGCTCTAATACACTCACCGTACCTGAACCATCATCATCCGCACCATTGTTGATCAGGTCACCGGTGCCCTCACTTTTCTTTCCAATGTGGTCGTAGTGTGAAGTGATCACGATCACCTCATCTTTCTTGTCCGTTCCCTCCAAAAAACCGAGAACATTGTCCGTCTTTACTGTCTTCACGCTCATTTGTGTCCGGTACGTAACGGCAAAGGGCTTCATCTTTTTCAACAACTCAGCCCTTTTTTCATTCTTGGCCACCTCCACCAGCTTGGCATATGTCATTTTGAACATTTTCTCAGCCACCGAGGGGTTGATAAAAAAGACGCCTTTATTACGCGGGGGCGCTAAACTCAGGCCACCGCCTGAGACAAAGCTTCGCATTTGAAACGACAGGCCCTTATAGTCATCGCCCGATAAGCCCAGTACGATGAATACATGATCGGCACCGCCAGCGCGTAAACGCTCAGCTGTGCTGCGCAGGCCGGACATAGAACCCAGTGACGGGAGCCAGATCAGAACCGATTTGCCGGAGATGGCCAGCTGCGCCAGGTCTGCGTCACCGCCCTGGCCGGCAAAAATGACGGAGGTGCTTTTTTCGCCCTGGCTATCGGCCATACCGGTGTATAAGAATAACTCGTTGTCCACGATCTCGTCACCAATCTTCAATACCACTTTCTCCTGCCGTGTCGAAAACAACTCTACTGGCTGGAAGTAGGAACCGTTTACCGGCCCGTGCAAACCAATTTCCTGAAAATGACTGGCGATAAACGCAGCTGCCATCCGCTGACCGCGACTGCCGGTTGCCCGACCCTCCAGAGCATCGGAGGCCAGGATAGTCAGTTGATCTTTCAGGTTAGCCGGGCTGATTTCATCTCCGTAACGTGACGGATCTACCTGGGCCCAGCCGGTACAGAAAATAAAGAGTGCAACCAGGTTCAGAAAAATTGATTTCATGGATGTTCGTTTTGGCTGGAAATATACTGATTTCAGTCCGGCAACTGCCCGCACAGCTGCTCAAGCAACGTCAGCTGATTGCGGGCACGCACCAGATTTTGCCCCGGATAGTGTGTTTGATAGTAGACATCACCCAGCAGGAAGTCAGACAAAAACCGCAGGGCCATAATGAAGGTCATCATTTTGCCAGCAAAGGGCACCAGCTGCCTTTCCTGCCCGGTCAGCACCGGCTCCATGGCGGACGTGTACCCATTAACAACCGCTTCGTAATACTCGTCTCGCACGGCAATCCGTGTTACATCCCTTTCCTCTTCACTCACCGGGCTTACCAGCGTTCGAACCAGATCTCCTAAGTCATAGATAAAATAGCCAGGCATAAGCGTATCGAGGTCGATGACGCAGGCCGGCTCATGCCGATCGCCCCACCACAAGAGATTATTGATCTTCGTATCATTATGAAAAACACGCTTGACCAGTGCCCCGGATTGCAGGCAGGCCCGATACTGATCAACGAGCGTTGAAAAACGTTTGGCTTGTGAAATCTCCGGGCTCGCCTCAGCCAACCGGGCCGGCACTCCCCGCTCGCAGGCATCCGTGAATTGTTGCCAACGCCACGCGAGGTCGTGAAATCGGGGAATCGTTTCCCCCACGCACGCAATGGGCAAGTTGCTCAGCAGCCGGTTAAAGCGACCAAACGCAGCTGCAGCGGCATACGCCTGGGCGGGGCTTGTGGCCACATTGACCGTATAGGTTCCCGAAAGAAAGGGAAAAAGGCGCCACGGTTCACCCGATTCGTCATACTGCAGATCACGTCCATCAACACCCTGCACGGGCTCGGGAAAAAGGTAGTCCGGGTCAAGCTTGTGCAGATAGTCGGCCGCCAACCGGATATTGGCTGAAACGATCTCCGGCTTATGAAATACCTGCCGGTTAATGCGCTGCAAAATGAAACTTCGCCTCCGGGACGGCACTTCGACCCGATAAGTAAAATTGATGTGCCCCGTGGTGATTCGCTCCGCGAGGCAATCACCTACCGGAAGCCCGAAGCGGGCGAGGACCGCATCAACCTCTTTCGGATTTACCAAAGTTTTGGAGGGTAATCACCTCGTTGTACCAACTCGCGGATACTGGACGATACGGCTTGTTTATCTTCCTGATAAGTAACCCCAAACCAGGTCTTCCCTCCCGGCAATATTTTCACCTGGCCCAACTTACGCTCGATGAGTTCAGTTACCAGCAAAGCGATATAAAATTCAGCACCCGGGTTGTGGTGGTTAGCCGCCACAAATTCGTGAAACAGCTTTTCCGCCAAATCAAAAACTTCTGCCTGAAAGCCCCAGCAATTCATGGAAACCGGTGCAACAGGATCCAGCACCACAGCATCGTCTTTCAGCTTGCTGATGATCTTGCCATGTTCGTGTACAATGGTGGTGTGTTCGGTCATGGAAACCAGAAAGCCCGCTGCATCCGCCTCGGCAACACCCCGGGAGACACTGCCGTGATCGGACAGTACATTCCTGAGCGTATAGCCGACCATCGCGTGCTCATGAGGTGGAGCCGTTTTGAAAAATTGCGCCAGCGAGGCAAACGCTTCACGGCCATAAAAATCATCGGCATTGATCACGGCAAAAGGGCCGTTGATCACCTCCCGGCCGCAAAGCATGGCATGGGTAGTTCCCCAGGGTTTCTTTCGGTTAACGGGCTGGTAAGCGGGTGGCACAAACTTGTCCAACGACTGAATGACAAAATCAACTTTTGCCTTACCTTGAAGTTTGGGCAAGAACATGCTTCGAACCGTGTCGAGTATTTCTTCCCGAACCACGAACACAACCTGACCAAATCCTTCCCGAATGCAGTCGAAAAGGGAATAGTCCATGATGGTTTCCCCGCCTGGGCCAAAGCCATCAATTTGTTTGATACCTCCGTAGCGGCTGCCCATACCTGCGGCCATGACTAAAAGTGCGGGTTTTGTTGTGTTACTCATCGGAATGTTTTAAAATCAACCCGTGAAAATCGCTAAAAGAATCGAATAACAAACACATCTTCATGAGTTCATCCCCCAAAAATTCCTATGCCTTTTCAATTGCCATCATCGGCATGCTCTTTTTCATTTTTGGCTTTGTCACGTGGCTTAATGGCACGCTGATCCCATTTCTTAAATTGGCGTGCGATCTGAAAACCGATGCGGAGGCATTTTTGGTGACATTCGCATTTTACATGGCCTATTTTTTTCTGGCGATTCCCTCGTCCTTTATTCTAAAGTTCACGGGATTCAAAAAAGGAATGGCCTGGGGCCTTGTGGTCATGGCGGTGGGGGCGTTGATTTTTATCCCCGCTGCCCATACGCGTGTATTTGGATTTTTTCTAACCGGCCTCTTTGTGCAGGGCATGGGCTTGTCGCTCCTGCAAACCGCATCTAATCCCTACATCTCCATCATTGGACCCATTGAGTCGGCTGCCCAACGGATCAGCATCATGGGCATTTGCAATAAGGTAGCCGGAGGCATCAGTCCGCTGGTACTAAGCGCGATTGTTTTGCAAGGGGCATCCGAAATTGAATTGCAGGTGAACGCGGCTACCGATCCGGCCATCCGCATGCAATTGCTTGATTCGCTGGCGCAGCGGGTGATCTTGCCGTATGGTATCATGACCGTTGTACTGCTGATCCTGGCTGGTATGATCTTGCTCTCGCCACTGCCCGAGATTGAAACCGCTTCGGAACATGAGCAGGAAACCAAAGCGGGTTCTAAGTCGAGTATACTGCAGTTTCCACATTTGTTATTGGGAGTCGTCTGCATTTTCGTTTACGTGGGTGCTGAGGTAATGGCCGGTGATGTGATAGGT
>DAIPHR010000250.1:0-4335 GCA_036771215.1 Cyclobacteriaceae bacterium
TTTTACGTTTGGTTGTGCAAGTTAGCTAAATACAATTTACAGGCCAGTTTATTTTTTTGGGGTATTTGTGCCAGTTAAGGGCCAAAATCATTGCAAAATCGCGTTTAGCAGCTCCGGCAACTTCTCCTTTTCCAGCGTTTCCAGACTCTTATTATAAGCCTCCTGGCTGCTTCGCTCGTAATCGAGGCTATACCCTTTTACGCGATCCAGTGTGGTGGCATAAATCTCTTTATTGTCCTTTACTGTTGACACGCGAATAACGGCCGTTACATAGGTAATGAAGATGCTGCCTGATTGGGCACCTTTTTCTGAGTTACTGTTGATATCCACCCAGAGCTCTGCTTTATCCTTTTGTTCGGTGAACTCAAAACCCGCATTGGCCAGGTAGTTTTTCACTCGATTGGTAAGTTGCTGGTTGGATTTATCCGTTCCCAGGCTTTTTTCAATGGACGAGAGGTATACCAACGGGCGTTGCACTTTCATGAGAATGACAGCCTTGGGCGTTACCATTTTGGATGATACCAGAGCATACACCGGTGAGGGTTGATCGCCCGCAAAACTCAACATGTTCACCGTTACACCAATTTTTTGTTCAATATCGCGCGACCCGATTTTGGTCAATAAAACTTTGATCTGACCGTTCTGTCCGGTCTTGTAGTCCGGGAATACATCGCCAGCTCCTTTTTCAAAGGCAGCCCGTAGAGGCAAATCGGTAACAGGTTTCTTGCTGGCCTTATCCAACGCGGTGACCAATACGGTTTGATCGTTTTGCACCATTCTGCGATTCAGCATGATCTCGGAAGGGTTGGCCGTCAATTGGATTTTCTCCAGAATAAACTGCATCGAAGCAATAATCTCGTTGGTGAGCAAAATCTCCTTGCCTTCAAAGTCGATGCGAATGGGCTCGGCCAGGTATTTTTCAAGCGCCCGAAAACCCTGGTAGTAAAAGGCCAGCGCCTGCACCGGCTCGCCCGACCGGTCGGCCTGCTTCGCTTTTACAAAGAAATCCATACCGAGCGTAATGGCATTTCGCTTTTGCTCGTCTTTAATTTGACGGTAGCGCTCCCGCGATAGACGGTAATAAACCCAGTACGTCTTCTCGTCCTCCCATGAATCAACCTGCTCAAACTCCTGAATGTCATCCGCTGCGGTGGTCTGAATAATTTGCTCGTATTTCTCCTGAAACTCTTTGTTGGCATCGATCTGCGTGAGTACCGAACTGGAGGATACGGTGACCTTTATCTCCGAAATCAAATCCTCGAAAGCGCTTTTTTTGGCTGCTTGGATATAATTGTTCGTGCCATCCTTAATACCCTGCCCTATACCGATGTAATAACCGGACTGCTGGGGGTTGGCCGAAAGCCAGGCGGGGCGGGTATTCTGCAAGTCAGTTTTGACCGTGGTTGCCGAAGGGCTGCACGCAACCGCGAGGAATAACAGGTAGAAAAGCTTTTTTGCCATAGACTAAAAATATCCAGTTTCGTGCCAAAAAACAGAAAGGCTGGCCAATTTAACCCCATCTCAATCGTTAAACATGTGTTTTCGGGAATAAAATTTTACCTTTCGATGTTTCTGGAAAAAACCGTAAAGACTATGAGGCTGTGGACGATTTTGGCGGTGTTGGTGCTGGCCTGGGCTTGCCAGCCGGAAAGTGAGGTTTCGGAGTTTACCGGAAATGAAACGACCTATGCCCTGCTGCCCGGCAGTGCCTACCCTACCTCGGGCACCATTACGTTCCGGGAGAAAAAAGATGGAACTGTATTGGCCATTGTAAAGCTGAATGGGCTTAGTGGTAACGACCAGCACCCGGTGCACTTGCACCTGGGGGATTTATCGCTGGCCGATGCCGACATCGCGGCCCTGCTCAGCCCGGTATCGGCTGCCTCCGGTGTGTCGGAGACAAACCTGACAAAATGGGCCGATGAAACGCCTGTTACCTACACCAGCATTCTTGCCCTCAACGCATCAATTAAGGTTCACCTCTCGGAAACAGGAGCCGGGCGTGACATCATTTTGGCTGCCGGCAACATTGGTGCCGCAGCAACAGACAAAGCCTCATCGGGCGGCCGCCTGGGTGTAGGTATCTGCAAGAGCGAGTAGTTTCGGTTTACGATTTCAGCCTTGCATTCGAGTGGTTGGTCCCCCGACTTGTTTTTGTTTTGGCGGGCGCCTAACTTATCGCTGTCTATGGCGAACTGGCAAACCTGGTGGCGAAACGTATTTGGGTTCTCCCAAAGCGAAAGCCGAGCGTTGTTGATCTTGTTGCCGTTGCTGGCATTCATCATTGTTGCTGTACCGATCTATCAATTCTGGATGGTTCGTTCCACTCCGGTAACCCCACCATCCATCACCGTTCTTGATAGTTTGAGATTGGAACCGCGGGTATCCGCGGACGCGGGCAAATCCCAATTTTTCAAGTTCGATCCGAACACGGCCACACGCGAAGAGCTGATTGAGTTAGGATTCAAATCCTTTCTGGCCGATCGCCTCATTCGCTACCGCGAAAAAAATCCGATTGAGCAGAAGGAGGAACTCCTGAAACTCTACGGTATGAACGAATCCTTTTACCGGCAACTGGAACCGTTCATTGATATTCCCAAACGGGAGACACTCGGCTATGCCCATCGGCAGATCAAACCGGGCAACAGCAAGCCCATTTACGATTTGAACACAGCTGATACCGTTCAATTGAAAAGCATTTACGGTGTAGGTCCTAAACTGTCGCAGCGCATCATCAACTACCGCGAAAAACTCGGGGGTTATGTCAGCACCGACCAATTGTATGAAGTCTACGGGTTGGACAGCGGTGTAGTAGACCTTCTGAAAATGAAGTTTTTTGTCTCCCCGGATTTTGTGCCGCGCAAGATCCCGATCAACTCCGCACCCGAGAAAAATCTTTCGCAACATCCCTACGTGGGGCTGGTGCCCGGCCGGCTAATCATAGCGTACCGGTTTCAGCACGGTGCCATCAAAGATTGGACTCAGTTGAAGGAGATTCGGGCGGTGGACACGGTTAAACTCAGGCGTGCCCTGCCCTATCTTGAATTCGAATAACGGATAGCCACTAGGCAGCCTCCACCCGCATCGGGTGAATGGTTTCGCTGTGCTGCGACATGTCAAGGCCCATGCGCTCGTCTTCCGGTGATACGCGCAAGCGCGTGATCTTTCCGGTGATCTTGTAAATGAGGTAGGAACCACCGAAGGTGAACCCGCCCACAATCACCAGCGCCAGCAAATGGTACAGAAACGTTTGGGTTTGCCCGTAAATCAACCCTACATCTTTCGCGAAAACGGCCGTAAGGATCATGCCCACAATTCCTCCAATGCCGTGGCACGGGAACACATCCAGGGTAGCATCCAACGAGGTGCGCTTTTGTTTGTAGTATACGGCCAGGGTGCTGATGATCGCTGCTGCAAAACCGATGAATACACTTTGGCCCAGGTTGACGAACCCTGCGGCTGGTGTGATGGCTACCAGCCCCACGACTGCCCCGATGCACGCACCCATGGCCGAAATCTTGCGGCCCACCAGGGCATCGAACATTACCCACGTGATCATGGCCGAAGCTGATGCCATGTTGGTGGTGGCAAAGGCCAGCACGGCCAGCCCGTTAGCCGCCAGGGCACTTCCCGCATTAAAACCAAACCAGCCAAACCACAACATGCCGGTGCCCAGCAAAATGAACGGAATGTTCGCAGGTTGGTGATTATTATTTTCGCGCTTGCCCAGGATGTAAGCCCCGGCCAATGCGGCAAATCCGGCCGACATGTGCACGACCGATCCACCGGCAAAATCCAGCACGCCCCACTTTCGCAGAAAGCCTTCCGGATGCCACGTCCAGTGGGCCAAAGGCGAGTAGATGAAAATCGCGAACAGGCACATAAAGATGAGGTAGGACGTAAACTTGACGCGCTCGGCAAAGCTACCCGTGATGAGCGCTGGTGTGATTATGGCAAACTTCAGTTGGAACAACGCGAAGAGAAGCAGCGGAAAGGTTGGTGACAGGGCCGGATGGGGGTTTAGACCCACGTTGTGAAAGGCGAAAAACGTAAGCGGATTGCCAATAATGCCCCCAATGCTATCGCCAAAGGCGAGGCTGAACCCTACCAGGTACCACAACAGGCTGATGACACCCAGTGCTATAAAACTCTGCAGCATGGTGGAGATTACATTCTTGGCACTGACCATGCCGCCATAAAAAAAAGAAAGGCCGGGGGTCATGAACAGAACGAATGCACTGGCTACAATCATCCAGGCGGTATCGGCCTTGTCAATGGTATCGGCTGCATCGGCCGGGGGCTGTCCCGAGTCAAACAATACGATGAACTGAACAA
>DAIPHR010000251.1:0-4285 GCA_036771215.1 Cyclobacteriaceae bacterium
CCATCTTCGAAGAATCTTTCCAGAATGTGGAGGTTATTTTTTATAAAGACAATCTTGATTATACGTTGGTGTAAGTATTAGCATAAGCCGGCAAAAAGCAAATTCGTATTGCCGAGACGGAAAAATATCCGCACGTAACGTTTTTCTTTTCGGGTGGCCGCGAGACTCCGTTTGAAGGCGAACAGCGCATCTTATGCCCTTCGCCCAAAGTGGCCACCTACGATTTACAGCCCGAAATGAGCGCACGTGACATCCGCGACAAGATTATTCCCGAATTGGAGAAAAAGGAAGCGGATTTCATCTGTCTGAACTTCGCCAATCCTGATATGGTGGGTCACACCGGAGTGTTTTCGGCCGCGGTGAAAGCCTGCGAAACGGTTGATCAATGCAATCAAGCCGTAACCGAAGCCGCTCGCCAAAATGGCTACTCGGTTATCATCATTGCCGATCATGGCAATGCCGACATGATGATCAATGAAGACGGTACACCCAATACGGCACATACGACTAATCTTGTGCCGTGTATATTGGTGGATGATCAGTACCGGGGGCCTTGGCACAATGGCAAACTGGGTGATTTGGCCCCCACCATTTTGAGCATGATGGGCATTGCGGTGCCAAAGGAAATGACGGGCCAACAGCTGACACGCGCATGAAGTGGTTTTGGATAGCGCTGGCGACTCTAACAAGCAGTTGTCAGCAGCCGGGGGCAGGCACGCTTGCACAACGCCCGCTCTACAACTTCGATAGTATGCTCGCAGCACAGGGCACGCAGCCACGGTACGTGACAAAGATTACGCGTGTTAATGAAGCGGTTGATTCTGTGGTGTTGACCTTGAATGCTGCGGATTGGCAGAAGGAGCTTGCTGTTTTTAAAAAATTGGAGGTGGTGAACCGCTCCGCTTATCGCGATCAGTATGTGATGAGGGAGTATGATGACCCCCGCAGCAACCTGACGGTGCGCGAGTACCAAGCCCCCCACGCCCCGGTTGGTGTTTTGCGTCTTTATTTTTTAGATCAGCCTCAGCGGATTCAGAAAATTGAAGCCATTCACCGCGAAACGGGTTTTTTCTTTTCGGCCGAGCGTCAGTTTCGCCTGCAGTTTGAGTCGCCCGGAGCGGCACGCCTGTCAGGCTTTGGCCAGCAAGGAGGGCAAAAAGTATTTTGGGGTGACACAACCTTGTTTGATATCCAGGTGCGGATGCAATAAAAAGAGCGAAGACTCCGTCTACGACAACGAGTTAATTTTAAGATGGCAAAGAGGCGATTTTCAGAGGATGACGGTCAACCGAAAGCGAAGCTGACACGCGAGGGGCTGCGTAAGTTTCTGGGTATTTTTCGGTTTGTGCTGCCCTATCGTTGGGTTTTTGCCCTGGGCCTGTTGTCGCTGGCGCTGTCCAGCGTGACGGTACTCGCATTTCCATTCTTTGCCGGTAAGTTGCTGGATGTGGCGCAGGGTAAAAGCTGGATGTTTATCAACACCATCAGTCAGATTACGTTTATCCTGATGGGCATATTGGCTGTGCAGAGCGTGTTTTCCTTCACGCGCATGTTCACGTTCACCAAAGTGAGTGAAAACGCCCTGGCCGACCTTCGGCATGCCGTATTTGACAAAATGATCTGGCTGCCGATGGCGTTCTATGACTCGCGCAGAGTAGGAGAACTGATGAGCCGGATCACCTCCGATGTATCCACCTTGCAAGACACGCTGACATTCACATTGGCTGAATTATTCCGCCAAATTCTGGTGTTGGTATTTGGCGTCACCATCATCTTTGTCTTAACGCCCAAGCTTACCGTGTTCATGCTCATCACCTTCCCCGTGTTGGTTCTGGCGGCCCTCGCGTTCGGTAAGTTCATTCGCAAACAGTCAAAAAAAATTCAAGATCAGTTGGCGAATGCCAATATTGTGGTGGAGGAAGCGCTCCAGTCGATTAGCGTGGTGAAGTCGTTTACGAATGAATGGCTGGAAATCGGTCGGTACCGGAAGTCGCTGCGTGAAGTAGTAGACACAGCCGTAACGGTAGGTAAGTATCGCGGTTTGTTTGTCTCGTTCTCCATCGTTGCATTTTTTGGGGGCATTGTTGCGATTAGCTGGTACGGTGCCAATTTGGTACAGGCGGGTGAACTGACCGTGGGTGACCTTTTTTCATTCGTAATCTATACATCCTTCATCGGGGGATCGATCGCAGGTTTGGGTGACATCTACAGTCAGGTACAGAAGTCGATCGGAGCCTCGGAGCGGCTGGTCGAGATCTTACATACGCCCGATGAGCGTGAGACCAGCCCGAAACCCTTAAAACTAAAGGGGCAGCTTTCTTTTGAAAGCGTTTCATTTGAATATCCGACACGACAGGATGTTACCGTACTTCGGGATATCGATTTCCAGGTTAAGCCCGGAGAACGTATTGCCGTGGTTGGCCCCAGCGGAGCGGGTAAGTCAACGATTATTTCATTATTGCTGCGCAAGTACCCGGTGAGTCAGGGTGTCATTCGGGCCGATGGCGAGGACATTCAGCGATACAACCTGACATCATACCGGCAGAACATTGGGTTAGTGCCTCAGGAGGTGATTTTGTTTGGAGGCACCATTCGCGAAAATATTGCGTATGGGAAACCGGACGCTACCGAGGAGGAAATCTGGCAGGCCGCCCGCCAGGCCAACGCTCTCGAGTTTATTGAAGGCTTTCCGGAGAAACTCAACACCCTTGTGGGCGACCGCGGAGTGAAGCTTTCCGGAGGGCAGCGCCAGCGGATTGCCATTGCGCGCGCTATTCTAAAAGATCCATCGATTCTGGTGCTGGATGAGGCCACGAGTTCGCTTGATGCACAGTCGGAGCGGCTGGTGCAGGATGCACTGGAGAAGCTGATGCTGAACCGAACAACATTTGTGATTGCCCATCGCCTCAGTACCATCCGCACCGCAGATCGCATTCTGGTGATTAAAGATGGTCGCGTGGCCGAGTCAGGCAAACATGAGGAGTTGCTGCTGCGCGATGACGGGATTTATCGTAACTTGCTCAAGCTTCAGGTAGAGAACTCATCTGTTGCCCCTGCATGAAGGACGAACTCACGGCCCCGTTAAAGTCACACAACCTTCGAACAACCTCCAGCCGGCAGGCTATTTTGGACTTGTTCCAGCGAAAGGGCTACGCGCTTTCATACTCCGATATTGAACAGCAATTTGCTGACGTGTACGACCGGGTTACGGTATACCGCACGCTCAAAACGTTTTTAGACCGGGGCGTCATCCACAAGGTATTGGATGACACCGGAACCCTAAAATATGCCTTGTGCCAGCAGGCGTGCACGGACGAAGGGCATCACCATGAACATATTCATTTTAAGTGCATAAAATGTGGACAAACCAAGTGCCTCGATCATGTTCACATACCCCCGGTGAAACTGCCCTCGGGCTACAAAGCGCAAGAGCTTAACCTGTTGATTCAGGGAATTTGTAAAAAATGTGACACTTAACGTGGTTACCTTTTTCAGGGGCAAAGTATTAAGCCGGAGGTAATCTTGCCTACACCTATAATTTATAATTTTACGCGTGGTTTTATGCTTAAAATCCTGTTTTTAGTGGTAAAATGCGCCAATCAACTTAACTAAACCGAACCGCCCCGGATGCTTCTCTTTTCCTTGTTTAGTAGCCAAAGTCAGGCGGAAACCATTTTGTTTGGGGTTTTTGCGGTTATCATCATCGTTTTCCTATTGGTGGATCTGGGTGTGTTCAACAAAACAGCCCATAAAATCACGACTAGATCAGCCCTTTACCAATCGATTTTTTGGGTATTCATCAGCACACTTTTCGGTTTATTTATCTACCTGTACGATGACTCTGGCAAAGGAGGGTTAAACGCTGCCATTGAGTATTTCAGTGCCTACCTCACCGAATATGCCCTTTCGGTAGACAACATTTTCGTTATCCTGCTCATTCTAAAATACTTTGCGGTTAAGGAGGAGTATTACCACAATATCCTGTTTTGGGGTATTCTGGGAGCAGTGTTTTTCCGCGGCATCTTCATTTTTGTAGGGGCGCTGCTCATCGCCAAGTTCCACTGGATTTTGTACGGGTTCGGGGTGCTCCTGATCTATTCAGGGATTAAGGGCTATCTTGAGGACAGCGATTCAAAAATCGACCCCGAGAAAAATCTGGTGATGCGTCTTTGCCGCAAGTACCTGCCCATCTCTCCCGATGACCACGGGGGCCGGTTTGTGATCACCACACCCAGATTAAAGTTTACACCGATGTGTCTGGTCATTGTCCTGATTGAGACGACTG
>DAIPHR010000252.1:0-4253 GCA_036771215.1 Cyclobacteriaceae bacterium
GCCTTTGGGAGATCAGTGACACGCTCTTAGTGATCACAGTCCTCGTGGCCGGGGTTCTGGTTGTGCACAACTGGCCTCAAAACAGCATTCGTCTGTTTTTTGGATTCATCCAGCAGACGGATTTTGCCGCCTATTTCAAATTGCTGGTTTTAACAGGGTGCGCACTCACAGCCGGAATGAGCAGAAAAAAAAGTGTTGAACATCCTGCTGAATATTTCACCCTTATTCTTTCCGTGACACTGGGCAGTACACTATTCATCACTAGTAATCATGCCGTTATGCTCCTGCTGTCGCTTGAGTTGATCTCCCTGCCCAGCTACATGCTCACCGCCTTGGGCCGTGGAAAGAGTGGTGTGGAAGCCAGCCTGAAATATTTTTTGTTCGGAAGTACCGTAACCGCTGTCATGATTTTTGGTTGGTCGCTCTTGTATTCGGCTACCGGTACGTTCGATTTTACCTCAAGTGCTTTTATCGATCAGTTAACTCAAAACGCGGAGCCCACAGCCTACCTCGCCTCGGCCCTGATCATCGCAGGCCTGCTCTTTAAAGTATCCGCTGTGCCGTTCCACTTGTGGGCGCCCGATACTTATCAGGCAGCCTCGGCCGCCATAGCTGCGTTTTTTTCAACCGTACCGAAACTGGCTGGTTTAGCCGTTCTCGCGAAAATTCTTTTAGCCTTTCACCTTTTTGGACAGTCACCGGTTCCCTTTGCCGCCATCGTGGGTGTTTTGTCCATGGCCAGCATAACACTCGGCAACGTAGGGGCACTGCGCCAGAAACATGCCAAACGCCTGATGGCTTATTCATCCATCGCGCAGGCCGGGTTTCTGCTACTTGCGCTCGTTCCATTTGATCAGTCCGGATTAAACGCCCTGCAATTTTACTCAGCCGTTTACCTGGTCATGAACTTTGCTACGTTCTATGTTATCGGACAATTCGAACATCACCAAAACGTGCAAACGGTGGAAGACTTTAGTGGCCGCGCGGGTGCCAGCTGGGCATTGGCCCTTGTCATCACCACCGGCTTAATCGCGCTGATCGGATTACCACCAACCGGAGGGTTTATGGCTAAGCTTTTCCTTTTTTCCTCCTTGTGGTCATCCACCTCAGTTTCCCCAACCCTGCGATTGGTTTTCCTGATTCTGGGGCTGTTAAACACCGTTGTAGCGCTCTTCTACTACCTTAAAATACCCTACTACCTATTCGTAAAAGATAGGCAGGATAAGCCAAAAAGCCTGTCATGGGAACTTCAGGGCGTTTTGAGTGTTTTATTGGCACTAGCCTTACTGGTAGCGTTCGTCCTGCCCGGTTTATTGATGGGTTGGATTAATAAAACTACCTTTGTGCTTTAGAGCCCATGAGCGACCAAATCCTCCACGAATGCGGTATTGCCCTCATCCGCCTGCGCAAACCGCTCGCCTATTACCTGGAGAAATACGGTCCCACTTATGCCATGACGAAGATGTACATTCTCATGGAAAAGCAGCACAACCGTGGGCAAGATGGTGCGGGCATTGCCAACATTAAAGTCGACATTGAACCGGGCTACCGTTACATTAGCCGCTACCGCTCGGTAAAGGCTCAACCCGTGGCTCACTTGTTCAAGAAAATTGCCAAGAAGTACAAACGAGCCCAGAAGGAAGGCAAGGATAAATTCCGTGATGAGCGTTGGCTGAAAGAAAACGTTGCGTTTACCGGTGAGCTGTGGCTGGGGCATCTCCGCTATGGCACCCACGGCAAAAACAGTATCGAAAACGTCCATCCCTTTTTGCGGCAAAACAACTGGCGGAGCCGCAACCTGGTGATGGCCGGTAACTTCAACATGACCAACGTTGAAGAGTTGTTCGACATACTGGTTGATTTGGGTCAGCACCCGAAAGAAAAAGTGGACACGGTCACGGTCATGGAAAAGATCGGTCACTTTCTGGATGAAGAGGTTCAGGGTTTGTTCGAAAAATATAAAGAGCGTTACTCCAATCAGGAGGTTTCCGAAATCATCGAAAATGAAATTGATCTTTCCCGCGTACTCAGGCGGGCGTGCAAGGATTTCGATGGCGGGTATACCATGGCCGGCTTGATTGGCTCGGGCTCTTCGTTTGTGGTGCGCGATCCTGCCGGCATTCGACCCGCGTATTACTATGCTGATGAAGAAGTCGTGGTGGTTGCCTCAGAGAAACCCGCAATCAAAACCGCGTTTAACGTAGACTATAATCAAATCAACGAGATTGAGCCGGGTCATGCTTTAATCGTCAATAAAAACGGTGACTTTGCCCAGCATAGCATTTTGCCATCGCTGGAAAAGAAATCGTGTAGTTTTGAGCGGGTGTATTTCTCGCGTGGCACGGATCCGCAGATCTACCAGGAGCGCAAGCGTCTGGGGCGCCTGCTGGTGCCCCAGGTATTGAAAGCCATTAACTTTGATCTGAAGAATACCGTTTTCTCCTACATTCCAAATACGGCTGAAACAGCCTTCATGGGCATGATGGAGGAAATTGAAAATTACCTCATCCGCAAACAGAAGGACGTCATTGTTGATGGCAAGCCCTCCGTGGACAGTTGGGACGATCTGCTTTCCTTTCGGCCGCGCATTGAAAAGATCGTGATCAAAGATGTAAAAATGCGCACCTTCATTACCGATGACGAACATCGGGACGAAATGGTGGCGCACGTGTATGACACCACCTACGAGGTAGTGCATAAAGGCAAGGATACGCTGGTGGTCATTGACGATTCGATCGTGCGCGGAACCACGTTGGAGAAAAGCATACTCCGGATGCTCAACCGCCTGCAACCGAAGAAGATCGTGGTCGTGTCGTCTGCCCCTCAAATCCGCTTCCCGGACTGTTATGGAATTGACATGAGCCGGCTTGGTGATTTTGTGGCGTTTCGTGCTGTTATTCAACTGCTCAAAGAACAGGGCAAAGACTACTTATTGGGTGAAGTTTATGAGCAGTGCCTGCAAGCGAAAGCAAACAAAGAACCCGTGAACTATGTCAAGCGGTTGTTCGAGCAGTTTTCAGACGAAGAGATCTCATCCAAGATTTCGGATATTGTTCGTCCGGCCGAAATGACAGCCGGATTGGAAATTGTTTTTCAGACGGTGCAAAACCTCCACAAAGCCATACCCGATCATTCGGGTGACTGGTATTTTACCGGCAACTACCCTACCCCGGGCGGTGCGCTGGTTGCCAACCAGGCCTACCTCAATTACATGGATGGTAAGCTTGTAAGAGCGTATTGAACGTCAATACGCCCGCAGGTGATACTGCCGCTTTACCCGAGTTTCCCTCCAGCCACATCGGATTCAAACAACAAACCTATTTTGAAACAGCGGGTTTTGAACGATAGGCCTGGCATACGATTTTCCGAATAGGTACGAACATCAATTCCAGGGCAGGTAAAAATCCAAAACCACCTCATTCATACACTTGAAATGGCCCTTCGGGCACTTTTGGTAACCGATTTTTGAGCACGGGCGGCAGGTAACTTTATTGTTCTCGAGTATCGTAAACCGGGTTCGGTAGGGGTACATGCCAAATGCCGGAACCGTGTTGCCCCAAATGCTGAAAATCTCATTGTGGAAAGCTGCCGCGATGTGCATCAGGCCCGTGTCGTGACTGAAGACATAGCGGGCTTGTTTGAGCAGACTGGCCGATTGGTTGAGGTTGAACTTGCCACACCCATTGAAAACCACCGTACGTTTTCCTAACTCCCGCAATCCGGGCCCGTATTCCGCATCGTTCGCAGGGCGGGCAAAAAAGCACTCAATCTGTTCGCCTGCTGCCGCATCCTCGGCCCCGCCCAACAGCACAATTGGTCGGTTAATCTTATCGCATAATTCAATCAGCCGCTGCACCGGTAACTTTTTTGTTTGGTGCTGAGCTCCTATTGCAACCGCGACATACCCCTCCTGAAACGCATCGGGCAGCCAATCGAGCGGCACTTCGTCCCGCTCGGGAATAAAATAATCCAAGCCCAGGTTGTCGGGCTTGATGCCGAGCGGTTTGGCCGCTTCGAAATACCGATCAACAATGTGGATTGAGGGTAATCGATTAATTTTCAGGTTGACGAGCAACCATTTTTCCAGATTCAATTTCGGAAAACTGGCTGACCGGGCCTGTAATCCGGTTTTGACGCGAAGGGTGCGTACGTTGTGATGGAGGTCAACAACAAAGTCAAATTGCTCGCGCTTCAGTTCTTCAATCAACGCTCCCAGTGAGTGGCGCAGCACATGAACCCGATCGATGTAGGGG
>DAIPHR010000253.1:0-4175 GCA_036771215.1 Cyclobacteriaceae bacterium
TCGAGATCGATCCGGATTTCAGCACGGCCTATTATAACCAGTCGCTTCACTACCTCCGCCATAAGCATGACACCACGCGATTTTTCGAGCTTCTGGAAACCTCGTTATTGAAAGGGTTCAGCGCTGCTTTCATTTATCGCGATGATGAAATGGAAGGGATGTTATCCGATCAGCGAATGGTTGCGCTGATCCGCAGGTTTGAGGAGGAGTAGGTTCCTAATGAAGAACCTGACCACAATTCTGGCCATCGCATGCCTGCTCGCTTCGTGCCAGCCAAAACCCATTTGGCAGGACGAGTTTGACTACACCGGCTCACCCGATTCCACGAAATGGAGTTACGATGTAGGTGATGGCTGCCCCAACGTATGCGGCTGGGGTAACAATGAAGCGCAGTACTACACCGGTCAGGAGCGCAATGCGCGAGTCGAAAACGGGCACCTCATCATCGAAGCGCATCGGGATTCAGTAGCTGGTAAAGCCTATACCTCCGCGCGGCTGTTAACCCGGCACAAAGGGGACTGGCGCTACGGCCGAATAGAAGTTCGGGCCAAACTGCCTCGTGGTCGGGGCACGTGGCCGGCCATTTGGATGTTAAGTACCGATTGGACATACGGAGGCTGGCCGGCCAGCGGTGAGATCGGCATTATGGAACACGTGGGATACGACCCCGGAGTAATTCACGGAACGATTCACACAGAGAAATACAACCACATCAAACAAACTCAAAAGGAAGGCAAGACCTCGGTAGCCGATGCGCAGGATACCTTTCATGTGTATGCCATTGACTGGCGGGAAGACAAAATTGACTTTTTCGTTGACGACAAACGGTATCATACCGTAACGCGCGAACCCAGCGATGACTTCACCGGGTGGCCATTCGATCAGCGCTTTTTTCTTATCCTCAACATTGCCGTGGGTGGAACCTGGGGCGGCCGCGAGGGCATTGACGACTCGATCTGGCCCCAGCGCCTGGAGGTTGATTACGTGCGGGTGTATCGTTAGAATGAGGTTGGCATTGCCGGTCAGAAGAATTCTTATCAAATTTGCCCAGGCAGAAACCTAAGCATTGCTTGATCCCATTTTCTGAACTGTGAAGAAACTTCGAAATTTCATTTTCGCCATTGGCCTGGTACTAATGCTTCCCAGCCATGCTGTTAAGTCGCAGGAAATCGTCTTTAAAGGAAACATCAACAAGAGAGAGAAAGAAACGCGTTTCATTTACGCAGTAGAGCACCGCGGGGTCATGCTAATGAACCTGAACAAAGGTGAAATTGATCCCTCCGGGCTGCCCGTTTTCGCGGCAAATTTTTTTTATCTGATTGACTCAACCGGGAACGTTATTCAGGTTTATGATCTCGGTCCAAATTCAAGTCAACGCTACCGGGTGTTTCACATGGAGACAAAGGGTGATTTCTTTTTTGTTTACACCTATTATAAAATTTTTAAGACGCTGCCGAACTCCGAAAAGATTACCCTGACTAACCTACAATACCTGAAATTCGCCCGAGATGGTTCTCTGCGACCTCAGTTTACCAACCTTACCGGAACTAACCCCTACGATGAATACCTGGCAACTCACTCAAAGAATGACACTACCTACATTGTGGGTATAGACAAAAACAAATTCACCGTTTCAGTCAGTTTAGTTACGCCATCACAACGGGTGGTTCGAAAAGAGTTCCAGCTTCCCGACAGGAAGGCTTTTCGGCAGTTTTACCGGGAAGATTACTTCCCAGTAAAAGACTTGCCAGAAAATTCTTTCGAAACATTTTTGCATCAAAACAAATTTTATGTGAAGGGTAACCAACTGGTATTTATCTCGGATGATGATGGAGGGCCCGTAACTAATATTCCGGGGAACCCAACGGCATCACTCAATCGAAACGTAACGTTTATTACCCGGCTTAACCTTACAACAGGCAAAGCCACAGTTCAGGAGCTTCGCCACAATTTTACAGTTAAGGCCGATCATAACAGTTTTTTGCATGAGAACAACCTATTCTCGCTTCGGTTCACCAACGATGAGTATTCGATATCTGTTGTTGACTTACCGTCCTTAAGGGAGATAAGGAAATACTCGCAATCGGAAATTGAAAACTCGGTGGATTGGTCAAAATTCATCATCACCGAAAATACCGAGTTGACGTCCGAAGGGCTTAGACCTGAATTCCAAAGGCAAACCCGCAAGTCGTCTCCGGTTATCGGGATACATAACCGGAACGGTGCCCAAATCGTCCTTGGATCAATGGGTAAAGAAGGGAGTGGTGAAGGCGTAGGAGACGTAAAGATCAGTTCACTCGGGTATATCAATGTAGCGGTTGCTTCAAGTGATCTAGCCCCCGCAAACATGGACCAGCCTAACCGCTATGGCGCACTTGACGGCTATGGCGAACCTATCCGCTATGGCGAACCTATCCGCTTTGGCGCAATAGGTTCTAGGAATGTGGCTGAGAAAATTGCCTTTCCACTTTATTACGTGCCACCCGAGATCAGAACTGATGGAAGAAGAATTTATACAAAAATTCCAATTGATTTGTCCACACTTAGCCTGTCGACCAGCATACGACCGACATCCATTTATGATGAGTTTGAACAAATTCGGGTGAAAGACACAAAAAAGAAACACGACAATGCCGTGTTTTCCTTCGAGAATACCGAGGCCGTATTCTTAGCCTACTTCACAAAGCCAGAGGGAAGTGAGGATGTATTTGTCGTGATTGAAAAGTACCCAAGAAATCAGAATCCGAAGTAAGGGTTGCAAGGAGGATGTCCAGTTGGACATTTCGCCAAATTAGACCAACTACCCCGCCACCTTGCGCACAATTCGAAGGGCGGTATCCAACTCCTGCTCACTATTAAAAATATGCGTGCAGTGCCGCACGCCAAACTCGTCACCTTGCGACCGCGGGCGCATGCGGGCCTCGTTCCAGAAGGCATCTTGCAACTGCGCACCGGTTACGCCTTGCACATTATAAACCGTAATACCCGCACACATCGTTTCAGTGGCCGGTGAAAAGATTTTTACCTTCGGCATCTTTCGCAATCCCTCGCGCAGGTAGTTGCCCAGAAATTTGATGCGGTCGTACACCCGCTGCGGCCCGATGTCAAAGTGAAAGTCGAGGGCGGCCTCGAGTCCGAGCAGAACCGAGTAGTTACCGGTGCCCCGCTGCGTGAAGCGGAAGCCCTCGTCTTCGTGGTTGTTCCATTGGTAGCTCGAAACCGAAGTCCAGAGGTTTTTCAAAATCTCCGGCCGCACCCACATGAACCCGGTGCCGGGCGGGGCACCGATCCACTTGTGGAAGCAGCCGACATATGCATCGCAGCCAATGTCCTGAACATCCAACGCCACCTGCCCGATGATCTGGGCGCCATCGAGCACGGTCAGGATGCCGCGCTGGCGCGCTTCGGCACAAATCTCTTTTACCGGTAACAGTGCCCCGCTGCCGGTGATCATGTGCGACAACACCAGCACGCGGGTTTCCGGGCGAAAGGATTTCACAATGGTGTCGATCACTTGCTGTGGATCGCGGATGGGTTTGCCCAACTCAAATTCGCGGTAGCGGATGCCTTCGCGCTTTTCGCGAACAATCCAGGAACTTCGGCCGCCACCGTGCTCCTGGTTGCTGGTGATCACCTCATCGCCCGGCTTCAACGTAAGCCCTTCGGCAATGTAGCTCATGGCCGAGGTTACATTGTCGGTGAGCGCAAGGCTTGGCGCATCGGCCTGGATGAGGCGTGCAATTTTTTCGCGAATCTCCGGCATATGGTAGTAGCCCGAAATCCAACCTTTGTCGCCCCGGTATTCCCAGTCGGCCACCTCGGTGGCCAGTTTGATCATGTGTTCGTTCACCTTCTCCACTACCACGCGCGGCATGGCACCCACCGTGCCGGGGTTGAAGAACACGCGGTCTTTCGCCAACAAAAACTGGTCGCGGATCTTGCGCCAATAGTCGGGGTCATCAGCAGCCGGCATAGCCGTGGTGGTGCCGGCCAGCGCGCTCACGCCACCCAGGGCCAGCGGGGCCAGGGCAATTGATTTGAGAAGCTTTCTTCGCGTACTCATTTTTTCGAATCGGTAATCTCTTTTATGCCCTTGCCGCTCAACCACGTGTTCAGCGCAGTGCGGCTCGCGATTACGCTCTCCAACTTCGCCAGGTGGCCGTCCAGCTCTTTGC
>DAIPHR010000254.1:0-4163 GCA_036771215.1 Cyclobacteriaceae bacterium
CAAACTCTCCATAGTAATAATTCTTCAGAGCCCTCAACTAACCTCACAGCCAGTCGCTGACCCCCGGTGGCACTTCTTACCAGAATTCAGAATATAGAATTCAGAATTCAGAATTAAGCCCACCGCTATGTTGTTTCCCTAGTCTCATCTTAATCTTGTCCTCCAGTCTGACCTCTCAGCCAAACCAGAATTTAAAAGAATCGACTCGCCAAGTACCCTCTATCGAGTACCTAGCGGGTCCGCTATCAACCATCATCTCAATGAACGTTTGGGCTGACATTTCAACCCACCGTAGGATCGGGTCATCAAAAACCCTTAAAAAACCCTAAAAATGAACTATTTCCCGTAAAGGGAGTGCAAAGGTAATCGATGTCGGCTGTTCCGCAAATACTTGCGGAAATTTTTCCTAAAGCCCCTTTTCAGCGGTTTTTGGGGCTTTATAGACAGGAACGGTGCTGCAGGGCTCCCCAAACATGATGCTGGCCGCCCAGGGCCGCAGCCGCGCGGTAGCTTCCAGGTAGGCCGATGCCGGCACCGGAATTTTTCCGCAACCCTTTAATACCACCCGGGCCTCGCGGTAAACTGACCAGTCCGTGGCCAGAATTTTCTCCCTGAACAGGGCCACCTCCATTTCGGCTAACGTGCCCGCATGAACGAAAGCCGCATGGGGTTGCAGCGCTGCCGCCATCAACATATAGGCCCACGTGGGAATGATGGCATCGGCAGAGCAATGCACCGCCACCAGTTTGCCTCGGTACTGCGACCAATCGTGCAAACGAATAAATTCACGGAAGTCTTTCTCACGCAGAATCATTCCCTGAAAAAGCTGATCCTTCAAATCGAATGCCACGCGTTCGCCCGGTGTGTAGAATTCCTCGAGGTCAATCGTCTTGATTGCGCTGTTGGCTACCCGGTTAATGATCGGCTGCTCGTCCATGGTTTCTACAACACTAGAAAAATGCTTTTGGTTTTTTGGCTACAAAGTCCTTCAGATAGAATGGCTCAAAGCTTGCCGCATCCACCCATTTCTTTTCCATCCACAGTTGACCGGCCAACTCACCCAGTTGCGCAGCCTGCGGATGAATGTTGTCCAAAAATTCCGCCTGCGGATGTTGAATCACCGAACGGCATTTAGCGGCACCATCACCAAAAAAAAGTATGCGATGTTGGTCCAACTCGCTGCGGAACGACTGCGCATCGATAACGCGTGCGGATGTGGGCGCTGCCGTGCGCCCTTCTTCGTCAAACAGCGCCACGTATACTTCCATGCGCCTGGCATCCAACATAGGGCCATACCAGTGATCACCCGGCTTTTGTTTACGCACCTGGTGCATCATCAACTCCAACGTGGGTACCGCCAGCAGCCTGGCGCCCGTAGCGAAACAAAGACCTTTAGCCGTGGCCACACCAATGCGCAAGCCGGTATACGAGCCCGGCCCCGCGGCCACGGCAACCGCATCGGGCTTTTTTGAAGCGACTGACAAAATGTTTTGAATCGAAACGGCCAACTGCGATGCCGTTTGCTGGGCTTCCACACATTCGTCAGACGCTACCAGCTCACCCTCCACGTGCAACGCAACGGAATAGCGAAAAGTGGATGATTCAATACTCAGGATGCACGCCATTACCGGGGGGCCAGCAGCTTTCGGTATTGCTGGGAGTTGTTCAGCAGATCCAGCGCAGCCTTCAACTCCTTATCCGCCTGCAACGAAACTTCGGCCTGACCTGCATGCAATTTGTAATGGAACGCAATCTGCTGCTCAAGCAGTGCGGACACTTCAGGCTTGAACTTGGTCCAACTGGTTTGGTGGCTCTGCTCAATGCGCTTGTTGATTTCTTTCAGCGATGCCTCCAGATCGGGATAAAACCGTTCGCGTTTTGCCGCTTCGCTTAACTCCTGTGCGCGCTTTTCCAGCGGTGTGGTGTACGTAAACTTCTGCTCCTGCAGCCACCGCACGAACTTACCGTACTCCTCATCGCTGAGTTTAAAACCCACCAGCGAAGCAGGGGCCGGGTGTGTGTGCACATAGCGCGTGGCGTAGTCGAACACGTAGCCGGAATACGCCAACTCGGTAACCGCTGCACCCAACAACTCGGACTCAATCTTAATCTCGGGCTCCAGGCCGGCACCATCATATACCGTGCGACCCGCTTTGGTGCGGAAGGCCCTGCGCAGCGAATCCGGGATAGTCGATGCCTCGCCATCTTCCTGCCGGTGCTGATAATCCAGCGCCTGCACGCAGCGCCCGCTGGGGATGTAGTATTTGGCGGTAGTCACCTTCAGTTGCGCATTGTAGGTGAGCGGGCGCGTGGTTTGCACCAGACCTTTTCCAAAGGTGCGGTCACCCACCAGCACAGCCCGGTCGTAGTCCTGAAGTGAGCCGGCCACAATTTCAGCAGCCGATGCCGTGCCCCGGCTCGTCAGCATCACCAGTGGCAATTCCGTATCCAGTGGAGCATTTAACGTTTTGTAGCTCTTGTTCCACTCCTCCAATTTGCCGCGGGTGGAAACCACTTCCACACCTTTCGGCAAAAAGAGATTGGCAATGTTCACCGCCTCGTGCAACAGGCCTCCGGGGTTGTCGCGCAAATCGATGATCAGACTTTTCGCGCCAGCTGCCTTCAGTTTCACCACGGCTTCTTCCACTTCTTTTCCGGCACCGGGTGTAAAGTCATCCAGCTTCAGGTAACCGACCTGGCCGGGCAGCACGGTTTGGTACACAATGTTGCTGATCTTGATCTTTTCACGTTTCAATTTCAGCTTGATGTTTTCGCTTTTGCCAAATCGCTTCACTTCCACAGTTACATCCGTTTGCGGCTGACCTTTGAGTAGCGCACTCACTTCAGCCGTTGGTCGGCCCTGCACCGTTTGGCCATCCACGCTGATAAACTCATCGCCCACTTGCAGGCCACCCCGTTGAGCCGGGAAACCCACATACGTTTCGGTGATCACGGTCTTCTTATTCACCACGCCAATCAACGCGCCAATGCCCGCATACTGGCCAGTGGTCAAAATCGAAAAGCTTTCTAAGTCTTCCTCCGGAATGTAATCGGTGTACGGGTCAAGTGACTCCAACATGCCCTCAATGCCGTGATTAATGAGCTTGCGCGGCTCCACTTCATCCACGTAATAGGCATTCACCTCTTTGAAGAGCGTGGCAAAAATGTCGAGGTTCTTGGCAATGTCGAAATACTTTTCGCCCGGGCCCATGAAGGCCCACAGGCCGCCTGCCATCACCACCAGGGCCGCCAACATCCATTTTCTACTTCTTTGCATAGTGTTGCTTCAGTTTTTCCAGGCTATCCTTCACCTTTTGGTGAATAACGGGCGAAGGCAATTTTTCTTTGGACAAATAAATATACGCAATCGATAAAATTTGGGTGCCGGCCAGCACCTCCTTCTGCAGCCGGTAGCCTTCACGCAGCCTGCGTTTCAGGGTATTGCGGTCAACCGCCTTCTTAAAATTGCGTTTGGGCACCGAAAAAAAAACCTGGTGGGGGCCGTGCGCGGGCGTGGGCTGAGGCAGCGCCAGCACTTTGAGTATGCCCAAATGAAAAGAGGAGCCCCGGTCAAAAAGCTCCTGAATGTAAAGCTTGCGGCTAAGCCGCTCCGCCTTCGAAAAACTGTATTTCCCCATGGGGTTGGGGTGGGCAGCCCTATGCGGGCCGCGGTGGTTACTTGTGCTTAAGCGACTTTTCGTCCGAAACGGTCAGTTTCTTTCTTCCCTTCTTTCTACGGGAAGCGAGCACCCTGCGGCCGTTGGCCGAGGCCATTCTTTCGCGGAAACCGTGCTTATTCTTTCTTTTTCTGCGGGAGGGCTGATACGTGCGCTTCATAACTATCTGATTTGGGCCTTTTTATCAAAAGGGCTGCAAATATGTGGCTTATTTCGGGTTTGTGCAAGCGCTGGGGGTAGGCTTGCCAACCGAAGTTCCGTTAGAGGGTAGCTTTTGGGGCGGCTACCGGGCTGCTTCGGGGTCGCTGTCCGCTCCGTGCTCACTACGTTCGCACCAAGCCCTCCGCATCCGCGGCCGCGCGTTGTGGATTCATAAAGTGGCGCATTAATCGGCTGTTGGTCAGGCAAACAATAGCAACGATTGGGTAAGTGCAGCTAGTGCTAAGTTAATCATGAATTGACGGATAAAGTTTTTTCAATTTTATT
>DAIPHR010000255.1:0-4161 GCA_036771215.1 Cyclobacteriaceae bacterium
GACTGAAATAATCACGGCTTGCGCAGATACACGTTTCCATATTTGGATTCAAACGCATAACGGGGACCACTGCCCGGTTTTGCAGTTACGTAGGTGTGAAAGTTCCCGTCTTCTACGCCTTTGAGTGCCACATTCAGATTTGAGTAAATCTGGCCAAAGATCATGCAAAAAAGAGCGCCTGGGCGCAGTACCGGTTTGGGGCACATGGCGAAAAGAATTAGTTTTGCCCCTCTTTTTCGGGGTGTAGCACAGCCCGGCTAGTGCGCTACGTTCGGGACGTAGAGGTCGGAGGTTCGAATCCTCTCACCCCGACAAAATCAGATCAAAGCCTTCATTTACACAATGAAGGCTTTATTTTTATCGCACTAAACATCATCTCATGAGTAACCCCAGAAGAAGATTTATGACCCGGATGGGCGCTACACTGGTGGCCGCAGCTGCTGTGGCTGACGTAAACGGCCAGACAACGAAAAGAGGCAAGCTCATCCATCATGTCTTCTTTTGGCTGGCAAACCCGAACGCTCAAGAAGACCGCGCGCAATTGCTGGAGGGCCTTCGTTCACTCGGCAAAATCAAAACGCTCCGGGATTTCCGCATCGGTATACCGGCCGCTACGGAAGCGCGTGACGTGATCGATTCATCGTATTCATTCTCATTGTTTACGGTGTTCGATGACATCGCAGGGCACGATGCGTACCAGGTGGATCCGGTTCACACCCATTTTGTTGATACGTACAAACACCTTTGGAAAAAGGTCACGGTGTATGATGTAAATGACATCGGATAAAATCGAATGGAAATACCCGCCATCAGTTTTCATCCCCAACCGCCAGCGGCAGAGGCTGTTTTCTCCGTTCTGATTCCCAGTTGGAACAACCTGGCCTATTTGCAAGCCTGCGTCAACAGTCTTCGGCAAAACTCCACCTACCGCCATCAAATCATCGTTCACGTCAATGAGGGGAAAGACGGTACGCTGGAGTGGGTGAAAGCGCAGGGGTTAGATTATTCCTACTCGGAAAAAAACGCAGGTGTGTGCTATGGATTCAACTCTCCAGCCACCCTGGCCACCACCGATTACATCGTGTTAAGTGATGACGACTTCTACTTTGCCCCGGGATGGGATGAACCGCTGTGGAGAGAAATTCAGGCGTTGAATCATATTTATTTTTGTCTGAGCGGCACCATGATGGAACACAGCGTGAGCACCAACCGGTGCGCCCTGGCCCCGTTCGACTACGGAAAAACGGTTAGGGATTTTGATGAGCAACGATTTCTGAAGGAGTTTGCGGCCGTACCTTTTCACAACTGGACAGGCGGCAACTGGTACCCGATGGTGTTGCACAAAAAAATATGGCAGTTGATCGGTGGCCTCAGCACCGAGTTTTCACCCGGCATGGGCAGCGACCCTGACATGATGATGAAGCTTTGGGAAGTGGGCGTGCGGTATTACAAGGGCATCGGTTCCAGCCGTGTGTACCATTTCGTCTCGCGCAGCACAGCACGGGTGAAAAAAAATGACGGCCATACGCAGTTTCTCCTGAAATGGGGGATGTCCATCTCCACATTCTATAAAACACATTTGCGCATGGGGGAACCGTTCACGGGCACAACCGATGAGCCGCGAGTGCCTCGCAGCCTGTTGATTAAAGATAAACTGAAGCGCTGGTGGTATTCAGGTAAGAACGCGCGAGTATAAAAATTACCAGCCTCGTTTAATCACCTCGCAAATATGCCGTACGTGCTCAGCCGTCATGCGCATATGCAGCGGCAGAACGATGTAACGATCTTCCACCGAGTCCATCATCGGCAGGTCGTCTCTGCGGCCACCTAACACCGAGTATCGGTCATTGCGGTAATGCACCTGCCCAGACTCGATCTTGTTGGTGCGTAAATAATGCATGAATTTTTCGCGGTCATCCACCAGGGCGGTGCATAACCAAGCGGCATGCGTGCGGTCGCTGGTGTCAGCACCAATCAACTGAATGCCCTGGGCGCCCTCTAATCCCTTTACGTATTCTGCAAAAAGTCCCTGGCGGTGGGCCAGCGTTTGATCGAATTCGTGCAAAGCAGCCAGACCCATGGCTGCGCCAATGTCTGTCATTTGGTATTTATAGCCCACCTCCCAAATGTCATTCTCCCATGTGCCTTTTTGTTTGTTCGAGCGATCGATGCCAAACCAGCGAATCCGTTCGGCCTTGGGTACCAGCGATCGATCATTGACCACCAACATGCCGCCATCACCGGTGGTCAGGTGTTTGATGGCCTGAAATGAAAACATCGTAAAATCGGACAGCGAGCCGATCGGTTTGCCCCGGTAGGTCGCCCCGAGGGCATGGGCCGCGTCCTCCACGATGGGTATGTTGTGCTCATCGGCAATGGCTTGCAACTCGGCCATATCGCATGGCAGTCCACCGTAATGTACGCACACAATCGCTTTGGTCTTTTCATTGACCAACTGCCGTACGTGATTCACGTTGATGTTCAGCGTGAGGGGGTCCACATCCGCGAAACGGAACGTAACACCCATGTACAGGAAAGGAATAGTGGTGGCCGTGCAGGTGAATACCGGAGTGATTACTTCGTCCCCTTCTTTCAGCCCGGCCAGAATATAGGCCAGGTGCAGGGCATCGGTGCCAGAACCCACGGCCAGAGCTTTGCCTCCACCGGTAAACTTCTCTTCAAACTCATTTTCAAATTGCGTAACGCGGGGTCCCTGACCGATCCACCGGCTTTGCAAAACCTCCGTTACAGCCGGTATAGCCGAAGCCGGCACATGTGGATAAAACAACACGATCCCTTCGCCTTCGCCCATCAGGGGCAGCTCGTTCATAGGCTTTTCCTTCACGCGATCCATTGGAACAATTTCGGGCAAAGGTAACGCGAAGCAGAGGCACAAAAAAACCCGCTCGATCGGGCGGGTTTTTCATTCAAAACACCAATCAGTTCAGATTGGGCTGAGGCGTAGTGCGTAGATAGGGCTTCACCCGATTATGCCCTTTCGGGAATCGGGCGGGAATTTCCTCATCCTTAACAGCCGCGGTGATAATGACATCCTCTCCGTGCTTCCAGTTGGCAGGCGTGGCCACACTGTAATGGGCCGTTAGCTGCAAACTGTCGATCACGCGAAGAATCTCGTCAAAATTGCGGCCGGTGGCAGCCGGATAGGTGATGGTGAGTTTTACTTTTTTGTCGGGGCCGATGACGAACACGGAGCGCACGGTGAATTTGTCGCTGATTTCGGGGTGTACCATGTCGTACAGTTTGGCCTCCTGAAAATCTGGGTCGGCTATGATGGGAAAATTCACTTCGGTTTGCTGTGTTTCGTTGATGTCGCCAATCCATTGCCGGTGCGACTCGAGTGGATCAACACTTAAAGCCAGCACTTTGGTGTTCCGTTTGTCGAACTCGGCCCGTAGCCTGGCCACGGCACCCAATTCGGTAGTACACACGGGTGTAAAATCGGCCGGGTGTGAAAACAAGACACCCCACCCATTGCCCAGGTAACGGTGAAATTCAATTGTACCCTCGGTTGTGTCAGCCTTGAAATCGGGGGCTACTTCGCCCAATCGGATTGCCATAGCGTTATTCGTTTTGTGTCGGCACAAATATATCTTTAAAATCTATAGATTTTATAGATTATAAAGAGACTTATCCCCGTCAACGAAATTTTCAATAGCTAAAACGATTGCGGGGGTGTCTAGGATTTTTTTCGCTTCTGGCGCTTAACGATTTCGGCCAAGGTGTTTTGACTGAGGACCTCAAGCGTGGCATCGCGCACTTGCGAAAAGGCTTGCCGGATACCACACGTTTTTTCATCGCGGCACTCCTCGCAGGGCTCATAGTAGTTGAGCGAAACACACGGCAACAGCGCGATAGCGCCATCCATAAGACGAATGACCTCCACCAGGTTCACCGTTTCGGGTTTGCGGTATAGATAGTAGCCGCCTCCTTTGCCCTTCTTGCTGTGCAGAATTTTGGCGTTGCGCAGTTCCAGCAAAATAGCCTCCAGAAATTTCTTCGGGATGTGTTGGGCATCGGCAATCTCCTGAATCTGCACCGGCCCCTGCTGGTATCGCTCCGTGAGGTAAACCAGCGCGTGAATGGCGTATTTGCATTTTTTCGAAAGCATGCAGGGGCAAGATAGATTTTTGCCTTTACTTT
>DAIPHR010000256.1:0-4142 GCA_036771215.1 Cyclobacteriaceae bacterium
AATCTCACCGTAAAAAAATCGAATAGCGGATTTGTACCGCTACATTCAATCGGGGCTGACCGGCTACAAACTTGGTGGCCGCCAGGCTCAGGGCCGAACGCTCCGTGGCCATCCAACCGAAAAACAGTTTGAGATACAAAAAATAGGTGCTCTCCGACAACGAATACTGAAAGGGAGCATCAATACCCAGCCATGCGCGCGCCTCGGGCAACTCCATGATCACCGGCAACTGAACCGACACCAACTGCAGGCGATTCTCCTCATCGGTATCTTCCGGATCGGGCAGTCCGTCATTGCCTCCCAGGCTGTTGATGCTGCCGGCCGAAAACTGAAAACGCGCTTCCGGATAAAACATGACACCCGGAGTCAGCGGCACCGTGAGCACCATCCCGGGTTTGAAAAGCCAGGTGCCCACTCCGCGCCCGGCCGTTGGGTTGCCGGTAGGGGCGGAGAGCGCAGCCACAACGGATACGCGTTCGATACCCTGCTGTTGGGTTGACTTAAACGGAACCCACCAATACGCAAACTGGATGTCGCCAACACCGGTGGTGTTCTCGAACCCGCCAAAATCAGCATTGATAATCGTGTGAATGAAGGGCACCCGCAGACTGAATAAGTGACGCTCGTTGGAGAGGCCATAGGCATAGCCTGCGGCCAGGGTGTAAAAGCGATCCTGACCGGCAAAGAGATAGGTGTTGGCATCGAACATCCACCGGCTGGCCATCAGGGCGGGATCGTACGGCACCACCTTCTCGGGAAAAACACTCTGCGCCCGCGCGAAGGGCGCGGTGGTGAGCCACAGAAAAACGAAAAAAAACCTGACCATCACGCGGTTTTGAATTTCAACGTAAGAAAGGCAAAAAATTGCGCCCGGTTTGCTCATCTTGCGTCCTATTTGTTATGGTTCCGGTTAAACACATTGCCATTGCGGGCAACATCGGCTCGGGAAAAACCACGCTGGCCGAAAAACTTGGCAAGCAGTATGGGTGGGTGCCGCTCTTTGAATCGGTGGATCACAACCCCTACCTGCGCGACTTCTACAGCGACATGACGCGCTGGGCTTTTCACCTGCAGATTTACTTTCTCAACAGTCGCTTTAATCAAATCCGGCAGATCCGCGAAAGCGGGAAAACCATTGTTCAGGACCGCACCATTTATGAAGACGCGCACATCTTTGCCGCCAATCTTCACCGCAGCGGCCACATCAACAACCGCGACTACCAAAGTTACCTCGACATCTACAACTCGATGATCCACTTTGTGCAGGCGCCCGATTTGTTGATTTACCTGCGGGCAGACATCCCCAAGCTGGTACACCAGATTGCCAAACGCAACCGCGACTTTGAATACAACATCAAGTTGGAGTACCTGAAAAACCTCAACGAGCATTACGAAAACTGGATCAGCAGTTATCAACACGGCAAGCTGCTGGTGGTGGATGTGAACAACCTGGATTTTGTCGAGCGCGTGGAGGATTTCTCGTTTATTGTGAGCAAGATTGAATTGGAGCTGAACAGCTTGTTTTCCTGAATTTTGTATTCGGCCCTGATGGTGTATTTTAGGGCTTTGTTACCATGCAAATCCTGAACTCTATTCTCACCTGGGTCATGAAGAAGCGGATCCACCAGATCGAGCTTTTCAAAAAGTACCCCCATGATGTTCAGGATGAGTTGCTCAAGCGCCTGATTCAAACCGCGCGCTACACGGAGTTTGGCCAGCGCTATTCGTTTGACGATATGGTGAACTACGAGGATTTCAGACGAAGAATACCCGTGAGCTCCTATGAGGCCTTTTACCCGTACATCGAGCGGATGATGAAGGGCGAGCAGAACGTGTTGTGGCCCACGGAAATCCGGCAGTTTGCCAAATCGAGCGGCACGACCAACGCCCGCAGTAAGTTCATCCCGGTATCGCCCGAGGCGCTTGACGAGTGCCACTTCAAGGGCGGCAAAGACCTGCTTTCCATTTACATCAATGCCTTCCCGGATACACAAATCTTTTCCGGAAAGTGCCTGGCCGTGGGCGGCAGCCACCAGGTGAACGAACTCGATCCGGGTTCGCAATCCTATTATGGTGATGTGTCGGCCGTGATCATGCAAAACCTGCCCGTATGGGCGCAGTTCATTCGCACCCCCAGCCTGGACGTGGCGCTGATGAACAACTGGGAAGAAAAAATTGAAAAACTCGCGCGCGATACTGCGCGGGTCAACGTGACCCATATTGCCGGTGTACCCACCTGGACGGTTCTGTTGCTGCAGCATATACTCGAACTGGAGAAAAAAGACAGCATCCTGGAGGTGTGGCCCGACCTGGAAGTTTTCTTCCACGGTGCCGTGGCCTTCGGGCCTTACCGCTCACTGTTTCGGTCGCTGATTCCCAGCGATAAGATGCACTATTGGGAGACCTACAATGCCAGCGAAGGATTTTTCGGTATTCAGGATGAGGCACTCTCGGAAGACCTGCTGCTGATGCTGGACTACGGCATCTTTTATGAGTTCATCCCATTGGAGGAGATCGACAAAGAATTTCCGGAAGCCATTAGCCTGGCCGAAGTAGAGTTGGGCAAGAATTACGCCATGGTGATAACCACCAACGCAGGCTTGTGGCGCTACAACCTGGGCGATACCGTGCGCTTCACTTCGTTGTCACCTTATCGGATACGCATTAGTGGCCGCACGAAACATTTCATCAACGCTTTTGGCGAGGAGGTGGTGGTGGAGAACGCAGAAGCCGCCATTACCAAGGCCTGCGAGGCCACCGGAGCACTTATCGAAAACTTCACGGCAGCCCCCATTTATCTTGAAAAATCAAAACGCGGTGGCCACGAGTGGATCATTGAATTTCGGAAGAACCCGGGCGACCTGGAGCGATTTAAGCAGGAGTTAGACAAAACCCTGCGCGCCATCAATTCCGACTATGATGCCAAGCGCATGCATGATCTGGCACTGATCGCGCCTACCATTCACCCGGTGGCAGAAGGCACATTCTACAACTGGATGAAGAAGCGAGGCAAGCTGGGCGGGCAAAACAAAGTGCCGCGGCTCAGCAACTCGCGCGAATATGTGGATGACATTTTGCAAATGGTGGCCGTGAACTCCTGACCCGTGTGGCGGTATTGGCTGATCGGTTTTGTGGTGTTGTGCCTATTGGCGTGGGCTGCCATGGGTTTGATTTTTTATCTGGCTGCCAAGGCAAACCAGGAAGACATGGAGCGGCACCGCGCATTTGAAGACCTGTTCTATCTCCCCAATGAGCTTCGGCCCCGCCCATTATTGACGCAGCCAGCAGCCGTTGAATCCGGCCGCGTGGATGTGCTGCCCATCACGCGCGACAGCGTTGAATTCCGGGTTGAGCGACAAATGTTTGACGATGGGTTTGGCTACCGGCTCTGGGCCACGCAGCCCAGCGGGCAGGCTGTTTGGAAACAGGATTTTTTCCGCGCCTACTGGAAGGACGGTGTGGATAAGCGGGCACAAACCATATTCGTGACCGATCTCTTTTTCAAAGACAACGCGGTGTTTGTAAAATGGGAGACGGGTTCACTGATCGCCTTTGATATCAATACCGGGCAGGCTTTGAAGCCGTAGTCAACCGGAACCCAAGAGGCTTTCAATTTCCAGATTTCAGTATGCTTTCCGACAACCCTGTGAAGAGTTTACAAGGCGAATGGAGCGTGAGAAAAGGTTTGGATTATATCTAGAGTAAACGCTGGCTAATCCACAACGATTCGCACCGATTCCTGCAAAAGTCCTTTGCTAACGCGAAGGATATAGATGCCTGAGGCGATAATCTTCGGGTTGCACTCGGGTGATGCTCCGTTTCGGTCGTCTTGAATCAAGTTAGTCGCCCAGTGGGAGAAAAAATGGGCACAAACATTTTTGAGCGGGTATAGGTCAATCGTACACAGCTATCATCAAGGTTTGGCACTATTGGCAAGTTACCGGCTACTTGTAACGCTTCCCCTTCTTCACCACCATCTTGACATCTTGCAGCAGCGCCATGTGGCGGAGTACATCGCCTTTCACGGCAATGATATCTGCATATTTTCCCTCGGCTACGGTGCCAAAATCTTTTTCTACGCCCATCATCACGGCCGGCCAGTACGTAGCCGCGCGGATGGTGTACATCGGGTCGAGGCCGAA
>DAIPHR010000257.1:0-4128 GCA_036771215.1 Cyclobacteriaceae bacterium
CATCCAGCACTGCTCATCATTCAAATGTTGAAAGTGTGGATAGGAAAACAAATCATTCAGGCGGTGCACATCCTGCAACAGAAACCGAATGTGATCAAAGCTTGTGTAGGCGCTCATATCAAAAAATTTGTGTGCCCGAAAGTAGCGAAAGCAAACGGAACCCGCAGACGGGCGATCATAATTTTTTGACCAGCGCAATAATTGCCCCCACTGATCTCCACTTGCCGACAAGCTGTTTTTGTCGGCTGCTGCCTCCGCTTTACAATGGCTCTTTACCAAACGGCTACAGCAAGGTGGTTGACCAATGGCAGCAAGACAACACCAAAACCAATCCAACTGAATTCGAGCGGGCCTACAACAAGTTTTTGGAAGGAAAATGAATTGATCGGGCTCAGCTACGGTCCAGGTTGAGGGCCGTATACGGATCAGGGTTGCGATTGATACTTCAGACAAAATGAGTTTCAAATTCCGGGAGTTGTTGTATCGGCTTCCACAACAAATCGCCCGGGTCGAAATACCGCGCTTGTTCAGCCCCGAGAAATAATTTATAGTTCATCTTTCGATCGCCTTCCACTACGTAGCCGGGATAGTAGTAACGAAAGTGATGCTTGCGGAGAAAATCTAATGTGAGAAGAATCAGCCATTTACCCGGGCTATACCGCTCATACTGCGGGTCGTAAAAATGCAGAATCGAAGCCGCGGACGTTTCGCCTGTGTCAAAGTAGCCGGCAGCGATAAGGTGGCCGGAATCATAAACCGAAATGCCATATGTCTGATAGATGGACCTACCGGTTGGTTCCTCATCCCACAGCCACTCGGCAACTCCAGTGGCTCCGTCAAAGTTAATGGTGTTACGGTACCGGGCATAGAGCTGTTCGTGTTCCGCACCAATGTGATTTACGCGCTCAATGGTTACGCGGAAATGCCGGCTTCGCTTCCAGATTCGGTTGTGCGAGGGCCGCGACTGCACCGCTGCTACTTCATAACGTAACCAGCGCACGCGAAGCAGCCCCTCACGCTGCAAATGAGACGTAGTAAAAATCGCCTGGTGCATGCGAAACCAACCGAGCGCCAGTAGTTGATCCAACTCGCGACCGGCCAGCGATGCGGGGTATCGGATTTCAAAATAGGGCTCCACAAAACATCAAACCGGCCGGCAACTAAGGTCGCAGTTCCAAAATTACCATTCGATTTCCTGGCACGGTAAAATTCTGCGAAAGCGAAGTGCGTTGGCCGGTATGCACATTTCGGCCCTCGGTAAACCCGGTCAGGCGTTCGGCATAGCGGGCCACTTCTACTGTTTTCTCTTTGGCGTTCGTATTCATCACGCACATCACCGTTTGTTGGTCATCATACCGGAAGTAGACATACAACGCATCATCGGGCTGAAACTGCATGAGTTTACCTGTGGTGAGGGCCGAAGATGTTTTGCGGAAGTTCGCCAACGTACGGGTGAATTGATACACGTCTTCTTCACTGGCCGTGCGGCCGGCTGCCGTAAATTTGTTTTGTGCATCCCCGGGCCACCCTCCCGGAAAATCCAGGCGCACCCAACCATCCGGATTGGTAAACCCTTTCATGATGATCTCCGTGCCATAGTACAATTGCGGAATGCCCCGGCAGGTGAGCAACCACCCAATTGCTGTTTTTTGCTTTTCCACATCTTCGCCCACGATGGAATAAATGCGACTGAGATCGTGGTTGTCGAGGAAGATCACCAATTTCGTGGGGTCCTCATATCCCACATCTTGCGCCAGCGTCTGATACAAACGATTTACGCCCTCTGTCCAACCATAGGGTTGCGTCAGTGCGGGCACAATGCCATACAGATTGGTTTGAAAATCCGTGACGCCCGGCAAGTTGCTCTTGAACGGCACGTTGAGTTTGTTCTTGGTAAAATACGTTTGCCCGGTGATGCCGTGGATCCACGTCTCACCAAACAAATGCAAGGCAGGATATTCGTTGAGCAACGCTTCGTTGCAGCGATTCATGAATTCCAGGTCATTATATAAATAGGTATCAATGCGCCAGGCATCCACACCAAATTCTTCCACGCTCCAGATAGCATTTTGAATCAGGAAGTTGGCCACGTGCGGATTATGTTGATTCAGGTCGGGCATCTTAGGCGTAAACCAGCCGTTGCTCATTTTCTTCCGGTCACTTTCCGCGCCATACGGATCGTACAGCACATTGTCTTTGTACGTGGTGTTGGTGTAGCTTGGCCAGTGGTGCACCCAGTCGGCATCGGGCTTATCGGCAATAAAAAAGTGGGTGTTGCCCACATGGTTGTACACGGCATCCTGAATAAGCTTCATCCCCCGCTGGTGCAGCGCATCGCTCAACTGCTTATAGGCCGGTGCTCCCCCGAAGCGAGCATCCACGCGGTAGTGGTTGGTGATGTTATAACCATGTTCGCTACGCTCGGCCACGTCATTTTCTAAAACAGGCATCAGCCACAACGCAGTGACGCCTAAATCCTGCAGGTAGTCGAGATGATTGATGATGCCGCGGATATCACCCCCGTGGCGGTGAAAAAGGGAGTCGCGGTGCAACGACTGATCGCGCAGGCCAGCCACGCGGTCGTTGGTGGGGTCGCCATTGCTGAAACGGTCGGGCATGATCAGGTAAATAAAGTCCGAAGAGGACACGCCCTGAGCAAAAGCCTTGCCGCGGTCTGCTCGTCTCGGCTTGATTTCAAACTCGACCGGCTTCGGATTTTTCTTGGTCGTCCACGTGATCTGGAATTTCCCCGGCTTCACATCGGGCGCTAATGAAAGAGTAAGGTAGATGTAGTTGGGATTGGGCGCATACTCTACCTTTTCCACCACAACACCTGGGTAGTGGATCACCGGCTGCGGTTGCTGAGCGCCAATGGCCGGTCCATGCAGCATGAGTTCGATGCGATTCGTCTTCATACCCGCCCACCAGTGCGGAGGATAACATTGAATCGTTTGTGCATTTGCAAACAGAGCTGCGACCAACAGGCAAACCAACAAGATACTGCGAATCATATCAGAAGAATTCAAACGGAGAAAGGTAAGCAGAATTCCCCCATCGTGCCGAGTGATTTTACTCAAAATCATCAGCCTGCCGCAACAGCAAATCCTGATGTTGCTTCAGCAGGCGATCGTACAAACCCTCTTCGTATTGATAACCCGTGACGCGAATGCTCTCGCGGCTGGCCTGGCGATTGGTCACCGGCAACAAGACATAACTCACATTCAGCCCATCGCGTTGCATGGCATATACCTTGTTGGTAAACGCATTCTCCGTCAGATTTGCGGTCACGGCTTCAAACGTGCGCCTGCCATCATCTTTGACTACCAACCAACTGCGGGTGTACATCTGGCAAAGGTAGCGTAAGTTTTGGTACAGGGTCGGGGGCAGCCGTAATGGGGGTGATGCACGCCTGATGACGGAGATACGGTGTGGCAGCGGCATCGCAATTGCCGCATCCGCCACCAGGTGAACGGTTTTAGTCCAACAACATCTGCACCCGTTTCAAGGTTTCGGGTATCGACTGACCGTTGGCAATATCACCACGAATGGTATTCACCAGCTCAGGTACAATTTCGCGTTTATAGCCAAACCGGATGGCGAAAAGATTACAAAGATTCAATTCATCAGCATGTATGGATTTGTCAACGCTCGTCATGTGCACCCGATCGTACACCCGCTGAAGCCTCTGCTTCGGGTCGGTTGGGACTTCAAAAGCAATGCCGCTGGTGTTAGTCTGGATCTCCTTCAATTTGCTTTCGGAAATGCCGTTGCATTTTGCAATTTTTTAACAGCTCAAACTTAGCATCGTGAAACTGCCCATCGGCAGCCGCCATCAATCAGATTCTTGATGTGGCTTCTCGCTGTGGCAGAGCCCTGGTTAAACAGGCCCAGCAGGTCGGACATCTTGATGGCGCAGGAGTTTTGGGGGATGAAGTAAGAAATAACAACTTGGAGCCCCAGGTTCCACATCGTCATCGATTCAGTCCGTCTTTTTAGCAAAATAAAGTACGTTTTTTGGCGCTGGAGGCCGATTGGAATCAGGCAGTTGCCGGCCGGCACAGGCGGGTAGAGTCAGCCGCCGCCTTGCCCGCGGGATAGGTTGAGTACAGCTACTTGGCCAGGTTCCGG
>DAIPHR010000258.1:0-4077 GCA_036771215.1 Cyclobacteriaceae bacterium
CAGGATAAGGTTTCGAAAACAAGGGTGGGCAAGCGGCCTCGCTTCGCGTGCCGCAGGATAAGGCTTCGAAAAAAAAGGGCGGGCAAGCGTCCTCGTCCGTCATTCTTCAGGACTCGATCCTCGCAATGACGGGAGGCGCGAGACCAAACAAAAAAGTAAACCGTATTCTGAGCGGAAGGCGTGAACGGGCCAGGGCGTAAGCGAATGACTGGTGGAACAAAGCGGCCGTTGCGTGGTGATGGGTAGCGAAGAATCCCCCGTTAGTAGTTCGGTGTTACGAAGGGGGGATCCTTCCCGCCTGTTTGGCGGGCAAGCGGCCTCGCTTCGCGTGCCTCAGGATAAGGCTTCAAAAAAAAGGGTGGGCAAGCGGCCTCGTCCTTCATTCTTCGAGACTCGATCCTCGCCATGACGAAGAGTGCGAGACCACAACCACCGCGGCCGGGATGCGGAGGGCTTGGTGCCCGCGCGCTTCGCGCGGGTACGGAGCGAACAGCGACCCCGGAGCAGCCCGTTAGCCGCCCAAGGGTAAAACTGATACTGGATACTCGATGCTAGATACTGGATACTAGATACTGGATTCTGGATTCTGGATACTCGATACTGGATTCTAGATACTGGATGCTGGATTGCTAGTCGCTAACAACGAACAACTAACAACTAACAACTAACAACTAACAGCTAACAACCAGCAACTCATACCCATTCAGCGCATCTCACTGATCCACCTGCGCACGAGTTCCACGCCTTCCTCATGCACCAATGTGCGGCCGAGCTCGGGCATCATAATGCCGGGGTGGGTGGATTCGATGCGGTATTGCAAAATGGATTGATCGGGCTGGCCGGGCACAATGCTGTACAACCGCCCGCCCGAACCTTTGCCTGCGGCCACAGGCGCTTTGCCTATGCCGAGTTTGGCGTGATCGGTAACGCTGGCGAGCAAATGCAGCCCGCTGGTTTTGCCGGGGCCATCGGGCCGGTGGCAGTGCGCGCAGTTGATCTCCAGCCACGCGCGGGCGCGCGCTTCGGTGGTTTCGCGCGCATCGTCATAGGCCGCGAGGCGCGGCAGCGCAGCCTCGGCCGGCAGCTCCAGCACGCCCCGTTGCTGCCACTCCACCAGTTGCGTCTGCGCATGGCCGGGCAGGCGCCCGTTCAGTTGCCGGGCCGAAGGACCAATGGGCACTACCTGATCTCCGCGCCAATGGCAACCCTTGCACTGGTTGGCATTGGGTATGGAGTACTTCGCCTGGCGCGTTTGTCCATCAAGGTGCAGCCACGAAACAGTCGTAGTCTTGCCGCCCACCTCCAGGTACGCTTCGGTTTGTTTGTCATTCCAGATGTAGGGCAGCGCCTTCCACTCTCCGTTCTGCAACAGCAGCAGGCGCGTTTCCAGAATTTTACGCTCGCCTTCGGGCTGGCGAAAATCGGCCGGGTAATAAAAATTTTTAATCAGTATGGTGCCTTCGGGAAAATCGAGCACCTCGGTGCCGTTGTACCCCACGCGCTGGCCGGCCGGTATCTTTACAAACCGTTGCTTGAAGGCGTAGTCGGTAAACAAAGCGGAGTTCAGTTCGTAGGGCCACACGCCCTCGGCCGGTTGTAGGTTTTTGAGGTCGCCTGTAAAAAATCCGTAGGCCGAAAGGGTGGGTTTACCCAGTGCCGATAAGTCGGTGGCCACGGGCTCTTCTTCGGCTATCACCACATCCTGCTTTTCGGGCTGCCGGCACGCCAGCACCGCGAACATCAGGCACCACCACCACGCGTTGTGTTTCATAGCCGCGCCTGCGCAGGTGGACACTCAAAGGGCTTCACGTCTTTCGAGAGATTTTCAAAGTCGTTGCCGGCATCGAGGTTGATGAAGGTGATGTCGCCATTGTCCTGGATGCAAATGGCGCGCTCGGGTTGTTTGGGGTTGGCGATGCCATCGAACAACACATCGGGCGGGTTCATGAACGATTTGGTAAGCAACAGCTTGCCAATGTCGCTCTGCGTGGTGGGGAACCAGTGTTTGTTTTGGAAGGTGTTGCGGTGCACGCTGATGTTGTGCGGAAACGGATTGTAGAGCGAATCTTCGCGGAAGCGGTTGTTCACCGTTTGCACGCCTCCGATGGAATTGGTCTGCTCCTGCTCGCCCTCGTTGAGCGCAGCCACCAGTTCGTAGCTGACGATGGCCAGGCCTACGGAGCGATTGTCTTCGATGCGGTTGTCGAACACGTCCAGATGGTGAGTGGCCAGCACCATCATGCCGGAGCCGGGCGGAATACTGGCTACGATGTTTCCTTTTTGCGCGAAGTTGTCGTGGTTATTGTCGTGGATGTAGTTGTTGTACACGCGCGTGGTATGGCCGTAGGTGGTGAGGCCGGGCAGGTCGAACACGAGCAGGCCTCCGGTGTTTTCGTAGGCTTCGTTGCCGTAGATCTCTACGTACTTCGAGTTTTCGGCTTCAATGCCGGCTACATTCCAGTAGGCTTTGTTGTTGCGGATGATTACGCTGTCGGACTGCCCCACGTAAATGCCGGCATCGGAGCTGCCCATGGCGATGCATTCTTCCATGAGCACATTTTTGCACAGCACGGGGTAGAGCGCATACGCCCCGTTTTCCGTCTTCGGTCCCTCCGACCACACGGAGCGGATTCTGCGCAGCGTGATGCCGCGCGTGTCGTTCACTTTCAGGTTATCGCCTTTGGCATCTTCCACGGAAAAGTCTTGCAACACGATGTTGACGCCATTGCTCACTTGCAGCCCCTGGGCGCCCTCGGTTTGATTTTTCCACGAGAGAATGGTTTTGTCCATACCCTGCCCGCGGATGACGACATTTTTCTTGCCGTCCATCACCAGTGTTTTGGTGAACATAAAGTTGCCTTCGGGCAGGTTGATGGTGTCGCCATCTGCTGCAGTGATGAATTGGGTTTGAAGCGATTTTTCAATGCTCTTCCAGGTGCGCACTTCGGGGGCTGGGGCAGAGCAGCCGATGACCACGGCTGCTGTCAGCAGGAGAACGGAGCCGGTTGATAGCTTCATACCCAAAAGTAAGGAATTTTTTGCCTGGGCGGGACGGCCCCCGGCTGCACCACCGGCCGGAAAAATCAGGCTGCGATGCCTTTCAACACCAGTAATATGTCGTGCAGGGCGAGGGCAGCACCGCGATCGAGCATGTTGGGCAATTCGCGCACGGCTGCGTCTATTTTTTCGGCCGCCTGTTGCCGGTTTTCTTCCAGCAAAAGAGCCGCCTCAACGGCATGTATCTGCGCTTTGGGTATGATGGCCGAGGGGATGAAATTCTGCCAATAGGTGCGGGCTTGCGCATATTCTTGTTTGGCCACGGCAAAAAACAAGGCGGCATCCAGCCATACCATACCCCGCAAGCCTTTGGGTATACTTTCGCTGCCGACCACATAAGCCAGCAGATGCTGGTGCGCCATCTCGAGGTCGCCCTTGTCCCAGGCCGATTGAAAGAAGTAGCTTTGGATGTAGATATGAAAAGGTGAGTTCAGCTTGCGGCCCAGATGGTCGGCCTCCACGAGATCTTGCCAGTTCAGCAGGGCCGGGCGCACACCGGCTGTGCTCTGGGTGATCAGTTTGATCAAGAGCGTTTCAAACTGGGTGCGCTCCCCGCCCCGCAGCAAATTGAGAATTCGTCCGCCATCGGTGGTAAATCCGCCCACTTGCATGGGAATAATGGTGACAACAAAAATCAGGAAGGACAGTAACGCAATCAGCAGAAAAAGATAACCGATGTAGGACCCGGACGGAAGTGCGAGGTGAAGCAGGTAGCCCACGACCGTCAACGACAGGCTGGCCAGTGGGCCGCCCGCCCCGTATACCATAAAACGCTTCTTCAGATCCTCGGTGTCGCGGGGCAGGCAAATAACCATACCGCCCGCTACATTTACATTTTTATTCTATTTGAATTTCCAGCCGTGTTGTTCTTTGTCCCACATGAACGGCCCCACCACAAACATCCGGAAGTCAAAGTTTTGTGAGATGCCGGCTAGGGCATGGCCCGCCTCATGCGCTGCGATAACGAGAATGATCACGGGCAGAAAAGCGATACCCCAGAGCACGAATACTTCCACGGGC
>DAIPHR010000259.1:0-4037 GCA_036771215.1 Cyclobacteriaceae bacterium
GATTTTTTTCACTTCGGCCATGCGGTCTACTTACGAGCGGGTTTCAACGTATTTTAAATACTGATCCACTTCGGCCTGCTGCGCGGGTGTGGTAATTCTTTTGACGAGATCGTGTTCAGGAGCCAGCACCATGAAGTCAACGCCAAAAATGGTGTCGGGGCGGGTGGTAAAGACGGTGAGGACCTCACCCCCCGACCCCCTCTCCACAGGAGAGGGGGAGGAGGAGAGTGTATTTTTTATATTCTCAATCACGAATGGAAGTTGCTGAAGCACTTCCGTGTTCGTGAAGCGAATCACACGAAATCCTTCGTGTTCCAAAATTGCCGTGCGCTCTTCATCTTCTCGTATTTGGTTTTGATGGATGGCGCCATCCACCTCTACGATTAGCTTTTTTTCGATGCACACAAAATCAACAATGAAACGACCAATGGCGTGCTGGCGCCTGAAACGAAAGCCAAGTGCATTGTTCCTAACAGCTTGCCAGAGTGCGTCTTCCGCTTCGGTTGGATTTTTGCGGTTTTCGCGTGCATGGTCTTTTAGTGCCTGCCATGTTTTGGAGTCGGTGGTGAAGATGATATCCTGTGCGTGGACCTCATCCCCCTTCTCCTTCTCCACAGGAGAAGGGGAGGTGCTTCGAAGTTCGTTCGGTGTGGACGCACCCCTCTCCTCCGGAGAGGGGTCGGGGGTGAGGTCAAATTCAATCAACGCCCCCACACTCTTCCCAATCCAATTCCGCTGAATCTCTTTCATCGACTCACTAAAGTCGATTTCGTCAAGTCCCTTCAACAAGCGCTCGGCATATTCGGTAATGCGCAGGCTCCACTGGCGCATTTGGCGTTTCACCACTGGGTGTCACCCGCGGTAGCTCACTCCGTTGATCACCTCATCGTTGGCCAGCACCGTGCCCAGCGCCTCGCACCAGTTCACATCGGTGTAAGCCAGGTAGGCCAGTCGGTACTGCATCAGCACCTCTTGTTTTTCCTCTTCCGAGAACGCCTTCCATCCCGTGGCTTCAAAATTTTGAATTTTGAATTTCGAATTTGGAATCGGATGATTTCGGTTCCCTTCCGTTTCGAAAATTTTGATGAGCTCGCTGATGCGCTCGGCCTTCTGTTTCTTCCGGTTAAACCAGCTATCGAAAATCTGCAGGAAGATCCACTGTGTCCAGCGGTAGTATTTCGGGTCGCAGGTTTGTACCTCGCGGCTCCAGTCGTAGCTGAAGCCAATCTTGCCCATCTGCCGCTTAAAGTTCTCGATGTTATCGGCCGTAGATTTGGCCGGGTGAATGCCGTGGTCGATGGCGTATTGTTCGGCCGGTAAGCCAAACGCATCGAAGCCCATCGGGTGGAGCACATTAAAACCTTTCAGGCGCTTGAAGCGGGCGTAGATGTCGCTGGCGATATAGCCCAGCGGGTGGCCCACATGCAAGCCGGCCCCGGAGGGGTACGGAAACATATCCAGCACATAGCACTTGGGCTTCGGGGAATCATTCGACACCTTGTACACATCGCGCTTTTTCCATTCTGCGCGCCATTTTTCTTCAATGCGTTTAATTTCGTCTTTCGAGTAGTCGGCCATGGGTAAAAATCCAGTTCAATGAAGCCGCAAAAGTACGAAACGAGGGCGAACAACGCGTTCAAAAGTTGGGGCCAAAGGCGGTATAAAACCTGTTTTTTTGAGATGGTCGAATTAAAACAACAGGGCACTATGGGCGCCCTGTCGTTTACCTGAGGGTTCGGTGCAACTACGGGAGCGATGCCGAGTAAATTCCGAACGAACTGGTGTCGGTTGCACCGTATAGTATGTACATAGTTGAGCCAATGATGGTGATTCCGTACACGGTCTCTTTGCCGTTTGTCGGGAGTGAGCTTGGCAACTCCTGGTAACTGTTGTCATGGGTGTTGAAGACGCCAAAGGAAGTCTCCCAATTCTGGACCCCTATTTCGCGCTGACCGGCAATAAAAATGAAGTGCTCAAAGCGCGCGGCAAACGTGCGGTGGAGCGGTTTCGGAAGCTTGAGGGTTTGGGTGGATTTGTTGGTCAGGTCAAATATAAAAATATCATCTTCTGCCTCGGCCGAAGTAAATGACTGCCGACCACCGAATACAAACAGTTTGTCATCCACAATTTCACCGTGCGCCCAAAACCGAGGCTCGGGCAGGGTGCCCACTTCGTTGAGTAACCCGCTTTGCTGGTCATGTTTATAAACTGTATTTGCTTTTGCCGTGTTAAGCAAGTCACCACCAAACAAGAAAACTTCATGATCCACGACAGTGGAGCCGTAGCGGCTTAACGTCAGGTTGTGCGGAACCGAAACGGGCTCTTTACTTAAATCCAGTGAATATGTATTTACGAATCGGGCACCCACAATCTTTAGCTCGTCATTAATGATATGTGCTTCTTTGGTCACAAAATCGGACTTTTCAAATTCCTGAGTTAGAACAGTCCCGTCATCAATTCCGTAGCGGATGATTTTTTCCGGTTGGCTACCCTCCAGACTCCGGTAGGCAATGTAAAGCGAGTTCGATGCTTCTGACCCCACGAATCCGGCAGCCTGCTCAATACCTTTGCCGGAGACAGTTGTCAGCTGGTTGAAGTTAAGCGATCCGGCTAGTTCACCGGTATCTTCGTTCTCGGTGGTTAGTTCAAAATGAAGTGAAGCATTTCCTTTCGTGATATCGAGTTTAATCCGGTCGGAAACCAATTCCATTTTTACATTCGGATCGCCTGTCACAATTGACCCGTCTGACTGAATGCAAATGATCTTTTGGATTGCAGACCGATAATAATCAAGCAGTGCCATCTTGGTGGATGATGCTGATGTCCGTATTTCATTTCGTGTTTGCCAGGTGAAGACAACTTTGTTTGCGTCCCCGGGCTCACTTTCAAAGATGAATTCGTCATCCTTAACATTCGCCAACGTACCAATGGACATTCCTTTTGGTTTGAATGAATTTGTCAGAGTGGCGCTTTCAATTTTCCAGCGCTTGATGTTCCCTGCGCCACCAGTCAAACTGGTTAACGTCTCTGCGTCTTTTTGTAATAATGATTCTTCGTTCTGGCATGCGAAAAGAAGAGGTGCAGCCAAAAGCCATTTTAAGCGGTTCATAGATCGGGTTGTTTGTATCGGACATAAAACGGGGGGTATGGAGAAAGATACACCTGCTGGCCGAAATTATTTCGCGTGCCATTTAATCGGATGTGTTGGTGCTCATGACCTTCCGTTCGTAGCGGGCGTGATGACCTGGGTGCCTCAATGACTGCTGTGGCTGTATGGTTAATTCGAAGGATGAAAAAGCCCTTTTTTCAAAACATTTTTCGGGGATTAGCGCTTTAAAGCGTATGCTCTCCATTTCATCCACAACCCTTCAAAGCTGGGAGCGCTTTTATCGCGCAAACTTTGTCAATAGCCTCACCGGATTTAAGTCGGTCAGCATCATCGGCACGATCAATGCCGCAGGGCAAACCAACATGGCCATCTTCAGTAGCCTGGTGCACATCGGTTCCGATCCGGCTTTGATTGGGTTCATCAATCGCCCGGTAACGGCAGCGCCTCATACGCTGGCGAACATTTGAGCCGTGGGGCAGTTATACCCTTAACCGGATTCATCCCGTGCGGTTTGCGGATAGCCGGGGTGGGCGTTTCTTCCATAGGCCAAACACGTTTAGAAGCCGCCCTGAAATTGCACACGATTGGACGCCCATTTCATGCCTACCGTCAGGCGGGGAAATGAAAGAAGTCTGGCGTTCTACTTTGAAGTCGGGGTGAAAGCGATTTTGAAACGAGGCAGAATACTCACCGAAGCGCCACCACTAACACGAGAAAGAAAAAAAGCTGTATAAAGTAGTACGGGAGGGCTAGTCGATTTTCGGCTTTCACCCTGAACACGTGGTACACTGAAATCATTACCAGCGAGACCGTGAACCACCCGAGGTAATTTTGTACGGGCACCGAACCCTGATGACAGGACCAGAAATCATACCGCATGGCCTCGGGCTCCATCAGTGTATCAGATAAAACCGCCAATGTGGCCCCG
>DAIPHR010000260.1:0-4033 GCA_036771215.1 Cyclobacteriaceae bacterium
AGTAGACAGAATAATCCGGTACCCCTTGCTTTCGCCATAGCGTTTTACGAATTCGTTCACACGGGTAAGCACCTTCCCCGTTAATGCCATATTATCTTCTTGAATTTTCGTCTTGATTACGCCACCGTACTGTTCGATCTGGGCCTGTTTGGAATTAATGAGGTCTTCCATCAACTTTCTTTCGCGAGCCGTTAATTTGGCTGCGCGGTTATTTAGGTCTGTGGCCAATGTGCTCATCTCCGCTTGTAGCGTATCCAGCCGGCCCTGATAAGCCTTCGCCTTCGCTTCCAATTCCGCCTTGGCTTGTTCGATACCCTTGTAGCTATTCAACAGCCGTACCGTATCGATGTACACAATTTCACGTTTGGTCACGTCTCGGAAAATGAGGTAGCCGACACCTACTACACACATCATCAGGAGGCTCGTTTGTAACCATCCTCTTTTTTTTGTCTTGTTCATCATTACTTTGATTGGCCATGGAAATTTAATGTGCCGGTTGCCTAAGAGGAAGTCGTTTTGTAATTTGTCCGGAAAACCAGACACGGCCTTTGTTAGGTTTCTTCTCGTAACTACTTCCTTTTCTCCAAATGCATACCGTTGCCAGTCATTTAAGGATTCTGTTGGTCGATGACGATGTCCTTCTTCGAGAGGGGCTTCGCTCGCTTTTAATTTCGGAATCTGGCATTGCGGATGTCCTCGAAGCCCGAGATGCATCAGGTTGTCTGGGTATTTTAAAGACCAAAAAAATCGATCTGGTTTTGCTAGACATTCGGCTCCCCGGAACCAACGGACTTGAATTGCTTTATGAAATCAGGTCTTTGCATCCGGACCTGCCCGTGGTAGTGGTGACCGGGCTTGAGGGCACCGAATTATTGGTCAACCTATTAAAAGCTGGTGTTAACGGAATCGCCTTTAAGTTGGATGGCTTTAAGGCGGTGCTGGAGGCGATTAATCAGGTGCGCAGTCATGGTCAGTACTTCCCCGAAAGAATCCTGACCGTCATCAAAATATTTTCTCATCGATGGGATCACGTGCCAAAAGTGCTTCTTACGTACCAAGAGAAGGAAGTTCTACGCGCGATCCATGACGGCTTGACACCCAAAGAGTTGGCGGCCCTGCTCAAATTACCCGAAAATACTGCAGAAACATATCGGGGTCGTTTGCTTAAAAAAGTAAAGGTTCCGAATACAGCAGCGCTACTCGCATTTGCCTATCGTAACGGCCTACTTTGACTTCCGGCAACGGAGATCGGATAAGTAATGGTAACCCGAAGCCCACCTTTGGATCCAGCCTCGTAGGAAAGAGCCGCACCAATGACTGTAGCACGCATGCGTAAGGTGTTCCATTTATCTCGCAAACGCTTGATGGATTCTGACTTGGGGGACGAGCTAAGGCCATCATCTTCAACAACGATGATCACATTTTCGGCAGAGTGACGAAGGTCTACCCACACATGCCACGCTGATGAGTGTCGAAATGCGTTGTGGATTAGCTCTTGAACCATCCGTTGCAAGTACCTGGAGTCTCGTGCGGTCAGCCAAATCTCTTCTCCTTCGGTAGCCAGGTGAATTTGAGCGACACCCGGATACTCCATCGATGTACACAAAAATCGGATAGCGGACTGAAGGGAATCGCCTTGCTGACCAACAGGTGCTAACTTCCGGGAAGTTCTTCGTATCGAATCAACAATGGTGAGAAATTCAGCTTGCATCTTAGTCGCCAGGCGTACGACTTCATCGGGGTTATTGAAGGAGCGCTGAAGACCGTCAATACTAAGTCTAAATGAAGATAACTTTTGAATCAGGTCATCATGCAAGTCGGTTCCAATTTCCTGAACGTACAACTCACTTACTTCTGTTGCCTTCTCCGCTTCAGCGTTTGCATAATCCCTTCTCGTGTTTTTCCATTAGACGAAAAATTTCATCATAATTTTGGTCATCTGATTGACGCCCCGGGACTAACCGCTTCATTGGGTTGCAGCAACCGCAGCTTGCCGTCCTGATCTTCGGCCATCAAAATCATACCCTGCGACTCGATACCCATCATCTTGCGCGGGGCCAGGTTGGCAATAAACGTCACCTGCTTGCCCACCATCTGCTCGGGGGTGTACTGCTTCGCGATACCACTGAGAATGGTGCGCTGGTCCAGCCCGCTGTTGACAGTAAGTTTCAACAGCTTGTCGGATTTTTCCATTTTCTCGGCTGCCGTCACCGTACCAATGCGGATGTCCAGTTTGCCGAAGTCATCGATGGTTACAGTCGGCTTCAGCGGTTTAACGGAGTTGGCGGTTGCTTCCACGTTTGTCCCTTTAGGTTTTTGCAGCCGCTCCAGCTGCGGCTGGATGTCGGCATCTTCTACATTCTTATACAACAACACCGGCTGGCCCAGCTGATGGCCGGCCGGCACAGGTTCTACTAATTTCTTGCCGGTCCAGAATTGACGGCTGGCGGCATTGAGATCAACACCCAACTGCTGCCGGATGGCTTCGCTGCCATCGGGCAGGAAGGGCGCGGACGCAATGGCCAGATTGCCCACCACCATCAGCGCGTAGTTGAGAATGGCGCCCACCGCGTCCATGTCCTCTTTCGCGAGTTTCCATGGCTCCGTATCGGCCAGGAATTTATTACCCGTGCGCGCCATGTTCATCAACTGAAACTGCGCCTCGCGGAAGCGGAAGTTTTCCAGGCTATCGATCAGCGCAGCCACACTTTGATCGAGGTCGCGGTGAGCCTGGTGGTAAACCGCCAGCACTTTTTTGCGCTTGTCGGTGGTTCCTTTCAACTCCTCGGCCGGAGGCACGCGGCCTTCAAAATACTTGTGGGTGAGCACCATCACGCGGTTCACAAAATTGCCGAGTATCGCCACCAGCTCACTGTTCACTTTCTGCTGGTAATCCTTCCAGGTGAAGTCGGCATCTTTGGTTTCGGGTGAAATGGAGGTGAGCACATAGCGCAACTCGTCCCTTCGCCCGGGAAAATCGCGCAGGTACTCGTGCAGCCACACGGCATGGTTGCGCGAAGTTGAAATCTTATCTCCATCGAGGTTCAAAAACTCGTTGGCCGGCACATTGTCGGGCAAAATGAACGAGCCCTCGGCTTTGAGCATGGCCGGAAAGATGATGCAATGAAAAACGATGTTGTCTTTGCCAATGAAGTGAACGAGCCGCGTGTCGGGATCTTTCCAGTATTTCTCCCAGTCGGCTCCCTTTAGCTCCTTGGTGGCACTGATGTAACCAATGGGTGCATCGAACCACACATACAGCACTTTGCCTTTGGCATCCTCGCGCGGCACGGGTATACCCCAATCCAGATCGCGTGTAATGGAACGCGGTTGTAATCCTTGCTCCAGCCAGGACTTGCACTGGCCGTATACGTTCGTCTTCCAATCGTGCCGGTGACCTTCCAATAACCATTCTTTCAACCACCCTTCGAAGCGATCGAGCGGGAAATACCAATGCTTGGTTGGCTTCAGCACCGGGGCATTACCGGATACGGCCGAGCGCGGATTGATCAGTTGCCGCGGGCTTAAGCTGGTACCGCACTTTTCACACTGATCGCCATAGGCGCGATCGTGCCCGCAGTTGGGGCAGGTGCCGACAATGTAGCGGTCGGCCAAAAAGATACCCTCCTGCTCATCGTAAAACTGGTCAGACGTGTCCTCGACAAAAAGTTTCTGCGCGTCAATTTTCCGGAAGAAATCCTGGGAGGTTTCGCGGTGGATAGCCGAAGACGTGCGCGAGTAGATATCGAATGAGATACCAAAATCAGCGAAGGCCTGCTTCATCAAAGCATGGTACTTATCCACAAAGGTCTGAGGAGTTACGCCCTCCTTTTTGGCGCCCAGCGTGATGGCCACGCCATGCTCATCGGATCCGCAGACAAAGGCTACATCGTCACCCTTCAGCCGCAGGTACCTCACGTAGGTATCGGCCGGCAGGTACGCACCGGCCAGGTGGCCAATGTGGAGCGGGCCGTTGGCATAGGGCAATGCCGCGGTTACCGTAGTTCGTTTAAAATCCCTTTTACTCATGCGC
>DAIPHR010000261.1:0-3972 GCA_036771215.1 Cyclobacteriaceae bacterium
GCTCCACGGCAACACCTACCGGAAATGGCCCCACCTGGGCGGCCACATAGGGGAAAGAGTGCGACAGGGAAATCGAGGCTTTTGACCCCTTCAGAAACGGTTTCCCAAACTCGTCCTTCCAAATCCCAGCATATTCAATCTCCAGTCGGCCGGTCAGTTCGTGCAGCAACGCGCGTCCGGCCAACCATTCCAGTCTTTTTTCTACGGCCACGAGGTCCTCGGGAGCCGTTTCCATGGCTTTGAAAGCCAATTCTTCCTCTGACTCGGTGATGTTCCAAAGTGCCCACGCTTGCTGCTGATTTTGCCGCGAATACTCAAAAAGAGGCATGCCATTTCGTATTATACTGACAAAAGTGTCAATTTTTGCGTTATCAATACGGTCATGTCTCAGGTTGAGATCAAAAAGGTTCATACGCTCACCGGCCATCGCGATGCGGTGTACACGCTGGCTCCTTCCGCGGAGCACCCCATTTTTTTTTCGGGTTCGGGCGATGGCACGGTCGTGCAGTGGGATTTACGCCAACCGGGCGAGGGCCGGCAAATGGCACAGCTCCCCAATTCGATTTATGCGTTGCATTTGATCCCACAGTCCGATTTACTCATTGTTGGACACAACTATGAAGGTATCCATGTAATCAACTGGCGCGAACGAAAAGAGGTGGCCTCCGTGCGGCTAACCAGAGCCGCGATCTTTGATATTCAATCGGCCGGTGATCTTTTACTTGTGGCCGATGGTGAGGGTTTTTTAACGGTGGTGCACCGGCCAACGCTAACGATTCAAAAGAGGTTAGCGCTCTCGGGCGAACGCGCCCGCGTCATAGCCGTCAACCCAACGAAAGCCGAACTTGCCGTTGGATCAAGCGATGGATTTATTCGCATTGTCGATCTGCACACGTTGGAAATAACGCACGCCTGGCCGGCTCATACTCACTCGGTTTTTGCATTGGCCTATACTCCGGGAAACCCCGGCTTGCTGAGTGGTTCGCGCGATGCCCGGTTGAAGGCCTGGCGGGCCGATCAGGGCTATGCCCCGGCCGGGGATGTGGTGGCTCACCTGTTTGCCATCAACGACATCGCCTTTAGCCCGGATGGGAAACATTTTGTAACTTGCAGCATGGATAAATCCATCAAGGTGTGGCAGACGGGCACCTTGCGACTGTTGAAAGTCATCGACAAAGCCCGCCACGCGGGGCATGGCACTTCAGTCAACAAAGTATTGTGGACATTTTTTAACGATCAGCTGGTGAGCGCCAGCGATGATCGTACGATCTCGGTTTGGGATATTAATTTTTTAAACTAACGCAACAACCATGAAAGTTACACCGCTCGAAATTCGCCAGAAAACCTTTGAACGCACCCTGCGCGGGTACGACAAAGATGAAGTCAATGCTTATCTGCTTTCGCTTTCCCAGGAATGGGAGCGCCTGCAGGATGAGTGTAAAGAATTCAAATTAAAGTTGGATGTGGCTGAGCGCGAAGTGACTAAACTGCGCGAGGTGGAGACTTCCTTATTTAAGACGCTGAAAACGGCTGAGGACACGGGAGCCAGCGTGATTGAACAGGCGCATAAAGCGGCTGAACTGCAACTCAAGGAGAGCCAGCTACGGGCCGAAGCGCTATTGTATGAAGCCAGGGCAAAAGCAAAGAATACACTTGAGGAAGCCGAAATGATGGCGCGCCAGTGGCTCACAGACATGGAAGACCAGCTCAAAGGTATGGTGCACGAGTACAAAACGCTGGATGCACAACGCGAAAATCTGCTGGTTGATCTGAAGCGAATTTCAGCCGAAGCCATGGAGCGTGCCGAGCGGCTTCAAAACGTCAAGAGGGGATTCGACCCGGAGCAGCACCTGATGATGGCCAGACGCGAAACGAAAAAGTCGCTGATGCCGAATGCGGTTGATGAAAAGGCGGTTACCCCACCCACCCCGCCCGCCAACAAGCCGGCCTTGTCGGAAGTGCACATTGCCGCTGAAGTTACCACTACGGAAAAACTTTTTCAGCATTCCTTCTTTGACGACATTCAATGAAAGGTGAGGTTGCCCTGGAGGGCCTTGAATTTCACGCTTATCACGGTGTCTATCCGCACGAGCGATCCTCCGGGAACAAATTCAGTGTAGACGTGCGGGTGGAGACCCAATTCAGCGAGCAAGCGTTTCGTGATGATTTGGAAGGCACCATTAATTACGAGGACTTATATGCCATAGTGAAGGCCGAAATGGACCGGCCGTCCAAGTTGTTGGAGTCAGTTGGACATTCCATTGCATCTACTATTCTGGCGCGGTTCCCTATGGCGCTTCGTGCGGAGGTGAAAATCGCCAAGTTCAATCCACCGATAGGGGGCGTTTGTCAAAAGGCCTCGGTAGTCGTTACCCAGAGCCGTTAGTTACGGCTGAAGAAAAAGTTGCCGACACAAATGAAGGCAATGAGGGGGCGTTGTGAACGATTCAGGTCGCCACTAACATGACGTCACTTATGCTACCTGATCGGGGTACCGGTCTGTTTCATGGTTCTTTTTTCCCTCAACCGGCTCATGAACAAAAACAAAACCCCGGGCATCGGCCCCTTCGTAAAAGTCTACCTGTTTGCCCACCACGTGCAGGGTGTGGCGTTTGTCTACTACCACCGGGATTCCCTCCACCTCAAATTGCTGATCGTTCGGTTTGGGCCGGTCGAAACCAATCAAAAGGGACACCCCGCAGCCGCCACCTTTAACTCCAATGCGCAAGGCATAGCCGGCCGGAATGTTCTTGTTTTGCATGATCTTCCGAACTTCCAGCGCAGCTGACGGTGTAATGGAAACCGGTTGAAAACCCATAACGATGACAAAATTATCTAAATTCGGGCGGTTATTCCCGAAAATCCTGTATGAACTATCTTCTCGAAATAGCAAAAATCGTGCTGCCGGCAGCTGGAATTTTGTACGCCATTTATATTGTGGTGCGCTCGCAAGCCGCCAAAGAAATCGAGTTGAAAAAGCTCGAAGTTCGCACGCGTGCGATCGAAACTATTCTCCCTGCGCGGCTGCAAGCGTACGAACGTATTACGCTTTTTCTTGAGCGCATTTCTCCGCAAAACCTGCTCATTCGGTTGAATAATCCTGCGTATACGGCCCGCGAGTTTCAAAAGCTCTTGTTGGATGAGGTGCGAAACGAGTACAACCACAACGTATCGCAGCAGGTGTACATGAGCGAGAATGTTTGGGGCATGGTAAAGAATGCCAAAGAGGATCTATTCATACTCATCAATGATGCTGCCGCTGCCTTACCGGCAGACGCTACCGGGCTTGATCTGGCAAAGAAGATATTCGAGAATACGATGGGCAAGAGCATTGATCCGATCGGTCATGCCTTATCTGAGGTTAAAAAGGAAATTCAGCAAACCTTCTAGCTTGTACTTCGACTTTTTGTCAACCCGTAATGACCAGCCCCGAAATTGAGCAGGTAGCCATCAGCCATGGGTTGGCTTACCCCGCGTACCGACAGTTGCTCGACCGCCTTTTGACGGAAGGTAAGACCACCGGACAGGATCAAAGTGAAAAGATGATTTCCTACGCCCGCCTCAATCAGCAACGGATGCAGCGCCTGGAGAAGCAAATTGATCTGTCTGCGGACTTACGTGCCGCAGCCGCTGAAATTAAGTTGGAGCAAACCTGGGTCGCGCTTACCGAGGGCTGGTGTGGCGATGCGGCTCAAAACCTTCCGGTTATTGCGCGCATAGCCGAAGTCAACCCCCGAATAACTTTTCGGTTACTGCTTCGCGATGAAAACCCGGCCGTCATGGATCAGTATTTGTTTAACGGCACGCGGTCCATTCCGCGGGTCGTGCTTTTTCAATCCGACCGTGAATTGGCGGTGTGGGGCCCCCGCCCCGGGCCTGCGCAGGAGATCGTTAATGAAGGCAAACGGACTCAGCGGCCGCACGATGACTGGTCGAAGGAATTACATGCCTGGTATGGTCGCGATAAGACGC
>DAIPHR010000262.1:0-3926 GCA_036771215.1 Cyclobacteriaceae bacterium
GGACTATGACGCCAAAGTTCAGGAAGTAACAGGTCGGCTTGGCGTACCGGACATGTACAAAATATTAGGCGAGCTCTCAGGCGGCCAAAAGAAGCGGATCTTTCTCGCGCAGTTGTTGCTGGCCGAACCCGACCTCATCATCATGGACGAGCCAACCAATCACCTGGACTTATCGGCCATTGAATGGTTGGAAAACTACCTCAGTGGCGTGAACATGACGGTGATTATGGTTACCCATGATCGTTACTTTCTGGATGCTGTGGCTACGGAGATTCTCGAAATCGACCGGGGCCAATTGTTTCGGTACCACGGCAACTATGCCTATTTCCTCGAGAAGAAATCCGAGCGCGAGGAGATGTTAAAGTCTGAAGTGGAGAAAGCGCGTAACCTGATGCGCAAAGAGCTGGAGTGGATGAGACGGCAACCGAAAGCGCGGGGCACGAAAGCCAAGTACCGCGTGGACGCGTTTTATGAATTGCAGCAGAAGGCGTCCACCGATCTGCGAAAAGAACGGCTGGAACTTGATATCCAGGAAGCTCGCCAGGGCGGGAAAATTCTTGAGGTTCATGATATCCGCAAATCCTGGGGGAGCCAGGTTGTCATTGAAAACTTCTCCTACACCTTCAAGAAATTCGATCGCATTGGTGTGGTAGGGCAAAACGGTGTTGGTAAGTCCACCTTTCTGGATATCCTCACCGGGCGTCTGAAACCCGATGGGGGCGAAGTTGTTCCGGGTGTAACCACGCGCTTTGGTTACTTCACGCAGGAGGCGGTGAGCCTGAATCCCAACCACCGGGTTATTGAAGAAGTAAAAGAGATTGCGGAATTCATTACCCTGAGTGACGGCAGCCAGATTTCGGCCAGCAAGTTCCTCGACAACTTTTTGTTTCCGCCCGAAAAGCAATACACGTTCGTGGAAAAGCTCAGTGGGGGAGAGAAAAAACGCCTGCAGTTACTCAAGTTGCTGGTGACCAATCCGAACTTCCTGGTTCTGGATGAACCCACCAATGATTTCGACATTGATACGCTCAATGTATTGGAAGATTTCCTGGAGAAATTCACGGGGTGCCTATTGCTGGTTTCGCACGACCGGTATTTTATGGATCACCTGGTCGATCAGTTATTTGTGTTCGAAGGCAACGGAAAAATCCGGAAATTCAATGGCAACTATACCGATTACCGCGCGTGGGTTGATGATCAGAAGGCGGCTGTGGAAGAAAAGCCGGTGATACAACCAAAGGTGGAGAAGGTGGAGTCTGCCCATCCTTCTAAACTTTCCTACAAGGAGCGGCAGGAGTTGGATGCGTTGGTAGCCGAGATTGAGAAGCTTGAGCTTGAAAAAGGGGAGGAGACAGCCCGGCTTTCGGGAGGTTCTACCGATCATGCCGAACTTCAGGAACGTGCCGAGCGCATTGCCCAAATCGACCGGCTGCTGGAGACCAAGACCGCCCGCTGGATGGCGTTGGCGGAGCGGGCCTGATGATCAGGGCTTCTGACCCGCCTTTGCTTTTTTCTCTTTGTCTTTGAAGTATCCGCGGAACAGCACATGGCTGCGCATGGCCTCCATGTTTTCATTTAGCTTCACACTGCTCTCATTCAGATTGCGAAGGGTTTCCTGAAAATCTGTCCTCATGGTGGTGTCGCGCAGGAGGGCATTAAGCAAACCCGGGTCGTGATTGAGCCGGCTGACAAATTCTTGAAGGCTGTCTGAAGCGAGCGTGATCCTCGCAGACGTTTTATCCAAATTCGCCAGCGTGGTTTTGACATGCACGGCTGTGGTCGTGTCCGTCAGCAGCCAGCCAACCACACCTTTTCCTTTCTCCACTTGTTCCACAATTCCATTCGCCTCGGCCAGCAGCTGGTTGGTTTGGTCCATGGCCTGTCGTAAACTACGAATGGACCGTGTGAGATCCTGGCGCATCGTGCTGTCATACAGCAGGTACGTGAGCGTGCCATGCCCGTGTTTGATTTGCTGCGTCACTTCCAGCAGGTTGGAGGTCAGCATGGCGGCATTTTCGTTGGTCATGTTGAGCGTCTTCAAAATATCATCGGTTTTGATGCGGCTAAATGAGCGAAGGCGGTCTTTGTTTTCAACCGGGGGAACGGTGGCCGAGCCAGGACTGATGTTCACCAGCATGTTGCCCATCAGACCATCGGAACCAATGGAGGCAACCGCGTCTTTCTTGATGAACGGCCGCACACTTTCCCGAACGCGCATCATCACTTCAATGACCGAGTCACTTTTAATTTCCACCGACAGAACCGTTCCTACGTTGATGCCGGAGAAGCGAACGTTATTGCCCGGCTGTAATCCATTGACATTATTGAATACCACGGATATGACAAACGTTTGCCGAAACATATCCTGCTTCTGGCCGATGAGATAGGCCGTAATCGTAAAGATGAGGGCTCCCAGAATGACCAGGAAGCCGAGGCGGGCCGTACGTTGGGTTGACTTTTCCATATATCAGATCATTTGTGCTACGTGAAGAATGAATGAACGACCGGATCGGTCATGCGCTCAACTTCCTCGTATTTACCTTCAACATAATTTTTTCCATCTGCGAGAATGACCAGCCGGTTACCCGTGATGCGGGCGCAGGCCAGGTCGTGCGTGATCACCACCGAAGCCGCCTGGTACTGCTTTTGAATATCCACGATCAGCCGGCTGATCTCGCGTGCGGTAATGGGGTCCAGCCCGCTGGTGGGCTCATCGTATAAAATCAACTTGGGCCGCATAATGATGGTGCGCGCCAACGCAATCCGCTTTTTCATTCCACCGCTCAGCTCGGAGGGAAGCAGGTCAATGGCATTCAAGAGTCCCACATTCTCCAGCGCTTCCTTCACGAGATCTTCGGCCCGGTATCCTTTTATCTTTTCCAGATGCCTGCGCAACGGAAATTCAAGATTTTCCCTCACCGTCATCGAGTCGTACAGGGCGCTGCCCTGAAATTGAAAGCCGACATCTGCGCGCAATGCATCCAGTTCCCGTACGGAAAGTTTCGGCACATCTTTGCCGAGCACTATCAATTGGCCTTCGTCTATCGGTTCCAACCCGATAATGCATTTGATTAATACCGATTTGCCCGACCCGGACTTACCCATGACCGCCACATTTTCACCGGCCGCCACATCGAGGTGAAATCCCCGTAAAACGTGGTTGCTTCCGAACGACTTATGCAAGTTGCGGATGGAGACAACAGACGAATATGTTTGCGCGTCAGAGCTCATAAAAAATGTCGGTAACCAGCACCGCTATGAAGTCAAGAACAAATACCAGGAGCGAGGCAATAACGACTGCTTCGTTGGCCGTGCGACCAACGCCCTCTGTGCCGCGGGACGAGGTATAACCCTTGTAACACCCGATGATGCCGATGGCGAATCCGAAAAAGAATGACTTGATGATCGAGGGGAGGAGATCTCCGAATTGCAGAAACTCCAACACTTTGGAAAAATAGAGAGTAAACGAGACGCCACCCTTGAGATTCTCGACAATGGCTGAGCCGCCCAGCGAAATCAGATCAGACATAATCACCAACACGGGTATCATAATAGTGGTGGCCGTTACGCGGGTAATCACCAGGTACTTGAATGGATTGGTGCCCGATACCTCCATCGCGTCAATTTGTTCGGTTACTTTCATCGAGGCCAGTTCGGCACCAATCCCCGAGCCCACTTTGCCCGCACAGATAAGGGCGGTAAGCACGGGGCCGATTTCCCGCACAATGGCAATGCCGACCATGGCTGGCATCCAGCTTTGCGCACCAAATTCAATAAGGGTAGGGCGGGTTTGCAGCGTCAGCACAATGCCCATGATAAACCCGGTGGTCCCCACCAGCGCCATCGACTTATTGCCAATGAGGAAGCATTGTTTGAGCAGTTCCTGAAATTCATAAGGCGGAAACCACACCTCACGCCAGTAGCGC
>DAIPHR010000263.1:0-3917 GCA_036771215.1 Cyclobacteriaceae bacterium
GTCAAACCCGGCTGCAACGGGCACGCGTATGGCACCTGCGTCTCTCAACACATAAGCAGTATCAAACACAATATAGTTTAAATAGGCATACGGCCGAGTAGTCTTCCCTTGAATTGTTTCTTTTACACAGCCTTTCATGTCTTACGCACCCGGTCAGCGGCAAACATACGGCACGGACAATTTTGTCCGTTTTGTCGTTTTTGGTGATGCCATTCCACGAGGCAATCGCAGTTCCGCCAACAATGGCAGACGACACTCATGCCTGCAAAATGGCTATTGAAAAGTAACATTCATGCAATCTACCCCTCCCCGGACGGGCAGCAACATTCCCCTGCGTTCGTCCCATGATGGCAACTCGGAAACGACACGCAAAAGAATTGATGCAGAGGTTGTCGATTGGCCCTTTTCAGGGAATACGTGAGGGTATTAAAGAGCTTCGCGCGCCCGCGTATGAAAACTTTTGTGCAATTACGCATTGGCACCCAACGGTAAAATTATGCTTGCACCGAAACAAAAAAGGCCGCTGTTTTCAGCGGCCTCCGAAGTAGCCCGTAGGGGAATCGAACCCCTGTTACCAGAATGAAAATCTGATGTCCTAACCCCTAGACGAACGGGCCTTAAAAAAGTGGTGCAAAGATAGATTCCTAACCCCGATTTGCAAGTGTGCCATCGAAAAAAAAAGGCGTATTTCAGACTCGTTTGCATCTTTTATCCCGTACTTTTGCTGCCCAATTTTAATCCTTAGTAACATGACGAAGATTGGTATTAACGGTTTCGGACGCATCGGCCGCCTGGCCTTTCGTGCCGCCTTGCAGCGTAAGGATATTGACGTGGTGGGCATCAATGACCTGGTGGCGCCCGATTACATGGCCTACATGCTGAAGTACGACTCTACACACGGTCGCTTCGAGGGCTCCGCGGAAGTGAAAGACGGTCACCTGGTGGTGAACGGAAAAAAAATCCGCGTGACAGCCGAAAAAGATCCTGCTAACCTGAAATGGAATGAAGTGGGAGCCGAAGTCATCATCGAGTCAACCGGTTTGTTTCTCACCCAGGCCGATGCACAGAAACACATCGCGGCCGGAGCGAAGAAGGTGGTGATGTCCGCACCGGCCAAAGACGATACGCCTACGTTTGTTATGGGTGTGAATCACAACGAACTGACCGCCCAGCACACCATTGTCTCCAATGCCTCGTGCACCACCAATTGCCTGGCCCCGATCGCCAAAGTGCTGAACGACAAATTCGGAATTCTCGAAGGGCTCATGAGCACGGTGCATGCCGTCACGGCTACTCAAAAAACAGTGGATGGCGTCTCTGCGAAGGACTGGCGGGGCGGCCGCGGAGCTTACCAAAACATTATCCCGTCTTCGACCGGAGCCGCCAAGGCCGTGGCCCTTGTTATTCCGGCTTTAAAAGGAAAGCTCACGGGCATGTCCTTCCGCGTGCCGGTGGCCAATGTTTCGGTGGTAGACCTCACGGTGCGCCTCGCCAAGCCGGCTTCGTACGAACAAATCAAAGCTGCCATGAAGGAGGCCTCGGAAGGTGAGTTAAAAGGAATATTGGGTTACACCGAGGACGATGTGGTATCGCAGGATTTCCTGAGCGATGCGCGCACATCCATTTTCGATGCCAAGGCCGGCATTGCCCTGAACGACACTTTTGTCAAGGTGGTTTCCTGGTACGACAATGAGTGGGGTTACTCCACCAAGTTGATCGATCTTTTGCAGCACATGGCCGCCAAATAACGTCCTTCAATCCACAGCACCCATGTAAGGTGTTCCCCCGGGAGCACCTTTTTTTGTCCCGTTTCGAGAGTTTTTTACCCCCGAAACGGCACTGGCCAGGTTAGGGAGCTTCAACTCAACGGGTTTAATCTTTAAATAATGGCCCTTTCCAGCCAAATTTCAAGTCTCTCCTCCGAATGGAAAGGTTTTAATACCGGGCGTCCCGATCCGGAACACATATTGATACGGATGTAGTATCGCATGGCATTATGCACGAAATAATGTGACGGTGGCCTGCACCTTTGCCATACAAAACAAGAACGAACTTATGAAAACGAGAGCCAACAACCGAAAAATGCTGAACCTGATCATGGCTGTGGGTGTAGTATGCATGATGATGCTGGCCGCGCCCTCCGTGCATGCCCAAAGCTTCTTTAAGGCCAAAGAGAAACACTTCAAGATGAAGTATAAGAAACAGCTACAGGTAGCTGGCCGTGAGTGTAAGATCATGATGCGCAAGCGAACGCAGGTGCCGCATCAGCGACTGGCTACCCGCTTACAGGTAAAAACCAGAGCCACCAAGCACAAGGCTTTGGCGGAAGTAGATCCCCCGGGTTACGTTCGCCAATATGAATTGGTAGCCTCAACCGGAAACGAGTAAACAAGATAAGGTGTTTGGTAGAAGGGCCCCGCAGAAATGCGGGGGTCTTTATTTTATGGCCCTGCACAGCTACTTTTGACTTCATGGATTTTAGCGAAGACGTTTTCCTTCATCGCTTGGCCCCCACTTCACCCGATCCGTTCCTCATCAAAGTAGAGCGGGCCGAGGGCATTTATCTATATAGTCCTGAGGGCAAACGCTACCTTGACATGATTAGTGGAATTGCCGTGAGCAGCCTGGGCCATCGGCACCCGCGCGTAATCCAGGCCATTCAGGAGCAACTCAACAAGCACCTGCACGTGATGGTGTATGGAGAATACATCCAATCCGCTTCCAATCGGCTGGCCCAAAAACTCACCGCACTGTTACCTCCCTCCCTGAATTGTTGTTACCTGGTCAACAGCGGCACCGAAGCGAATGAAGCGGCCTTGAAACTGGCCAAGCGTGCCACGGGCCGCACAGAGATCATTTCGTTTCGAAAATCCTACCATGGCAGCACGCATGGTTCGCTGAGCGTGTCCGGCAATGAATTGAAGAAATCCGCATTCCGTCCGCTGCTGCCGGATGTGCGGTTCCTCGACTTTAACGAGGCCGATCAGCTCGACCTGATCACCACGCGTACCGCCTGTGTTATTGCCGAGACCATTCAGGGAGATGCCGGTGTGCGTATTCCCTCCTACGATTACATGCAAGCCTTGCGCCAGCGGTGCACGGAGGTTGGAGCACTGCTGATTCTGGATGAAATTCAATGCGGACTCGGCAGAACCGGGAAGTGGTTTGCCTTTCAGCATTTCAACATCGTTCCGGATATCCTCACACTGGCCAAATCGTTTGGCGGGGGACTGCCGATCGGCACGTTTGTTTCTTCCGAGGAACTCATGCAGCTACTCGCCCGCGACCCCATGCTGGGGCACATTACCACCTTTGGTGGCAACCCTGTGTGTGCGGCCGCTGCCTGGGCCACGTTATGTGCGCTGGAGGAGGAAGAACTGGTCGATCGGGTCGAAGAAAAAGGGAGGTTAATAGAATCAAAACTGCAGCATGCCGACATCCAGGAAATCAGGCGGAAGGGAATGTTGTTTGCCATCGACTTTGATTCGGCCGACCGCGTAAACCGGATTGTGCAGCGCGGAAAAGAATTGGGTGTGATTACGTACTGGTTCCTGTCCCATCCACACAGCTTCCGGATTGCCCCTCCACTCACCATTACGACTGCCGAAATTCAGGAAGCCTGCGGGCTGATTCTTCAGGCTATTCGCGAAACAGCTTAACCGATTTTTTCCACCACCAGATTGTGGTTGGTGTAGATGCAAATGTCAGCCGCAATGTTGAGTGCTTCGCGCACCATGTCTTCTGCCTTCAGGTGGGGTGCGTGCTCTTTCAATGCCAACGCGGCCGACTGGGCATACATAGCACCCGAACCGATAGCCGCCACTTCATGATCGGGCTCCAGCACATCGCCTGTGCCGGAGATAATCAACACCTCATCCTTATTGATGGCGATTAACATGGACTCGAGCCTTCGCAAA
>DAIPHR010000264.1:0-3908 GCA_036771215.1 Cyclobacteriaceae bacterium
GATGCCGAATTCTGTATTCTATATGCTACATACTAAATTCTGAATTCTGAATCCGGGAAGCCCTTACGGCCGGGCCGGGGTGATGATCATGTTTCGGAACTCAATCGGGCCGTGGTCACCCTGCAACAAGATGGGGCCGGGCTCGCCTTCGCGGCTGTCGATTGCACCACCGGTGGGGCCGGCAATCACTTGCTCTGAAATTACCGTAACGCCATTGGCTACAATGGTCACCGTGCGGCCGACCAGCGTGATGTCGTACGTCTGCCACTCGCCCGGTGCTTTGGCCACGTTGCGGTTGGGTGCCAGCAACCCATAAATGCCGCTGAAGTTGATGTCCCACGGCTCCAGGCCAAGCGCATCGTTGATCTGCACTTCATAGCGGCCGCGCAAATACACACCGCTGTTACTGCCTTTCGGGTAGCGAAACTCCACGTGCAGTTTAAAGTCGGTGAACGTTTGCACCGTGCGGAGGTTTACACCGGACTGCGGACTGCTCAAAACTCCGTTCTCCACCACCCACTGATTTTTGTCGCCATCCGGTTTCCAGCCGTTCAGGTCTTTGCCGATGAGTGCTATCGGATCGCCCCACACGGGCGGTGCCGTGCGTAACAGCGATGGTGCACGCACTCCGGTAAACGATGAGGTCTGGCCATCGGTGTAAGTCATCGTGCCAATGAGTTTGTCGGCTTCCAGCAAGCCGGTAAACTCAAGGTTTTGTTTGCCCTGCTCCCACTGCGGTGGAATAGAAAAACTGAATTTGCCATTGTCCCACTTCACTTCGGCCACGGGCCGCGCGCTGCCAAAGGCAAAACAGAAACGCCCTACGAGCGTCTCGCGCCCGGAGTGGCGAACCTCCAGCCAGGAGGGCACCTGCCGGTTGTTCCAGTTAACGGTAAGATCCCACCGGCCTTCGAGCGGGTGCGGAGCTTGGGCATGGGCAGCAACACATCCAAGTATGCAGGGAATAACAAAGAATAGTATTTTCATGACCGATCGGGTTACCAATCAAATGTAGCTACGTCTGCTCAATTCCCAAGCCCTTGTTTGCAACTGAAATTTAGTTACATTTGAAATTGTGAGTAAGTTTGAAAAGGCACTTTTGCGCTTAAAGTCCAGACCAAACGACTTCACCTGGCGAGAGTTGCAAACCTTGATGACGAAATTTGGCTATCAGGAAGTGAAGGGTGGTGGCTCCCGAAGGAAATTCATTCACCCCCAACGCCAGCTCGTGGTGAGCTTGCATGAGCCGCATCCGAAGCCAATTGTTAAGCGATATGCCCTTGGTATCATCCTTAACGCCCTGCGCGAAGCCGGATTAATTGATTAACTAATTAACGAGCATGATGAAAAACGCATTGCAGTATAAAGGATACAGTGCTATTGTAGAATTTAGCGCTGAAGACGATGTCTTCTTTGGCCGGATTTTGGGCATCCGGGACGTGGTAACTTTTGAGGCCGACAACGTGACCAAACTCAAAAAGTCGTTCAAGGAAGCTGTGGACGATTACCTGGAAACATGTACAAAAATGGGTAAGGAGCCTGATAAGGAATACAAGGGTAGCTTCAACGTGCGCGTGAAGCCTGATATCCACCGCATGGCGGTAGCTAAATCCAAGGCCCTGCGCATTTCCCTGAATCAACTGGTAGAGCGCGTACTGGAAAAAGAGGTCATGAAAAAGTAACACGATTTCCTACGGATCTGCTGCCTTTGTGGCACTTTAGCCACAAAGACACGAAGACACGAAGATTAGCCAAAATCAGTTCACTACCGGTGCCTTTTTCACGCTCAGCAATTCAATACCTTTCTCTTTCGCCATGGTGTTGATGCGCTCCACGTTGCGGTCGATGGTGGCATTTAGTTTTCCCAACTCTTCATCCACCATTTTGGTCAGCATCTGCCGCACTTCCTCGCCCTGTTGCGTGGGGGCAAAATCGCCTCCGCCCTGCTCCACCATGAGGTGCGCCAGCCGGTTGTTCATTTTGATGCCGTAGTTGAGCGGGTCTTGTACGCTGCGGTTTTTGGTCTGGTGAATGTTGTTTTCGTGCACGTTCAACTCCTCCTCAAACTTTTTCATGGCTTCACGCAGGTCGTTGTAGTGGGGCTCCGCCCCGATTTTGCTTTTCAACGAACCCAAATCGTCCTTGATCTTACGGATGTCCACCACGCCCTGGTTAGCGTCACTCACCTTATCGCGCACCTTGGTTAAAAAGTCGAACTGCGCCTGTAACTCCGGCAACGTAGTGTTAATGCGCGGATCTTTCAAAATCTCAAACTCCTGCTCCTGGCTTTGGCCATTCACCGTAAGGCGTACTTTGTATTTGCCCGGCACCGCTTTAGGGCCGAGATTGGGCGAACCATAAAACACCATGCCCGGAAACGTTTTGTAGCCGGGGTAGCGCATGTCCCACACAAAGCGGTTGCCCCCTGCTTTTGCCGAAAGTTGCTCGGCCCGCTCTTTGGCTTTGTTGTGATAGCTCTTAATCACATCGCCATCACTTTCCAGAAACTCCAGCTTCACGTCTGCTTTCTCGTCAAGTGCTTTCACAAAAAAATGCACCATCACACCGCCCGGTTGGTTTTGTCCTTCCAGTTTGCGGTTGGCTTCGCGCCAGCCGGCACCACCGGGCATGCGGTAGCTGGCCATGGGTTTATAAAGCACCGCCTCTTTTGCGGCCATGTCTTTTGTGAGTTGATGCAGCGGAGTAAGATCATCGATTAACCAGAAACTGCGGCCGTGGGTGGCGGCAATCAGATTGTCGTTCTTCACGGCTAAATCCGCAATGGGCACGGGCGGCAGGTTGAGTTGAAACTTGCTCCAGCTCGCGCCATCGTCAAACGAAATCCACATCCCTTTTTCAGTACCGGCATAGAGCAGCCCTTTGCGTTTGGGATCGGCCCGCACCACGCGCACAAACTCTTCTTTCGGAATCCCCGCGGTAATCACCGTCCACGTCTTGCCATAATCCAACGTTTTATAGATGTACGGAGTGTAGTCGCCAAACTTATACGAAGTGGCAACTGCGTACGCACCGCCTTTTTCAAACGGATTCACGTCAATGCTATTCCACATATTCAGCCGGGGGCAGACATTGGCAGGCGGTGTTACGTTCGTCCAGTTCTTGCCGCCATCCGTTGTCACGTGCAACAGGCCGTCATCCGAACCGGTCCAGATTTCATCTTTGGTGTAAGGCGACTCGGCAATCACAAAAATGTTAGCATAGTACTCGGCACCCGTGTTGTCTTGTGTAATCGGCCCACCTGAAGACTTGAGCGTTTCGGGTTCACCACGCGTAAGGTCCGGGCTGATGGTTTGCCAACTCTGCCCGCCATTGGTGGTAACGTGGAGATAGTTGGAGCCCGCGTAGAGTTTTTTCGGATCGTGGTGACTGAACACCAGCGGATAGTTCCAGTTGAAGCGATACTTCATCACTTCCACACCCGAGCCGGCCGGCAAATCGGGCCACACGTTGGTGCTGCGCTCCTGCCCGTTGTCGAGATTCTGCATGCTCATGTAGCCTTTGTAATCGCTGCCGTAAATGATGTCGGGGTTAGTGGGATCAGGTGCCAGGTGTGCACTCTCGCCTATGGAGAGAGCGGTCCAATCGCTTTCGGTAATGGATGCACCACTGGTGCGATGCGGAATGCGCACGCTGGTGTTGTCTTGTTGTGCCCCGAGAATGTTATACGGAAAGGCATTGTCGGTGGTGACGCGATAGAACTGTGCCGTGGGCTGGTTATGGTAGGTGGTCCAGTTTTCGCCACCATCATTGGAAATTTGTGCTCCGCCATCATCGGCAATAGCCATACGTTGGTTGTTGTTAGGATCAATCCACAGGTCGTGATGATCACCATGCGGAGCGTTCTTCAACTCAAATGTTTTGCCGCCATCTTTCGATACGCCATAGCT
>DAIPHR010000265.1:0-3899 GCA_036771215.1 Cyclobacteriaceae bacterium
GATAAGGCCGGAGAGGTTGGTCATAGAAAATACTTCTTAAATGTTTTCTGAAATTTCATCACTTGCTCGCACATCCATTTAAAATACTCCGGCCATTTGGCTTCGTCAGCCGGGTCAGCGTCCATCAGCTTCCAAATTCGAAATCCCGTTTTGTTCGGGTCATTTTTGAAATCCAAATCACCCAGTTCCTTTTTTATCAACTCCCGGTCCTGCTCAATTTTGGTATAGATGCTTTCATCCCGGTAAATGTATAAGTCGCAACCAATCTGATTGGTTTTTGAGTTCAACGTCAGGTTGAGATGAGCTTTTGATGTGCCAAAACTGATTTCATACCAATGTTGCGGTCTCGGTGTTTTTCCGAATGAGATGCCATACTTTTCCCCCGATGTATTAACAAAGCCTTTCAGCTCTTGCCAGTATTTCAGTTGCTGTAACTTGAGTTCGGAGGGGTTTCCCTTGGCCTGGGTTGAGGCGTTCTTTAAAGTCTTTGCCCAATAATTCGGCTGAGAGACAATGTTAAACCTGGGTGCGGGCTCCGATTCACCAATTTTCCATAGTTCAATCTGAATGAGAAAGAAGCTGATTTGTTCCGGCATGTGCCGATTGAACCAGTCGATGGCTTGTTTATGTTCCTCGGTATAGTCCTTCACCACCCAAATAATAATGCTGGCATCATGTGCCGATGCATAGGTGAGAATTTGCCCGAGATGTTTATGATCAGTTGATTCCAACTGGTTCTCAATGATTACTTTTCGCCCTGTGTCTACTTCGGTTGCCAGTATGTCAACCGAGTACCTCCCTGCGGATTCTTCAGGCTTGATATTTTCAATTTCAATGTCGAGTTCATCGCATAGCAGCCTTATGTTTTCATCCTGGGCCAGCCAACGGGTAAAATCCAGCGCTTCATGACCCCAAACACTGCGCAAATCAACGGTCTTCAGATTCCCTAGCTTCGTTTTCATCATGTGAATACCTTATACTTCGAACTGCTCCCCTCCTGAGACAGGAGGGGCCAGGGGTGGTCGAAAATTCCTTATTATTTCACTCAATACCATCTCCATTCGCTCAAATACATCAAGATTTTTAAACCGGATCACACGAATATTCAAACTATTCAAGTACTCGGTTCTTTCTTGATCATATGCCATTCCTTCTTCGGTAAAATGCTGTGCGCCATCCAACTCAATACACAATCTTTCAGAAGGGCAATAGAAATCCAGGATGTAGGAGCCCACACTGTGCTGCCTTCTAAATTTTCTGCCCTCTAGCTGCTTTCCTTTCAGTTCCAACCAAAGCGTTACCTCCGCGGGAGTTAAGTTATTTCGCAACTCCTTCCGGTAGGGTTTAAGTTCTTTTCGGTTATGTATTTGGTGCTGCATATCTACCCCTCCGTCCTGCGGACACCTCCCCTTATCAGGGGAGGAGAATGCAGGAGTTAGGCTGTCTGATAAATCTCTTTTTCTAATTCCTTGATCGCTTTCAAATACTTGTCCTTCCCCCCGAAAATGTCGGACACAATTTCCTTCACCGAGCCGATTTCATCGAAGGGCTCCACCTTCAAAATCTCCATGCTCTCCAGGTTCTCCAGTCCCTCGTCTGCATATTTGTCGAGCAAGTTCTCCAACACCTTACGGGCCGCATCGCCATATTTGGCAAAGTAATTTCGCTTCTTCACGTTGTTGGCACGTTCCTTTCGGGTGAGCGGGGGTGCATCAAATGCGGTGTGGCAAATCAGATCAAACAAATCAAGTTCTTTGTTAACGGCTGTTTCCAGTTCGTTCACCAGCACACCCTGATTCTGAAGCTCTTGTATAATAGCTTCCTTACGGTCAGCCGCGTTCCAGGACGTAAGAAAGGCATCCAATGATGTGTACTTCGCCCGCACTTTGCTCTTGGTATAGTCTTTCAGACTTTCGGTAATCGGTCTACCCTGCGCATCGAAGTACATCTCGCGCGCCAGCAGCACGGTAACATCGATGCCATTTATGTACACTTTTTCATCAGGTTCGCGGGGGCCGCTTGGGGGGTAGGGCATTGGATAGGCCCTCGTGGGCTTCATCGTTATTTCGGTTCCCGTTTCATCATCAACCAGGGGAGTTTGGTCGTTCTCTTCTTCACGCTCAATCCCGGTTATGTCGTCACCCTCGGCTGTAACCTTAACCCGTACGGGGTCGCCATCGAAATCGGAGTCAGCAAACAGATCAGTTACGTTGCGGAAATCAAGGATGGTGAAGTAGAGTTTGTTGAAATCCTCATTTATGCGCGTGCCGCGTCCAATAATCTGCTTGAACTCCGTCATGCTCTGGATGTTGCTGTCGAGCACAATCACCTTGCAAGTTTGGGCATCCACCCCCGTGGTCATCAGTTTGGAGGTAACGGCTATGACCGGGTATTTTTCTTCGGGACTAATGAAATTGTCAAGCTCGTATTTGCCTTCGTTGTTGTCGCCCGTAATGCGCATCACATACTTGCTACTGGCGGCTACCAGGTCGGCATTCTCGTTTACCAGGGCCTGGCGCATGCCTTCGGCATGTTCAATATCCACGCAGAACACAATGGTTTTGTCCATACGGCTGGTGCCGCGCAAAAACTCGGTCACCTTTTTGGCCACCAGTTTCCTGCGCTCTTCCACCACAATGTGCTTATCAAAATCTTTCTTGTTATAAATGCGGTCTTCCACCGGGCTGCCGAACTTATCGGTAAACCCTTTAGGCGGGCGCCACCCGTTTACATCAATATCCAGATTAATGCGCACCACACGATAGGGCGCCAGAAAGCCATCATCAATACCCTGCCGCAGCGAGTAGGTGTATACAGGATCGCCAAAGTATTCCGCATTCGATACATCCGCGGTTTCCTTGGGTGTTGCCGTCATGCCGATGTGTGTGGCCGAGGAAAAGTAATCGAGAATTCTCCGCCAGGCGGAATCATCGGCTGCGCTGCCGCGGTGGCACTCGTCTACCACCACCAGATCAAAAAAATCGGGACTGAAATCTTTGTACGCATCTTCAATGCCATCGGCATCGGTGAGGCCCTGGTACAAGCCCAGAAAGACTTCATACGCTTTGTCGCTGCTATCAATACCGCGCTTTTTGCTGGAAACGAGACGCTCATCACCATCCACATCCACCACCTTTTTCTTAATGATGGTCATTTTGTCGCGGAAGTGTTTGAAGTCGCCCCTGCGGGTTTGGTCGATCAGCGCAGTACGATCGGCCAGGAAAAGGATTCTCTTTTTCACACCCGACTTCCACAGCCGGTAGATGATCTGAAAAGCCGTGTACGTTTTGCCTGTGCCGGTAGCCATGACCAGCAGGATGCGGTTATTGCCTTTGGCAATGGCTTCCACCGTGCGGTTGATAGCGATTTGCTGATAGTATCGGGGTGTGCGACCGGAGCCATCCGTAAAGTATTCCTGCGCGGCAATCCGGTCTTCGTCTGTCGTGGCGAGGCCCTTGAACACTTTGTAGCGTAGCCATAGCTGCTCGGGCGTTGGGAATTCTTCGAGCGGCAGTTCACGCTCGATTGCACCCGCTTGCATCGTGCGGTCGTGAAAAAGAAAGCCATCGCCATTGCTGCTGAATACACAGGGGATGTCCAGCATCTCGGCATATCGAAGGCCCTGTTGCATGCCCGCGCCCAGCGGATGGTGATTGTCTTTGGCTTCGATGATGGCTACCGGGATGCCGGGCTTGTAAAACAGGATGTAATCGGCCCGCTTTTGCTCTCCACGGGCGGTGAGCTTACCTTTTACATAGATGCGCCCGTGGGTAAAGGCGAATTCCTCCAGCACCTGAAGCTGGATATCCCACCCGCTGCGCTCCAGCGCGGGCGTGATAAACTTGGTGCAGATGTCGCGTTCAGTAAGGTCTTTTTTGGAATAAACTGGCATACCCTTC
>DAIPHR010000266.1:0-3871 GCA_036771215.1 Cyclobacteriaceae bacterium
AGATAGATAACAACTAAAAAGTCGACCATGATATTCTTGAAACCTAACTTGATGGCAATGCTTCGGGCAAAAAGGAGTTCGCTTTCAAACACCTTTTGGTCCACGAAAATCAATTCAATGCAGGCCAACAGGTACTCAAATTTTTGATCGGGCAGTAAAGCGCCCAGCGTGCCAATGGGCTCTGGATTTCTGATGAGGTGCTGCAAGCTGTCGTCCGGGAAATTTCGATCTCGGGCAATCTTTAGAATCATATTGTGCTCGGCTGTAGTAAAATGCTTGTCAACCTCGGCCAATTGAATGAGTATGTTGAGCTGCTTTTTGGTTACGATATCCATGTGAGAAACACCAGATGGGAGTAAATTTACAAAATCAACTCACCAATTTACCGGCCGTTGCTGGTTATTCGAAAAATGTGAGTTTACCGGCACTATTTCTACACCCGTTGCCGGTCCCTTGTTTTCGCCAGGTCAGCGGCCAGGTAGATGGCTTCCCGCATAGAACCCTCATCCGCCAGGTTCTTTCCGGCAATGGCATAAGCCGTGCCGTGGTCTGGCGAGGTGCGCACTACGGGCAAGCCTGCCGTAAAATTGACACCCGACTCAAAAGCCAGGGTTTTGAAAGCTACCAGTCCCTGATCGTGAAACATGGCCAGAACACCATCGTATTTGGTGTGTTGCCCGGTGGCAAAAAATCCATCAGCCGGGAATGGGCCAAAGATCAGCTTGCCTTTATTTTTCAGGTCGGCAATCACCGGCTTAATCACGTCAATCTCCTCTTTACCCAGCAGGCCCTCGTCTCCGGCATGGGGGTTGAGGCCGAGCACCGCGATGCGCGGCTTGCTGATGGCGAAATCACTCTTAAGGGAGAGCTCCATCAGGCGGATCTTCAACTCCACCCGTTCGCGCGTAATAAACTGGGCGATCTCGCGCACCGGTACATGCTCGGTCACCAGCCCAACGCGGAAGCTGTGACTCACCATCAACATGAGACTTTCGGTGGCATTAAACTCCTGTGTCAGGTATTCGGTATGGCCGTGATAAGGGAAATCGGAAGCGTGAATGGTGTTTTTGTCGATCGGACCTGTGACAAAACCATCTAAAAAGCCATTCCGGGTATCGTCTACCACGTGGCGCAAGGCAACCAGTGCAGCACGGGCGGTTTCGCGTGAGGGTTGTCCGGGCTTCAGTTCGATCGCATCTTCCCAGCAGTTGATGACATTAATGGATTTGGGAAAATACTGCCCTTTGTTTCGCACCTGACTGTAGTTGAATTCTTCTAAGCCCATCAGCTTGCGGTAATATGACAATACGCGCGTGGAGCCATACACCACCGGTGTCAGCATCGATAAAATACGGCTGTCACCCAATGCTTTGATGATCACCTCCGGCCCAATACCGTTGAGGTCACCAATGGATATGCCAATACGGGGTTTGTCTGCAGGAACGTGCATGCTGAGTACGATGAGTGCAAAGTAAACATAAATACAATTTATCCTTCTATCTTTCGAAGGCGGTCTTGCATGGTTCGTCCAAAAAAATATCTCGGCCAACACTTTCTCACCGATCGCAACATCGCGAATCGAATTGTGGAGGCATTGCCCCTGCACACCGAACGCGCGGTGGTGGAAATCGGGCCGGGTACAGGTGTGCTAACCGGTTTTTTAGTCGAACAGAAGCACGATCTCTGGCTGGTTGAAATTGATGCCGAATCCGTTATTCATTTGAACGAGCATTTCCCTGTACTGCGCGGCCGAATACTGGAAGCCGATTTTTTGCGGCTGAACCCGCGACAGCAATGGCCCCAGCCGTTGAGTATTATCGGCAACTTTCCTTATAATATTTCCTCGCAGATCTTTTTCAAAATTTTGGAAAGCCGCCAGCAGGTGCTCACCGTGGTGTGTATGATTCAGAAGGAGGTGGCCGATCGGTTAGCCGCGCCCCCGGGCTCCAAGACGTATGGCATCCTTAGTGTGCTACTTCAGGCCTGGTACACGATTGAGTACCTGTTCAAGGTGCCCCCCGGTGTCTTTCATCCGCCACCGGCTGTCATGTCGGCCGTGATCCGCCTCACGCGCAATAACCGTGAGGAGTTGCCGTGCAACGAGCAATCGTTTGTCATGGTGGTGAAGCAAGCGTTCAATACCAGGCGAAAAAAACTGCGGAATTGCCTGAAGTCGTTGCCCTTCCGCCCGGGCACTTTGGCACAGCCCCTGTTCGATCAACGGGCCGAGCAACTGGGCGTAGATGAATTCATCTGGATTACCCGGCAGTTGGTGCCCCCCCGTTGAGTGCGAGGATTATTCGGTTCGCACGCGTGTAAGTTTATTTCTATTATTGAACCGATTTCTGATTATTGACGAAGTACATTAGATTTTCATGCGATCACGATTTACCCGCTTTGTTAAACGCCTACAGGCCATTTTCGACAACATCATCGAAAGGCCCTTGCTTACCGCCACCTCGGTGTTGGTGCTGGTGGGCATTTTGGTTCTCGGGTTGAGTATTCCCTATTACCTCCACGATTTCAACAGTTTTTGGCCGCAGATTTTGGCCGAAGCTCACGGTATGATCTTTGACATTGCCGTTATTGGTATTTTGCTCTTTTGGCTGAATCAAAACGGTGAGACCCGGCAGCGGATTCGGGCCTACAAAGACGATATCGATGACTTCCGGTTGTGGGAATCGGAAGAAGCTGCGCTGCGCACGGTGGGTAATATCAAACGCCTAAACCGCCACAAGATCTATGAAATCAATCTAGTCACGTGTTATCTGGCACGAACGAACCTGAATTATGTAAATCTGAACGGATCAAATCTCAACCTGGCCAACCTGTCAAACGCCACCCTCATCGAGTCCAATCTGGATCACAGCCGCCTGAATCAAACCAATTTGGAGAACTCAAACCTGAATCAGGCCAGTTTCATAGCTTCATACGCGAGCGGAGCTAACTTTCGGGATGCTTTTCTGATCAAAGCTCAGTTTGAGGGTGCTTTCCTGATCAAAGCTGATTTTCAGAATGCGTACCTGATGGAAGCCAATCTTAGGAACTCTTACCTGATGGGCACCAATTTTGAAAATGCGAGTCTGTACAAGGCTGATTTACGCGGGGCCAAAGGCTTGACGCTGGACCAATTGATGAAAGCCAAAACGCTTTACCTCGCCCAGTTAGATCAGGAGTTGGCCGAGCAGGTGAGAGCAAGTCTGCCCGAGTTAGTGGGCGCCTAGGTGTTCAAGCACGAATTGCAATTTGATATTATTGTCCTACCTTTGTTTACACAACGGTTTCGGCAACGAAGCCGTTGTTTCTTTTTATCCAGGCGTCAGAAAGGGCGAGTCATATGATTAAAAAAATATCCTATTATACGAAGGATGGCCTCGAAAAACTCAAGGCAGAATTATCGGAGTTGAAGACGAAGGGCCGGGCGGATATCGCCCGTCAGATTGCGGAAGCCCGCGATAAGGGTGACTTAAGCGAGAATGCCGAATACGATGCGGCCAAGGATGCTCAGGGGCACCTGGAAGCGAAGATTGCTCAACTGGAAGACCTGCTGGCCAACGCGCGTCTGCTCGATGAATCAAAAGTGGATACGTCCACCGTATCGATACTCTCCAAGGTGACCATTAAGAACAAGAAAAACGGAGCCAGCTTTACCTACACCCTCGTTTCCGAAGAAGAAGCCGATCTCAAGTCCGGTAAGATATCCACCCAATCGCCCATCGGAAAGGGCTTGTTGGGCAAGAAGAAAGGAGATGTGGCTCAAATTAAAACGCCTTCGGGCGAAACTGAATTTGAAGTAATCAGCATCGGAGCGTAAAGCGATGGCCTCAATCTTCACGAAGATTATTAACCGCGAGATACCGGCTCATATTGT
>DAIPHR010000267.1:0-3870 GCA_036771215.1 Cyclobacteriaceae bacterium
CTTTTCCTGATACTTCGCTAGAGCAGCCATTCCACACTCAATGACCTGCGGCTTATCCTTAAAGTGGCCGGTCAACTCCTCGCGCAACATAACCTCCCCGATCTTCTTCAAACTGTCTGTTGAACCGGGAAGTGATTTTAACCGCTCCAACCGCTGCTGTGCATCTTCAAACGGTTTGCCGGCCTCTTCAATACCGGAGACGGATGACATCTCACGCATACGGTTCTCCACTAATTGCTGGAACCGCGTGCTATCAAAACCTTCCTCTTCCAGTTTTTGTAGCTGTTGGTAATAATCACTGGCAACGCCTGTCATATGGCGCACCTTGGGTGTTAACTCATTTGCGGGCAGGTTCAGTGCGCCCGTGTTAATACCCGGTGCATTTGCAGCCGGTAATGCGGGGGTGTTAATCTTGCCGAGCTGCCCCACACTTACAGCCTGCCCAATATTTGGCGATGCCTTCACCTGAAAGGCACTCATCGGGGTTTGCAATGCCGGAAGCGAGATATCTCCAAAATGCCCGGTAGCCCGAAGGCTATCTAAAAAGCTGAGTTTTTTGTTTACCTGTTGCTGCAGACTCGTGATTTTTTGCTGAACGGAGTCTGTAACTCCACCCTGCGCCTTCTGTAGCTGCGCGTTCAGTCGCGACTGAAACGACCTCAATAGCGTATCCATGCGCTGGTTCAACTCGGCCGTTGAGGCGGCCATCCGGTTAAGGCTATCAATGGAAGGATTGACGGCCGGCGGGAGTGAATCTACACGGCCCGATACGTTTTCCTTTACTGAATCAATCCTGGAAATCCGGCCATGTTGGAGGCTGTCTACCTGCTGACGTCTTTTTGCCATTAGTTGGCTTAGCGTATCTACTGGCACGTCCAGCACTCTCTCCTGGGCCCGCAGTTCCATTGCCGCGGCCACTACCAGTAACAGAATGACGCCCCGGGTTCTCATCGCACAACGGTTACCGTGCCCATTGATTAACGCTGTTGGATTTCACCACCCAGATGACATGAGTATCTGGCCGTCCAGAAGTACACACCTTCCAGGGGCGCCTCACTCCCGCCCGATCCGCGCCAGCTGCTTTCCTTATCGCGGGTGCTAAACACTTCTGTGCCCCACCGATTGACAATACGGAGATCAATCTCTTTTACTTCCTCGTGCCAAATCGGTTTGAAGCTATCGTTGCGCCCGTCCTCGTTGGGTGTGAATATGTTTGGCACCTGAACGAGGCAATCGCAGTTTTCGGTGGCCAACACGACTGATACTTCCTGCTGGTAACAGCGATTGGTGATGGCAATCGTATAAAGTCCGGGCACCGAAAGTTCGCCCACTGGTTGCGTAGAACCGGTGGACCACTGATAACTCGTTTCCGGTCGTGTAAAGTCAAGTGTTATGGCGCGACCTTCACAAATCAATGTATCGCGTTGGAGTTGCTCCACCGGCCTGATCTCAGCCACGCGAACGGTGTCGGTAGCGGGGCAGCCGTTAATTGTAGCCCGCACCCAGTATTTTCCCTCTTGCAAGAGTGTAATGTCACCACCGGTGTAGCCCGTGCTCCATTGATAGAGTGCACCCGGTTGGCGAACATCCAGATATAATGACGTGCCCTGGCAAAACGTAGTATCAGGGGGCAGCTCGAGTATTGGCAAAAGCTGTAAACTTACTGTAACCGAGTCTGTGGTTTGACACGGACCATTGGCTGCCCGCAGCCAGTATGTGCCGGGTTGTGATACCATGATCATATTTCCGGTGCTGCCAGTTGACCACAACAGAGAGGCGGCATCGGTATTGGACGGCAGCGTGATGGTGCGCCCTTCACACAGTATCCGATCGGGCCCCAGGTTCATGACGGGTGTTGTGAAAAACTCAAGGAAGATGCTATCGCGTTTGGTGCAGCCGCCCAGCCGCACGTCTACCCAATACCAACCTGTGCGTGTGGCCGTGTAGGTGGGCAGGGTGCTGCCATCCTGCCACCGGTAGCAGGCGTAATCGTTTTGGGTGGCATCCAACGGAAACGAGGCCCGGTCACACAGCGCGCGATCGGCACCGAGGGCTACCTCAAATGGCTTCCAGATTACTTTCTTCTGGCGCGTGAGTACCTCGCCCGACAGCAACGTAATGGTGGCCGTTACCTGAAAAATACCCTCGGCCGTAAACTCGTGCCTGGGTGCAGCCTCGGTTGACGAATTGCGCGGCCCCGAAGCCGGGTCGCCAAACGACCATTGCACGGTTTGAACCTGCTCACCGCGGGTAAGCGAGAATTGAAACTGACCATCGCATGGCTGCGTATGGACAATCAATGGTTTGGGGTCGAAGTAATTCTGAATGAAGTTGGATAAGCCCAGGGTAGTACCCATTTCGGGATCCTGATGGACATACTCACATGCCAGCCCTTTTTCATTGGGTCGGTTAATCGTGCTCAGGTTGTTGGTGTAAATTTTTCCATCGGGTGCCAGCTGAAAATTTGAAAACTGGCCGTTGCTGGTCATCATATGGATGGTAGTAAGAAAATCAACGGGCTCGCCCGCCATTTTCTCCACCTCCATTTGCACTAACATACGGTTAAAGGTGATACCCGCATAAACCATTTTGCCATCCGCAGAGAACTCCACAGGGTACACCGAATTCACCCAGGCCTTGTACCCCACATCCGTTACCACACCTGTGCTGTTGTTAAAATTGAAAACGCGCACCGACCCCATGCCGCCCGGTGCTTCGGGGTCTTCATTGTAAGTGCCCATGGCCAACCGCCTGCCATCCGGTGAAAACTTCATTTGCCCGGCTACGTTGCCTTCCGCATTTAGATAAATGGCCCCCGCCCTGCTGCGCACCGGGGTGTGGTTAACACCATTCTCGGTCACCAGGTAGGCGAAAAACTCATCGGTGTTCAGTGGGTGAGTGACCACCCATACATCCGTGCCGTTGGCGTGGTAAGTGGCCGTTACTTTCTCGGCCGTAGGTTTTACCAGTAAGCGGTTTTTTGTAGAGGCCAGGATGTCGCCACGGCCCTGGTCCTCACATAAGCTCACCACGGAATACCGCAGCCCCTCAATGTTGGTATCTTCATAGGTGCCAACATCGGTGGTGAACAGATAAAAAATATCCGGGTTGCCGGGTTTCGGAATAAACACCGCGGCCTGGGTGGACGACCAATGCCCGAGAAGGCCGGTACCGTTTGGCGTAACCTGGTGAAAGCGATTCCACAAGCTCATGCCATCGCTGTAAAACAAAAGTTCGCCTGATGGCGAGGAAATGGTACCGCTGCCTTCCAACTGCCGCATGGGTGTATTGTACAGCCGCAACGGTGGCTGCTGGGCAAAGTCCAGCCCCATATTGCCGAAATACCAAAAGCGCGCTTCGTGCTGGGCCAGCGCCTGGCCGGCACTCAGGGTAATCCACGAAAGAACGGCCCATTTCACCTGTCAATATTGATCATTTAGCGGTTGGCGGCAAATTGTATTACGCCCAGCATCACCGCCAAACCAACCACCAGGGGCGCGTTGGACTTGGTGACCAATGCATGCTGCGCCTTGTTCAGACTCATAACCTCGAGCTCATATTGGTTTTCTTTCGTGAGCACTTGGTAGGAATAATACTTCTTTCCTTCACGGTTCTCAATTTTTCCCTCCAGTACGGGCTTACGGTCTTTTAAAAATGTCCATTTCTTCGTTCCGTTGTGATTGACCCGATACTCCTGACTGCCGATGAAAAATTTCTTACTATAATCCCAACGGGCCAGGGTATCCGAATCCTGGATGATGGGAAAAAACTTAGACTTGGTAAAATCCGTGCGTATTTCCCGGCCTGTGTAATTACAGGTCCAATTGATGGCCCTGCCCTTTTCATTTGTTACCGGGCGCCCGGTGTTTA
>DAIPHR010000268.1:0-3865 GCA_036771215.1 Cyclobacteriaceae bacterium
TATTCAGAGTGCCAATAAACAAGCGTTTACTGGTTACTTGCTTTTCCTTATCCCTCATCCCTTTTTGGGGTCTGTCTTTTTTGAGCGCTGGGGACGTCAATTCTTATACGGCTTTTACAGGCCTCATCGGAACGTTTGTCGCGGCCAGCTACCTCAGACGGAAATTGGCAGTTGGTGTCAGTTCCCTTTTGTATTTTTTGGGGCCTGTTATCTACCTGATTTCAGCGCTGATCATTCAATGGGACAACTTCATGTATGTCGCACAGCCACTTTTGGTTGCAACTGCATTTGTATTATGGGCGATTATCGCAGTCAATAGACTTTGGATGGGTGCTCTTCTGTCTTTGGTTTCGGCAGCGGTTTACTCTTTCCTCTTTTTTGTTTATTGACAGCTAGGTCACGGAGCCAAGCACACAGTCTAATGGTTTTAGAAGCCATCTCAAAAACACTTCACCATGTCAGGTTGAGCCTGTCGAAACCGGGTTTCATTACCGAATAGCCTTCGACAAGCTCAGGCTGACAATTGAAAATTGATTTTTGAGATGGCTTCTACAAACACAACGTTTTTCACTTACTTTGATTGTGTAGCTTTGCGACTCACTTTTCCCTCATGTCGCGCAAGAAAATCTCCCGGGCCCTCATTTCAGTTTATTACAAGGACAATCTGGAACCCATTATTCACCTGCTGGCCAAAAGCGGAGTTGAATTTGTTTCTACCGGAGGCACGCAGGACTTTATTGAGAAACTGGGCTATGACGTGGTGCCGGTTGAACAGTTGACTGGCTACCCCTCCATTTTTGGCGGCCGCGTCAAAACATTGCACCCGGCTGTTTTTGGGGGGATTCTTTTCAGGCGCGAAGATGCCGATCATCAACGGCAAGCCGCCACATACTCCATCCCACCCATCGACCTGGTAATTGTTGATTTGTATCCTTTTGAAGAGACCGTGGCAAAAGGGGGCACGGAGGAGGACATCATTGAAAAAATTGACATTGGCGGAATTTCGCTCATTCGGGCGGCTGCCAAAAATTATCAGGATGTGCTGATCGTCTCGTCCCGCACGCAGTACCCCGATCTGCTGGCCCTGTTGAATTCAAAGGACGGCCACACCGAGCTGGCCGACCGCAGGCATTTTGCAGCTCTGGCTTTCGACACCTCATCCCACTATGACACTGCGATCTTCCATTATTTCAACCGGCAGGAGAAGATGGAACGATACAAATCGAGCCTCCAACAGGCCACGGTGCTGCGGTATGGAGAAAACCCCCATCAACGGGGTGTTTTTTATGGTGACCTCAACGCCCAGTTTGAGCAAATGCACGGCAAAGAGCTTTCGTATAACAACCTGGTTGATGTTGACGCAGCGCTGCAATTGTTGTCCGAATTCGCCTCCGAAACAGCATTTGTCATCATTAAGCACACGAACGCCTGCGGAGTGGCAACCGGTGCCACCGTAAAAGAGGCGTACCAAAAAGCCTTTCAGGCCGATACGCTATCTGCGTTTGGAGGGGTGTTGGCAACCAACCGGCCGGTTGACGGGCAGGCGGCCGCGGAGATGAATAGCCTCTTTTTTGAAATTCTGGTAGCCCCGGCATTTGAAGCCGAAGCATTGGATATTCTGAAGTCCAAGAAAAACCGCATGTTGCTGGTGCAAAAGCAGCCCCTGGCCGGAGGGCGGCAAGTCAAAACAATTTTGAATGGCATTTTAGAGCAGGACGTGGACTGGAAAACCGATTCAGAGGCGGACCTCACGTATGTAACCCAGCGGCAGCCTTCACCAGACGAGATCAAAGCGCTGTTGTTTGCCGGCAAAGTGTGTAAACACACCAAAAGTAACACCATCGTGTTGGCTGTCAACGGTCAGCTGATTGCCAGCGGAGTGGGCCAAACCAGCAGGGTGGATGCCCTGAAGCAAGCCATTGAAAAGGCCAAATCCTTCGGATTATCCCTACAGGGGGCCGTTATGGCCTCCGATGCCTTCTTTCCGTTCCCAGACTGCGTGGAAATCGCCCACGCGCAGGGTATTCGGGCGGTCATCCAGCCGGGCGGCTCGGTCAAAGACCAGGATTCCATCGACTTCTGCAACCGGCAAGGCATGGCCATGGTATTCACCGGCTTCCGGCATTTCAAGCACTGACGGGCGGTTCGGTTTCACTTTTGTGTCAATGAGCGAGCGGTAAGTTTTTCCACCCTTGCGAAGGGAAAAACCGTCAATTATTTCTGTAATTTCGGCCAAATTTTCTACACACACTTTAAGGAGAGTTGACACCAGAATGGGATTATTTGATTTTTTCACCAGCGACATAGCTATTGACCTGGGTACTGCAAATACGCTGATCATACATAAAGACAAAGTGGTGGTGGATGAACCCTCCATCATCGCCTTGGATCGCGTTAACGGCAAAGTGTTGGCCATCGGCCGCGAGGCCATGCAAATGCACGAGAAAACGCATGACAACATCAAGACCATCCGTCCGCTGAAGGAAGGCGTTATTGCCGATTTTCACGCTGCCGAAATGATGATTCGCGGCATGATTAAGATGATTGACACGGGCAGGCGGCTTTTCCCGCCCTCGCTGCGGATGGTGATCTGCATACCCTCTGCGATTACGGAAGTGGAGAAGCGGGCCGTGCGTGACTCAGCCGAGCATGCCAATGCGAAGGAAGTGTATATGATCCATGAACCTATTGCCGCAGCGATTGGAATCGGTATTGATATTGAACAGCCAGTGGGCAATATGATTGTTGATGTCGGTGGCGGAACAACTGACATTGCAGTGATTGCGCTTTCGGGAATTGTTTGCGACCAGTCCATCCGTATTGCAGGTGATACGTTCAATCGCGACATTCTGGACTACATGAGGCGACAACACAATCTTTTAATCGGGGAGCGCTCTGCCGAACGCGTAAAAATCGAGGCTGGTTCAGCCCTGACTGAACTTGATGACGGTCCCGATGACTACGAAATCCGCGGTCGCGACCTGATGACGGGCATTCCGAAAACTATCAAAATATCCTACTCGGAGGTTGCGTTTGCCCTTGATAAGTCCATCAGCAAACTAGAAGAAGCGGTACTCAAGGCGCTCGAGCTGTCACCACCCGAGCTTTCGGCCGATATCTACGAGCGCGGCATTTACCTCACCGGGGGTGGCGCCTTACTGCGGGGGCTTGACAAGCGCCTGTCGCTTAAAACCAAATTACCCGTGCATGTAGCCGATGATCCGCTTCGCGCGGTAGTTCGCGGTACCGGGGCAGCGCTTAAGAAATTGAACCATTACCGAAAAGTATTGATGACGTGACGGAATGCAGCGACTCCTCCATTTTTTCTACGAGTACCGGGCATTCTTCACATTTCTAATTTTGCAGTTGTTGTGTGTCTGGATGATTGTGCAGAACAATCAGTATCAGGGTGCACAGTTTTTCAATACATCAAATCGGGTGGCGGCAGGCGTTTCCGGCACCACCCAGGAGGTGAAAAACTATTTTGACCTGCGCGGAATCAACGATGCATTGTCCGAGGAAAACAAGTGGCTGCGCCAGAAATTGGAGCAACGCGAGCAGGCCATTCAATATGTTAGTCTGAAGCTGGATTCGGTTTTTGATTCAGATATGGTTGAGCGATTTGAGTTTGTAAATGCCAAGGTGGTGAATAACTCGACTGCACGGTTTAAGAATTTCATTACCATCAACCGGGGGTCGAAGGAAGGCGTTGAACCGGGCATGGCGGTGATCAATGACAACCGGGCGGTGGGGAAGGTAAAAACTGTCTCCGAGCATTTTTCAGTGATCATATCACTGCTTAACATTGACGAACAGTCTTCCTCGCTTATCAAGCGAACCTGGCATTTCGTCACCATTCAGTGGG
>DAIPHR010000269.1:0-3864 GCA_036771215.1 Cyclobacteriaceae bacterium
CCTGGCGTTGATCACAGCAGCACAGCGGGTTGAGGAAACTCGCGGTTTCATGTCTATTTCGTATGCCGTATGGTGGATCCGCCAGTCAATCTTGCAGGCACTGGCAGAGCAATCGCGCATTGTGCGTTTGCCCTTGAACCGCGTGGGCTCGCTCAACAAGATCTCAAAAACATTCTCGGAACTCGAGCAAAAGTTTGAGCGTGAGCCATCGCCTGAGGAACTGGCCGAGGTATTGGAAGTAACCACAGCCGAAGTGGTGGATACCATGAAGATATCCGGGCGCCACGTGTCAATGGATGCACCGTTTGTACAAGGCGAAGAGAACAGTCTGTTGGATGTGTTGGAGAACGACAGCGAGGAAACGCCCGACTCAGGTTTGATGACGGACTCGCTGCGCAGAGAAGTGCAACGTGCGTTGTCGACACTCACACAGCGCGAGTCGGATGTGATTACTTTATACTTTGGCCTGAATGGCGAGCACGCCATGACGCTCGAAGAAATAGGGGAAAAGTTTAGCCTTACCCGCGAGCGTGTGCGCCAAATCAAAGAAAAAGCAATCCGCAGGCTGCGCCACACCTCCCGCAGCAAAGCTTTGAAGCCGTATCTGGGTTAAAAACATTGGGTGGGATTTTTTTAGAACAAAGGTCTCTTTGATGAGGCCTTTTTGATTGCATATTTGTTGTGTCTAGCAAAACTACTATGGCTACAAACGATCACGTAAAGGTTTTGATTATCGGTTCGGGGCCTGCGGGCTACACGGCTGCTATTTATGCTGCCCGGGCAGGTTTGAAGCCCGTATTATTTACCGGTGGCCAACCGGGCGGCCAGCTAACGACCACCAACGATGTTGAGAATTTCCCCGGTTATCCGGAGGGTATCAATGGCCCGCAGATGATGGTGGATCTCCAAAAACAGGCTGAACGGTTTGGCACCCAAGTGAACTACGGCCTTGTTACTGCCGTGGATTTTGCGGTATGGCCTCTAAAAGTAACCGTTGACGAAAAGCAGGTGATCGTGGCCGAAGCCGTTATTGTTGCCACGGGCGCAACAGCCAAGTACCTCGGTATCCCGAGCGAAGAGCGTTATGCCAACCGAGGTGTTTCGGCATGTGCTGTCTGCGATGGGTTTTTCTATAGAGGCAAAGATGTGGCTGTAGTCGGTGCGGGCGATTCTGCCGCGGAGGAAGCAACCTACCTTGCCAATTTGTGCCCCAAGGTGCATTTGATTGTGCGGAAAGGGGAGATGCGCGCCTCCAAGATCATGCAACAGCGCGTGCTCAACAATCCCAACATTGAAGTACACTGGCACTCAGAAACAGATGAAATTTTGGGTGACGAAAATGGCGTGAATGGCGTTCGACTCATTAATAACCAGACAAAGGAAAAAAAAGTTATCCCGATACACGGATTCTTTTTGGCCATAGGGCACAAGCCCAACACAGACATTTTTAAAGGCCAGTTGCACATGGATGAGGCCGGCTACGTGAAGGTGGTGCCTGGGTCTACCAAAACGAATGCGGAGGGTGTTTTTGCTGTGGGTGATGTCGCTGACAAGGTGTACCGACAAGCCATTACTGCCGCGGGCACGGGTTGTATGGGCGCGTTGGACGCGGAAAAATTTCTCGCAGCAAAAGAAATGGAATTGACTCACGCAAACCACAACACCCATTAGGTGTGCATTGAAACGGGGGTTGACATCCGCATTACAACGGTGAGTTCGAGCGGTTCAACCCACACAAATCATTACTCCCGGTTTGGTCATTTCGGTAAACCGGCTGATTTTTTTCGCGCTGCTATGCAATAGCGATTTCGAATGTATAACTTGTATTCAAAACAACATCAATGAAGCTCGATATTTTGGTGCTGGCTGCGCACCCCGATGATGCAGAACTCGGTTGTGGCGGCACCATTGCAAGGCATGTGGCGCTTGGTTACAAAGTGGGCGTAGTGGACTTTACGCGTGGCGAGCTCGGCACACGCGGCACTCCGCAAACGCGCGACCGAGAAGCAGCGGAAGCAGCAGTTATTTTAGGCCTCTCCGCACGTGAGAACCTGGCGTTGCGCGATGGTTTTTTTGGTCACTCCGAGAGTGAAGTGCTGAAAGTGATCGAGGCGATACGGCACTACCGGCCTGATGTAGTGTTGGCAAATGCCATCCATGACAGGCACCCCGACCATGGCAAAGGTGCGGGCCTGGCTTACGAAGCGGCCTTCCTTTCCGGTTTGCCCAAAATTGAAACGAAACGCGCTGGCACAGCACAGCAACCCTGGAGGCCCGGTCGGCTGTACCATTATATACAAAGCAGGTTCATCAAGCCGCATTTTGTGGTCGATGTTTCCGACTGTTGGGATACAAAAATGAATGCGATCAAAGCTTACAAAACACAATTTTTTGATCCGGATAGCACAGAGCCGGAGACTTACATCTCCAAGCCCACATTCCTTTCTTTTTTGCAATCCCGTGCAGAAGAATTTGGGCATAGCATCGGCACAAAATACGGAGAAGGATTCACCACAACCCAAATGCTTGGAATCGATGATCTTTTTAGTGTTCGGTAATGCCGGTTATTTGGGCAAAAGCTTTGGATAAATGGCAACCGGGGTTATCTTTGCGGCCTGATCTGAAAAGGTATGGAACAAATGCATACCTGTTCACTCGCTCACAGTAAGGTCAGATTGAATCCCGTCCAGGATAAAAAAGGACATGTTGTTGTTGTATTTGGTCTGGTAGTTCAGCTGGTTAGAATGCCTGCCTGTCACGCAGGAGGTCGCGGGTTCGAGTCCCGTCCAGACCGCAAATAAAAGCCTCTTCGTGAGGCTTTTTCGTTTTAGAGAGACGCGCGGGATTCGAAATCTTGACCACTTGTTCTCAGGCTGTGCCCGATCCAGAGGATGGATGAGAGATCCACCGGCTGCCAGAAGGGTTGAGTTATTCTAGGGAATGCATCAGGATTGTCAAGTTTTATCCTGCCAATGAAAATCACCAAACCGGTTTTCGGTATTGCTACACAAACTATTGGTTTTTATTCGTTGTTGATGCACCGGGTTTTGACTTGCATCATTGAGGCTGAGTGGCAGCACTTTACCAATACCATTCTTGCGGTGCTGCGCAGCAAAGCAAACGGATGATTTCATCATTGCACGATTGATGTCGGACTGACTTCGTGATGTGTCAGTGGGTTGATGCGAAAACGGTGTAATCTTATAGCATGCAATGGGTGGCCAATGGTATTTTTGCCCAGTTCCCTTACACCGTTGGTGGGTGGCAAGCAATAACAGGAATCAACCGATGTTACTGGGTGTGTGTTGTGGGGTGTGGCAGGTGTACGAAAACCTCATATTCAGCGTCTTCTACCGCAACAGTGCCGTTGGTTTCTATCGATGTCAATCGAACTCTCTTCACCTCGTTGATCAACAGCGGATCGTATCGCGCACTCACCCGAACATAGTTATCTGTAAAGCCGTGAATCTTGCCGTCTTCCACATCGTTTTCGAACAGCACCCGGCCGGTTCGGCCTACGTTCTGCTCATAAAATGCTCTTCGCTTTTTGTCTGATAAGATGTGCAACATCTTTGATCGCTCGGCCCGTTCGTTTGTCGGCACGGGGTCGGCCATTTCTGCGGCCAGCGTGTTTTGGCGCTCCGAGTAGGTGAACACGTGTAAATAGGAAATGTCTAATTCATTCAGAAACTGATAGGTTTCCAGAAAATCCGACTTGGTCTCGCCCGGAAACCCTACAATCACATCTACGCCAATGCAGCAATGCGGCATCAATGCTTTTATTTTGCTCACGCGCTCTGTATATAACTCACGCTGGTAGCGCCTGCGCATGAGGCGAAGTATTTTATTCGAACCTGACTGCAA
>DAIPHR010000270.1:0-3824 GCA_036771215.1 Cyclobacteriaceae bacterium
CTAACCCAACGGTTATGTTGAGTTTTTTCACCGCCATTGTCAATGCGCGGCAGCGGGTATATTTAACAACGCCCTATTTCATTCCCAACAACAGCATCAACGATGCGTTGAAGAAGGCAGCGCTCAGCGGCAAGGACGTGCGGTTGTTGGTTCCCGAGCGCGCTGACAGCAAGCTCATCACCTATGCTTCGCAGTCGTATTATGCAGAGTTGCTCGAGTGCGGGGTACAGATTTATGAGTACAATAAAGGATTCATTCATGCCAAAACCATTTTGGCAGACGATAATCTGTCGATTGTGTCAACGGCCAATCTTGACTTCCGTAGTTTTGAGCACAACTTTGAAATCGGGGCGGTCATCTATGGGCCTGCCATGTGTGCGCAGATGACGGCAGCCTTTGAAAATGATTTGCGGCATAGCCGGAAAGTGAGCCGGGAGAGTTGGCAAAATCGGGGCAGGGCACGGGTGCTGCGCGAACGGCTGGCCCGGTTGTTTTCTCCGTTGCTATAACAAACAAAAAACCCGCAGGGGTCTGCGGGTCTTTTATTTGAATACTATTTCTTTACCAGCGGGGGGTACTTGGTGAAAATCTGTTTCACCGCGTAGTTAATATTCTTCTCGCGGGTTTCCGGACTGGCATCTTCGTCAATGGTTTTGGTGGCTCTACCTTGCCATACCATTTTTTCGGACGCGGCATCCACCATGTTTACAAACAGGGTGCCCTCAATGTATTCATTGTAATTGATCTGGGTGGTAGAAAACCCGCCACCATAGCCATAGCGCCAGGGACCTCCGTAACCATAGGTTGGGGTAGTAGTGGCTGTAGCATCAACTTTTTGCTCGGCTTTCACGTGAAGGTCGATCAATACATCGGGATTTTCAGCCTTCGAAAAACCTTTGGCCGCCAGTTCAGTTTCAATCGCACGCAAAAGGCGGTCGCGATTCAGACTATTGATGCCCAGGTTCAAGGTTTCTGGGGTAAAATTGTACGTTTTGTAACGGGCAAAATCGTTTTGCTTGTCGTAGTCGTAGCTGATTTTCAAGCTGCTGCAGGCGGCAGCGCAAATCAGGATAACGGATAGGTAAACAGGTCTCATGGAGCAGATTGTTTGTGTTTTCAAAGACAAATCTAACGGATTTATCATTTCGAAATAAAAGCCAGCGAATCCTCTGCTAGACGAGGCAGTCCAGAGATTTTGATCATGCTGGTTTTGGCGCATTTCTTCCGGTGGTGATTGCCTTTGTATTATTGTATTGCAAAAACCCTATTATCCCATTCCCAACAAAACTTGACGATATGAAGACAAGGTTCAAGCTTATGTCAGTTGCGCTCCTCGTTGGCGCATGTAGCAGCGTACGCATTACAGGAGTTGAACGGGCGCCCGATTTTTCGATTTCCCGCTACAAGACCTTTAGCTTCTTCGACATTGGAGCCAGTGGTGATGCACTCGGCCCAAAGGCGCTGGAAAATGCGAAGTTGATCATGCAGGCCGTCTCGAAACAACTGAATTCGCGCGGCTTGCTCTATCAGGAAAAAGGAGGTGAGTTGCTGGTTAACATCGGGGTGTCGGTGAACGAAGAAGTCCAAACCCGTGAAACGAGCTTTGCCAATCCCGGTGACCGAATGGGGTATATAGGACAGCGGAGTTACAAATGGGAGTCTACCGAAGTGGCTGTTGGTACCTATCGCAACGGCTCGGTGGCCCTTGAACTGGTGGATGCCAAAGCCAATACCCTTAAGTGGCGGGGAGTTGCTGAGAGTGTTTTGCCCGACAAGGAAAAAAATATACCAGCCCTAATCGAAGAAGCTATGGCTGATCTCATCGGGAAAGTGAATTAACGCTTGCTCGGTTTTTTGCTGTAATTGCGGGGGCGGGGTGCATCCGCTTTATTTTTTTTCGGGGTGTGCCGGGGCACAAACTCCTTTTTGAATTTCAAAATACGGGATATCCCCAAATAGAAACTGGCAACAATATCTCTTCGTTGCCCATATAAATCGGGTGCGCCCGGGTTGCCATTGATGTCTGGACCACCAGTGGGGTTTTTCAGTGTGTTGATATAGTCAGATGAGCGCGGATCGGTGATGCCAAACGTGCCCCGCGCGTCAAAATTTAAACTCCAGTCCTCGTTAAAATCAAAATCGGCCCGAAAGCCAACCGAGGCAGAAAAAGTCAGCGCCTTGAACTTGTCTTTGGTTACGTACACTTCGTTGGCTACTTCCGGCACGAAAACGCCATCGTAGGTCAACTCATACCCGGGGCCGGTGGGTACCGTTACCCCGGCCGGGTACCGTAGTTTGCTGTTAAAATGACTGATGGTTTCCTGACCGCTCATTAAATAATCCACATTTACCGAGGCCACCATACTCAAACGAAAAAAGGAGAGGTCCATCACGTGCAACTTCAGGGCGGCCGGCACGTGCAGATAGTTCATGCGGAGTTCGCGAGTGCCAACTTCACCACCTATCGTGTTCTTCAATGATGTATTGCTGGCCTGTGGACACAAAACAAGGAGTGGTCAGAAACCCATATCCCACAAAGTCGTAACTGTACTGAAAGCCGATGGGTGTGTGCCAGAACGTGAGTTTGCTAAAATAGCGAGGGTCCTTCTGGATCCCCGCATCAATGGAAAAAGGAAGGTTGAAACCTCCAAAAACACCAATGGATTCCACATGCTGGGCAGATGCCGGTATGATAAAGCCAACGAAAAACAGGTATGGAAAAAGGCGTTTCAAGGTCGGGGTTTTAGGTAGCTGTTCCGGATCAATCAGTCACTTTTTTCAACTGGATCAACGACAAATTTAGCCAGAATTGATGTAATGCCGGTAAATTTTGAGGTCTATTAACCTAATTTTGTGCTTTCATCATCAAGATGTTACCCGGCATTGGCACATCCTGGCAGAGCATCCGCTGGCGGCACTCGGTGTATGGCACGCTGGCGTTGCTTCTCCTGGCGTTGATGGTTTTGTACAGCTTCAGCCGGCTGGGGTTCTACCTCTTCAACACGAGTTTTTTTCCCGAGATGACCTCCGGCCGCCTGCTTACTATCCTGTGGGGCGGGCTGCGTTTTGACCTGGCAGCCGTCCTTTACTCCAATGTGCTGGTCGTGCTTCTGCTCATCGTGCCGCTCAATATTCGCTTCCGGCCGGGCTATCAGATGTTGGTGAAGTGGATATTTATCGTTGTCAACGGCATCATGTTCGCCATTAACACTGCGGATTTTATTTACTATCGCTTTACACTACGCAGAACCACGCTAACGGTATTGGATCAGTTTGAAAATGAGCAAAACCTCGCTTTGTTGTTTGGCCGGTTCCTGATCGATTACTGGTATGCCGTTTTGTTTTGGCTGTTCTTGATGGTGGCCCTGGTAGTCCTGGGCCGATCCATCCGGCTCGAAGGCCCCCATGTAAAAAGCAAGTGGCTTTTGTATGGCGGAGGGACTGGACTGATGTTACTGAGCATTGGTCTTTTTGTGGGCGGTGTGCGGGGTGGTTTCGCCAATAGCACCCGGCCGATCACCATCAGCAATGCGGCTGCCTATGCCACCCAGCCGCAGGATGTGCATTTGGTGCTCAATACTCCATTTGCCCTTATGCGCACGGCCCGCGCCAACGTCATTCGCAAGGTTGAGTATTTTGCTACCGAAGAGGAACTGAACAGCGTGTTTAATCCGGTGGTTGTGCCGAGCGACTCGGCCGAATTCCGCCCGATGAATGTAGTGGTGATTATCCTCGAGAGCTTCTCCAAAGAGTTTGTGGGGGCCTTCAACCGCGATGGCTCCATACCCAACTACCAGGGCTACACGCCCTTTCTCGATTCACTC
>DAIPHR010000271.1:0-1163 GCA_036771215.1 Cyclobacteriaceae bacterium
GCAGTGACTTGCGGTATTCTTTCCGAAACAGTCGGGCTTCGAAGCTAACGCGCTGCAGCACCAGTTTGCAGTACTCCAGCATGGAAATACGAGGTTTACCAGCCATAAGTCACGTATGTTGGTTGTAGTTTTTTCGCCACCGAAGCAGTGCTCAACGCACCCGATACTGATGATTGTACCAGCAAAAAGAGCGCGATCCGTGGCCTTACAACATAGTCGGTGCGGTCAAACCGATGACAGTAATGTTCCATAGCGAAATAGATAAATGGTTTGAAAAGGAATAGATCAACACGATTACAGCGTCCTGACGAAGGGCAGAGCCGTGAAACAGGGGTGATGCAGAAAGCCTAAATCAGCAAATTGCGGTACAGAATTGTCCGCGTTTGATTAACAGCAAAATTTTCTTTTTTCGATGGAAGGTAAAAGACGGGCAACCCGAGCCAGGGTTTTGTTTTCGCGCGAGAGCCACGGGCAGCTTGTTTTCGGCTGTCCATCCATTGCACTTCTTCTGTCCGGGAATAGACTTCCTCTACCTTTTCGGTTGCGTGCGATTCAATGCACAAGCGGTCGGAAGTAATCGAACTGGCCAGGTCCACACCCAACCAGCTGAATATCAATAAAATGAAGACAAGCCTGCGCACAATATTCGAGAGTATTACTGCTAAAACGGAAGAGCGGGGAGGAATGTTGGGCTAGAAAAAAAGATTTTTTGATCGCTAAAAGTCCGGATCAAGGCCCAATCGCTCTTTCAATTCCTGCAGGTGTGGATATTGCTGCAAGAGGTAATCGAACTTTTCACGGTTGGTATACACTACTCTCTTGTCCTCGTTGGCCTTGAGGGTTACCTGCAAATTCAAAGACTGATTTCGCAATTGCTCGCGCAGCCAACCCAGCAGGTCCGTTCTCAGGGTCTCCAGCAGCATTTCCTCCACCGGGTTGGTTAACTCCAAGTGCAGGTTTTGGCCGTCCCACCGGTAGCCGCGACTCAACAATTGAAATTCGGCCGGTTGTGATTTACGCTGCGTAGTAAACTCCTGCCAAACACGCTCAAGTTCCGCAGCCGTAACGGGCTCATTCAGCAGCGGAGTAGCAAGGGCCACCGATGCCTCCGTTTGGTTTTTTTCATTCGCCTTGCCAAGTGCTTTGAGGTTAAGCGTGGTTTT
>DAIPHR010000271.1:1263-3786 GCA_036771215.1 Cyclobacteriaceae bacterium
TGGAAAAGATGTTGCACATGGGCCATTTTCATAAGTGCCAGTTCCACGGTCAGCCGCTGGTTCTTGCTGGCCTTGTAGTTGATGTCGCACTGGCTGCTGATATTGAGCCAGGAGAGCAGCAAGGAGTCGCTCACCTGACGGGCCTGTTCGGCATACTTTTTCTTGATGGTGTCGGGCACTTCGAGCAGATAGACGGTGCGCTCGTCTTTTGCCACAAGCAAATCGCGCAGGTGGGCTCCCAGCCCGACAATAAAATGATGTCCATCAAAACCTTTGCGCAGAATTTCATCCAGCAGCAAGAGGGCGCCCGCGTGCTGTTGAGTCAGCAAACTGTCCACCACCTTGAAATAATAATCATAGTCGAGTATGTGGAGGTTAGCCAGCACCTGCTGAAACGTTACGCCTTTGCCGGAACTGAACGTGACCATCAAGTCGAAGATCGATAACGCATCGCGCAGCGCTCCATCTGCTTTTTGCGCAATCAGGTGCAGCGCTTCGTCTTCCGTCTTTACATTCTCGCGGTCGGCAATTTTCTTCAGTTGCCGGCTGATATCCTGAATCTGAATCCGGTTGAAATCGAAAATCTGGCAGCGGGAGAGAATGGTGGGGATTACCTTGTGTTTCTCCGTGGTGGCAAGGATGAAAATGGCATACGGAGGTGGCTCCTCCAGTGTTTTCAAGAACGCATTAAAGGCTGCGTTGCTCAGCATGTGCACCTCATCGATGATGTACACTTTGTACTTGCCGAACTGCGGTGGGTAGCGCACCTGGTCAATCAGGTTGCGGATGTCATCTACCGAGTTGTTGCTGGCCGCATCCAGTTCGAAAATGTTAAGCGAGTTGACTTCCGCTTTCTCTTCAAAGCCGTTGATAAGCCGCGCTACGATGCGTGCGCAGGTGGTTTTACCCACACCCCGCGGCCCGCAAAACAGCAGGGCCTGCGCAAGCTTCTGATTGTCAATGGCATTTTTGAGCGTGGTGGTGATGTGTTCCTGACCCACCACTTCGTCAAAACCGAGCGGGCGGTACTTGCGGGCCGAAACAACGTAACTCTCCATCAGGCCGGCAAGATAGAACGACTGGCGTAATCCCTAAAGTTTGTCTCTGACTTTTTCGTCCCGTTTAGCCCGCCATTTCCGTAAGAGCCCGAACAAAGGTATCAAGCTCTTGTGTGGTCGTGTACACATTGGGAGTAATCCGGCAACCGTGCACACCCTGGCCATCGATGGCTACGGTCCAGATTTTGTACTTCTCCAGCAGCGTCTTGGCCATGTCACCGGGTTTCATGCCGGCAATGCCTACATTGGCGATTCCGCAAACTCGTGCCGGGTCCGTGGGCGTGTTCAAAACGACACCTTTTATCTTTTGAACCCGGGATGTCCAATAGTTCTGAAGATACCGGAGCCGCGCTTCTTTCCGTTCGGGGCCTATTTTTTGATAGAATTCAATAGCATCCAGCACCGTAAGATCCGTAGCCACCGGGTGAGTTCCGGTGTGGGCCAGATGGGTGATATCATCCTTCATTTGCCAATCCGCCATCAGCGACCAAAGACCCGGAGCCTTTCCCTGCCGCACATATAAAATGCCGGAGCCGAGTGGAACACTGAGCCATTTGTGCAGGCTTGCTCCGTAGTAATCACACCCCAGATCCGGAATCTTAAACTGGAGGTGACCAAACGTGTGCGCACCATCTACCAGCACCTCAACCTGGCGCGCATGCGCCATATCGCAGATCTTCTTGATGGGTAGAATTTGCCCTGTGATGTTCACCATGTGACTGACGAGCAGCAGGCGCGTCTTGGGCGTTATGGCATCGCGATACAGGCTCACGATCTCATCGTCTGAAGCGGGGTGGTTGGGAACCGAAAGAATTCGGGTTACAATGCCATACCGCTTTTCCATCAGCTTAAACATGTTCACGATGGAGCCGTAATCTTGTTCGGCCATTACCGCTTCATCACCCGGTCGCCAGGTAATTCCATTGATAACGGTATCCAACGATTCCGTGGTGTTGCGCGTCAGCGCCATTTCTTCCGGAAGACAGCCGGCTACTTCTGCCAGCCGAGAAATTACCTTTTTCTTGTTTTCCGTCTGCACGGTTCGCATATAGTAGGAACCCTGGTAATTCACCTCGCGGATGTGTTCGATGTATTTCTCCAGCGTCTCGGTAGGCACAAAACAATAGTACCCGTTTTCCAGGTTGATGTAATCCGGTTTGAGCCGATAGCCGCTGCGCAAGCCCAGCCAGAAGTCATCCTCGCGGGCGAGACTCTCAGCCGAGTGATGTTCGTACTTTGTCAACCAGTTGCCCAGCGAGTCGAATGAAACGAAGCTGCTGAGCCCGAGAGCAGCCGAACTTTTGAGGAAGGTGCGTTTGTCCATGTTACTCAAACTTGGTGTTACAGTTTCTCCATCAGAATGGCCAGGAATGTTATTACAGAGTCCAGATACTTGACCACGCGAATGTTTTCATCTTAAGCATGGTGATTATTGTCCGGATTCACCGTGGGTACACTTACAGCC
>DAIPHR010000272.1:0-3785 GCA_036771215.1 Cyclobacteriaceae bacterium
CCGAAGAAGCCAAGGGCATCGCGCTGGCGGTTGCTGAGGTTGATAACGTTACCGCCAAACGCCAGCAACAATGAAGGCAAGGGAAAAGAAATGGGTGAAAACGAGGATCACAGGTAAACAGCGCGCCTCTTCCATTTGCTGTTTTTATCACGCACGTGGGCCAGCAACCAACGTGAACGGATTGGCTACGGGGCCGGGGGCTTCACCGCGGTTTTACTTTTTTCAAATAAGTCGAAGACCAACGCCATTTTATAGGCGAGTTCGCGCAGGCCGTCATACCGGCCGGAGCCACCGCCATGGCCGGAGTTGAAGTCGGTGCGTAGCAGGATGGTGTTGGGCCCGGTATTGGCGGCCCGAAGACGAGCCACCATTTTTGCGGCTTCCCAGTAGGGCACGTTGCGGTCGTTGAGGCCGGTGAAGAAGAACAGGTTGGGATACGCCTGTGGCTGCACGTTGTCGTACGGGGAATACGATTTGAGATAGTCGTAGGCTTTTTTCTGGTTGGGATTGCCCCATTCATCATACTCGAGGGTGGTGAGGGGCAGCGACTCGTCTAACATGGTGTTGACGATATCCACAAACGGTACATCGAGAATAACAGCTTTGAAGAGTTCGGGGCGCATGTTGGCAACTGCGCCCATCAGCAGGCCGCCTGCGCTGCCGCCCTGCGCCACAATATTGCCGCTTTCCACATACTTTTCAGCTACGAGGTAGTCGGCACAGGCAATGAAGTCATCGAAGGTATTTCGTTTGTTCAAGAGTTTGCCGTTTTCGTACCACGGCATGCCCATGTCGCTGCCGCCCCGCACGTGGGCAATGGCGTATACAAAGTTGCGGTCTATCCATGAAAAAATTGACGAGTTGAAGCCTGTGCTGGCGGAGGCTCCGTAGGCGCCATAGGCGGTGAGGAATACGCGCTTGTTGGTTGTGGTGCGCACATTTTGCATGTACTTGTTGTACACCAGCGTGAGCGGTATTTTGGCTCCGTCTTTGGCGGTTACCCACACGCGCTCCACTTTGATTGGTCGCATCCAGGGCTTGAAGGGCACCTCTTGCTTTTTTACCACCCGTTGTTCGCCTGTTTTGAGATTGTAGCGATACGTGATGGCCGGCTCGGTAAACGAAGAGTAGGTGTACTGCAAGGTGTCAGTGGCCGTGTTCGGATTGTAGCCGATACTAACCTCGCAAATGTCTTCTTTTGTTTTGATGATTTTTTCTTCGCGGGTGGCAAAGTTGCCTACGCGGATGCGGGTTTGTGCATTAGCCCGTTCCCCGATTACGTAGTGGTTGCTGAAGATGACCATGCTTTCTACCAGAACGTCTTTGCGGTGTTCGATGAAATTGCGCCAATGGCGGCTGGTGAACGTTGCCGTGTCGGTAATCATCACTTTGAAATTGGGCGCGCCCTTATCGGTAGCGATGTAAAAGTGCGCCCCCGCGTGATCCACCTCATACCGGTGGTTTTCTTCGCGCGGGTGAATTACGCGCCATTTGCTATCCGGATTTTTAAGCGGAACAAACCGCACTTCGGTGGTGGTTTTGCTGAAAGCTGTGAGAAAAACAAATTCCCTGGAACGCGACCGGCTGATGGCGAGCGAGAATCGCTCATCGCTTTCTTCGGCTAGCAACGCATCTTGCGTCTGCGGCTGCCCCAGCCGGTGTTTCATCAGGCGATAGGATCGGTCGGTTTTGGGTTGTTGCGCGGTATAGAACACCAGATCATTGCCGGCCCAGACAAGATCCGCGGCTTGTTGCAGACTGTCGGGCAGCAGCAGGCCGGTGGTGAGGTCCTTAAACTTGATGGTGTACCGGTTGGAGCCATCCGTGTTTTCGTAAAAGGCGGCTATACGTGTATCGGGGCTCACGGTGATGCCGCCCGCTGAGTAATATTCCTTGCCGGATGCGAGTACGTTTACATCAAGAATCAATTGCTCGGTGCCATTTTCTTTCGCCTTCCGGAAATACCGGGGGTATTCGTCATCGTCCTGGTATCGGAGGTAGTACAGGTAGCCGTTGTCTTCCATTGGCAGGGATTCAAAATTTTTTTCCACGCGGCTTACTAATTCACTGAAAATGTTACGTTGATTTTTTCGCAAGGGAATAAAATAGTTGTCCGAATAGTTGTTCTCAGCCGTCAGATAGTCCATCACGGCCTCATTGTTTCGAGGCGCACGCGTATCTTTGAGCCAGGCATATTCATCCGTAACGGTCTCCCCGTGCAGCCGGTACTGGTACGGCTCTTTTTTTGCCACGGGGGGCAGCAGCGATTCGTCTTTCTTTTGTTTATCGGCAAACTGGGTTTCCAGCTTTTTATCAGCTTCCATGTCGAGCCGCACCTCAGCGGCTAGCGCGTTTTGGGGGAACGCGCTTAGTGAGGTTGCCCAAAAGGCGTAATCATATTCGACCGGGTAGTCGTACAACTGGTTGTAATCCACGTTGGCAAAAGCGTCCTCGGGCGCAATTTTTTTCACCGAGTCGGTCTGTATCCGATGAATAAACAACTCGGAGCGGGCCCTGAACGGGGTGATGGTTCGGGCCACGGTGTCGTCTATGATAAATTCATCGTCCTGTAGAACATAAAAGGGATACCACCGGCCGTTGTGCTCGCGGTATTCGAATGTTACATGGTAGTCAAAGTGTTTGATGGCCATCTTTTCATAGCTGCAGATGTACTCTTTCAGGCTGGGCGGCACAAAATATTGCATGTTGACCACCGCCAGCGATTGCCGGTGAATGTACAGGCGGCCGCTGAACATATTGTTTTGAAGATTGTCACGATACCTCCATTTTTTTTTAAAATCCGAATTCAGTTTCTCAAGATCAACTTTTCGCTCAAAGCTGAGAACATAACGCCATTCATTTGAGGCGCTGTCGAGCTCTTCTGCCAGTGTGTACTCGTATTTCGAAAAGTTTCCTTTGTCGAGAAAATAGTCTCTCAGTTTTACCAGGTCGTTACCGAGTACGCTCATAGGGCCGCCCTCAATGTTGGCCACCATTTTTTTGCGGGTCAGGTTGGCGCTGGCGCGGGAGTCGATGATCTGCACGGCATCTTCCTTAAGAGTGCGGTGCCGAAAGTGGCCGCGGTGCAGCCGCTCGCCCCAGTTGGGGGAAAGCCGGCTGAGTGAACCCGGAACCACGTAGGTATTGCTGAAATCCTTCCATTTGAATTTTTCGTCACGGTAGGCGGAATAGTGAAACCGGCAGGCCGCGTCTGCGTACTTGATGTAGCCGTTGTTTTCGCGCAGTGTTTCGCGGTAGTAGCCCTCCATGTTTACGTCTGCGTTACCATAGTTTTCGGGAATTCGGTCCAGCACCTTCTTCAACAATTCTTTCGGTGTGTATTCCCGCTGGGCCTTCACCACCACCTCACCGAGCAATTTTACCTCAGGAGTTAACCACACGACTACGTTTTGTTTATTAGGAATCGAGGCGATGGTCACTTCCGCGGTTTTGAACCCGGTATAGGAAAATTGAATTTTGCCGTTTTGGTGTCCGGGGGGAATGGTAATGTGAAACCGGCCGTCCGGGTCGGTTACCGTTCCGAGTTTTAGATTTTTGATGATGACATAGGCAAAGGGCAGTGGTTTTTTATCTTCAGCACTGCCCACCGTACCCGAAAGGGTGAGGGATTGCTGGGCGAGCAGGGTGAGGGGCAGGCAGGCCAGAAACATCCGGATACCTGAAAGAATGAACCGCACGTGTTTCATAAGGGAATTAACGTAATTTATTTCCAATTTGTATATCCTCGAACAGAACAAACAGTGAAACAAAGTGGGCTGGTGCTC
>DAIPHR010000273.1:0-3755 GCA_036771215.1 Cyclobacteriaceae bacterium
CATCACCACAAATTGGAATAAGTCAACACACAACATTTACGAAGTCTCAGCCGGAAAGAATTTCGACTATCACCAAATTGCCCTTGCCGCTGTAACACTTCGGAAACCAAGCCTTTTTGAAATCCTGTTCGAACGCAGCGATAACAAAAAAGACCCGGATTTTCTAAAAGTTTCGCGCCAAACGATCAATAGCTTAGCCACTGCGTCTCACAGAAACAAGATTTACTGTTTCGACAGCGATTGCAAAGTTACACTCGACTATGACGGTTGGCGAACGACTATGCTTAGTGTGAACCTCCAGACTTGGCAATTGGCTGTCGATCGATTTGGTTTGCTGGACTCAAAAAATACCGTTAGATCAAACTCGTTCATTTGTGAGCAGGAATTATATCGTTCCGTTTTAACAAAAGACTCCCTTATTGGCTCGATCTTCGACCTTGACACGATAATCTAGAAAAGGAAGTTTAGCGTTGGCGAATCGGATGACATTAAATTTAAGAATGGACCTGTTGCGCAAGCAGCATCCGCAGCAAATCCTAAATCGAAACCAGAGGTTATTGAGAGCACAACGGAATTTTTTCAAAAAATTGCATCATCTCAAATCAGCATCGCAGTAAACAAATTCATTAATAAAGATACAACTCTCGTTCTGACAATCGGATCATACAGGCATGTTGATGCAACTCGGCAAGTGTGGACCCCAAACGGCACCATGACGGTTGTTACCGGGAGCATCACAGATAGGTCGCAAACATCCAATCCGATTGAGTTCGGATTCAAGAACTACGACTGGTCAAGATACACATTTTTTCAAAGTAAGATTTCGACCAACTTTGAATATCTGTCCGGAACAATATCAGCTAACCCATTTGATAAGTTAAAAAGTTACCTCGCTGATGACATCTTGGTGGTTTCTAACACTCGCATATTGACTAAGGACATCCTCTTTCGTTCATCTTTCAAAAGCAACGGGAAATTCTACGAAGCTTTGTATGATAAAAACCAAGAGAAACTGATCATTTTCGAGCCGTAGATAGGGACAGCCGTCATCTTTAAACCATCGTCTAATTTTTCGTACCTTGGTGGGTTCAAGTGCAGCGATCCAAGCTATACCGAATCCGACTGATGCCGTCTCTGTTGCTGACGGTTATCTTGGCGTTGGCTTTCACAAAAGGGCTTTCGCAAGATCGGGCCCAAAACAACCGCCAGCAGATACGGACGACACGAGCCAAGTCGGTGAAAAAATCGGGTAAAGCCAGCACGAAAGACATTGCCGGCAAGCGGCTGCGGACACGCAACTCCTCTTCGGCCGGTCGGGCCGTCTTCTCAATTTCCAGTTCAAACACATACCGAGCAAAAACACCCCGAGGCAGGGAACGGGCCTGGCGCGGTGGACGTGACGGACAGCCGCAGCGTATTCGGTCAGCCACTTCCCAACGAGCCCGCAACAACATTTTTCCTCAAAAGGGTCGTTTCGTCAATGCATCAACGAAAGCTCCACCCCGACCTTACAACAACCGCAGTCAGGTAGCGCGGTCTTCACGGATGCAACGCGGCCCCATCTCCTACCCACCCGGCCGCCAGCGCATTAACAATCAATCCGCTTCACGCGCCTATGTTGTGCGGGGCCGAAAGAATGTGTATTGGGGTAAATATTCAAAAGGCGAGCGGGCCATTACCACCGACCTGGCGGGTGCCCCGCTTCGCAGACGTAACTTCCGTTCGCCCGACAAGGGGTTAATTGCACAACCGGATACCTACCGGGGCCGCCAGCGAACCGGAGACCGAGCTTACCGTGGATCTTTCCCATCCGGTTATGCCAGCCGCACGCGAACCGGGCGTGCGTGGAAGGGCGATGTTGCGGGGCTTTCCATTCGCAAACCCGGCTCTGGCAAAAGCGTTGAATTGGCGGGCGAGCGTCCGTTGCGCAAGCGCATTCGGTCCGAAGCGCGGGCAAGCCAAGAGCCGGTGCCCGTAAAAGCACCTGGCCGGGAAACCCAGGAAATTGGCCGATTTTTTTCAGGGGTGTTCAAGGGTGTGAAGCCAAAAAAGAAGAGCGGGCCAGCTGCCACACAGCAATCTGCCCGCCTTCGACTGAAAAAAGATGCGAAAGTGAGCACGACTCCTGTGCCGGTAAAAACACCCGGGCCACAAACACAAGAAATTCAACGTTTCTTTAGCGGCCCGTTTAAAGGCGTGAAACCCAAAACGAAAAGTGGTGGCCGGGCTGCCCAGGCTTCGCGCAAGCATGGCAAGCGCCTGTCAGGCAAAATCAGTGGGCCGGTGCCCGTCAAGCCGCCCGGCAAGCAAACGCAGGAAATCGGACGCTTTTTTGGTAAACCGTTTAAGGGAGTAAGCCCGGATCAAGCCCGAAACTTCAACTACGCTGGCCTCTCCTACTCTGGCAATATTCGCGTTCCCCGCGGGGGAAAGGCGAAAGAGTATGGACGTCAGGGTCTCAATTACTCAGGTAACCTGAAAGCCAGACGATCGCCAAAAGGTGGTGGTTCGCTGGCGCGGAATAATTGGAACAATCAGGGGCAGCCTGTCCTCGGAAAGGTTCCCTCCGGAAATACGCTTCGCATGGGCGGTTACTCAGGGGCGATTCGCAGCTCGGGTAAAGCCCGTGTCTTTGGCGACCAGGGATTGAGTTACTCGGGCAATATGCGCGTGCCGCGCGGCACAAAAGGTAAGCTTTTTGCGGACCAAGGGTCGAGCTACAGCGGCAACATACGCGTGCCCCGTGGAACCAAGGTTAAAGTGTTTGGCGATCAAGGCCTGAGTTATTCCGGATCTGTAAAGGCCAGCCGTCAGCCAAAAGGTGGTGGAAGTATAGCCCGCAACGCTTGGAACAACCAAGGCCAGCCAGTGGTGGGCCGGTTGCCTTCGGCAACAACACTTCGCATGGGGCGTTATTCCGGTACCATTCGGAGCACGGGCAAAGTCCGTGAGTTTAGCAATCAGGGTTACGACTATGCCGGTAATATCAGGCGCGGCCGCAAAACCTTCGGTGCTGAATGGGCTGGTTACCAAGGCGACATTCGAAGAGGAAAAAAAACGTTCTCTGCCGAATGGGCCGGATACCAGGGTGACATTCGAAGAGGGAAGAAAACATTTTCCGCAGAGTGGGCTGGTTATCAGGGCAACATCCGCGGAGGAAAAAAAACCTTCTCGGCCGAGTGGGCAGGATTTCGCGGTGATATCCGGCAGCGTGGCAAAAAATCACTCAGTCGTGAAGGGTTCAACTTTGCAGGAAACCTGAAAACCAAGCGGCCTGAAAAAGGCGGTGGCAGCGTGAGCGGTCGTTTGTGGAACAACAATGAAACGGCCATTGCCGGCAATCTACCAACTCCGGAAGAAGTACGCGCTTTGTCTTATTCGGGTAACATCCGGCAGTCGCGCATGCGTAAGTCATACATTCAAAACCCCAATGCAGCACGCGAGTCGTTGAAGAAGAAAAAGCCAAGCGAGCAAGATTACAAAGTTGACGGCCTTCAGGTTGAGGTTAGGCCGAAAGAATATGTCCGAAACGATCGGTCAGCGAAAGAGGCACTGTTGAACATCAAGCCAACGGCTGGATACGGGAAGGTGGGCGGCATACCCGCCAGCACCCGTTTCCGGAAATCGTATGACCATAACAAGCGAAGCGCCCGGGAAGCGCTGTATGGCACAGCCCCATCGAAGTCTTCCATTAACGCCAGTGCGTATGCGCGGGGTATGAAGCAATACTGGGAAACCCGGCATAACCCCAGCTC
>DAIPHR010000274.1:0-3684 GCA_036771215.1 Cyclobacteriaceae bacterium
CATCATAGGTCTCAGTAACAAGGTTCATACCTTCGATTTTGAGCCGGATGCAGGTTTTTTTGAGCAGTATGGGAAGGAAATACTGGAGGGTGGGCTTTTTCAGGCGAGAGTGCTATTAAACAAGCACGAAACGTTCATCGAGGCTTCGTTCGAGATCAAGGGTACCGCGCGGTTGCTGTGCGACCGGTCGCTGGAGCCGTTTGACCAGCCGGTGAGTTTGGTGAAAAAAGTCGTTTTCAAATATGGGGAAACGGCCAGCGAGGAAAGCGATGAGATCATCATCATACCCCGAGACCAAACCAGCCTGGAATTAGGGCAATTGATGTATGAGTTCATTTGCCTGGAGATTCCGATCAAACGACTTCACCCGAGGTATGCCGAAGAGGCCGATGATGATGAGACAGAGGGTAGCGTTGTTTACCGCTCCGATGCGGAGGACGAAAGCGAAAGTGAGTCCATAGATCCGCGATGGAGCCAGTTGTTGAAGTTAAAAAAGAACGAGAATTAAATATTTTACGTCATGCCAAATCCGAAACGAAAAACCAGCAAGACCCGCAGAGATAAACGCAGAACGCACTACAAGGCGGTAGCCAAGCAATTTGCTACTGACCCCGTAACAGGCGAAACGCACCTGCCCCACCGCGCCTACTGGCACGAGGGCAAGCTCTACTTCAAGGGCAACGTGGTAATGGAGAAAGAAGTACTCGCCTGATCCTTCATGGCCGGTCTTCTGTCGACATGCCTCGCAGCCGGAAAAAAACCTGGATCACCCCGTGGTGAACGAGGTTTTTTTTCAACTCATTTCAATGCTCGGTACGCAACCGGGCATTTTGCTTTCCTAACCTTTACCCCGCATGAGTAAGACCAGGGCAGCCATAACCGGTGTGGGCGGCTTTGTACCGGATTACGTGCTCTCCAACAAGGAGCTTGAAACCATGGTAGACACCACCGATGAGTGGATCACCTCGCGCACCGGCATCAAGGAGCGCAGAATCTTGAAGGGTGAGAATCAGGGTGTGTCCGTTATGGGTGCAGCTGCCGTGCGCGACTTGTTGGCAAAAACGAAAGTTGATCCTAAAGAAATTGACTGCATCATCTTCGCCACGGTAACGCCCGACATGGTGTTCCCGGCTTCGGCCAATCTGGTAGCAGCCGAAGTGGGTGCCACAAACGCCTTCAGCTTTGATGTGAGCGCAGCTTGTTCGGGTTTTCTTTACGCATTGAGCGCTGGGGCGGGATTTATCTCCAGTGGCATGTACAAAAAGGTAATTGTGATCGGTGGCGACAAAATGTCGTCCATCCTTGATTACACTGACCGCACTACGTGTATCATCTTTGGCGATGGGGCTGGCTGCGTGTTGCTGGAACCCACCACCGAGGAGGTTGGCATTCTGGATGCAGAACTCAAGAGTGACGGTTCGGGTGCGCCTTACCTGCATATGAAAGCGGGCGGCAGCCGAATGCCGGCCTCGCACGAAACGGTGGATAAGCGGCTTCACTACGTGTACCAGGAGGGGTCCACGGTGTTTAAGTTTGCGGTCACCAACATGGCCGAAGTAGCAGGCGAAATTGTGGAACGCAATCACCTAAACCCGGGAGATATTGCCTGGCTGGTTCCCCATCAGGCCAACAAGAGAATTATTGATGCCACTGCGCAACGGGCCGGCATTACCGAAGACAAGGTGATGATGAACATTGCCCGGTACGGCAACACCACCGCTGGCACCCTACCCCTCTTGTTGTGGGATTACGAGAAGAAATTGAAGAAAGGTGACAACTTAGTATTGGCCGCCTTTGGTGGTGGCTTTACCTGGGGCGCCATGTTGGTGCGCTGGGCTTACAACAGCAATTAAATTTTTAAGATCGAATTATTTTTTACGAGTGCTATGGCGACTGTTTCAGATTTAAGTAAAGGCAATTTTGTTCGGTACAATGGCGAAGTGATGCAGGTGGAGGAATTGCTTCACCGCACCCCGGGCAACTTGCGCGCATTCTATCAGGTGAAGCTGCGCAATGTGCGAAACGGCAAACTGGCCGAAAACCGGTTTCGCCCGGGCGATGAAATTCAGATGCTACGGGTAGAAACAAAAGAATACCAATACCTCTATGCCGATGGCGAAAGTCTGGTGTGCATGGACAACAACACCTATGACCAAATCTACCTGGACAAGGCTTTGCTGGGTGACGCGGTGAATTATATCAAGGAGGGGGTAACGCTCATCATTGCCTTTGAAAATGGCACCAACCCCATAACGGCTGAGGCCCCTCAACACGTAGTGGTGAATGTGACCTATACCGAGCCGGGCATCCAGGGCGACACCGCCACGCGCACCCTGAAACCGGCCACCATCGAAACCGGTGCCGAAATTCGTGTACCTTTATTCATTAATACCGGTGATAACATCAAGATCAAGACCGCTACCGGTGAATACGTTGAACGGGTAAAATAATATGGCAGCCAAGAAATCAAAAAACGGTAAGGACACTGCTCCGGCCGAAAAAGTAAAACTAACCTCTACGGATATGAAAACTTCCGAGATCCGGGACCTGATTGATTTCATCTCCCAAACCGGGCTCAATGAAGTGAACATTGAAACCCGCGAGCTCAAACTTCATGTGAAGCGCGAGCCAGATCAAAAAGTGCTGAAGTCAGCGGCTCCGGTAATGGCCGCCCCGATGGCCATGGCACCTCCCGTGGCTGCGCCCGCTCCGGCAGCAGCTCCGCCTGCCCCAAAGGCTGAAAAGCCTGCAGCCGTCAGCAAGAACACGCTTGAGATCAAATCCCCGATGATTGGTACGTTCTACCGTTCCGCCAATCCCGACTCGCCTCCTTTTGTCTCCGTGGGCGACAAGGTTTCGAAAGGCCAAACGGTGTGCATCATTGAAGCCATGAAACTGTTCAATGAAATTGAATCTGAAGTTTCGGGTACTGTCGTTAAGGTGATGGTCGAAAACTCATCACCGGTAGAATACGATCAGGTACTGTTCGTTGTTGAACCGGACTAACAAGTAAAGATTTGGGGATTCCGATTTTCGATTGAACCGGTTTGCAATCGGAACGCATAAAATCTTAATTCTCAAGTCAAAAAATCCAAATTAGCGCTCATGTTCAAAAAGATATTGATTGCCAACCGGGGTGAGATTGCTTTGCGCGTGATTCGTACGTGCAAGGAAATGGACATCCGCACGGTAGCCGTATACTCTACGGCCGACCGCGAGAGTCTTCACGTTCGCTTCGCTGACGAAGCCGTGTGTATTGGTGACGCTCCCAGTAAGGAATCCTATCTTAACATCCCGCGATTAATTTCGGCTGCCGAAATCACGAATGCCGATGCTATTCACCCGGGTTATGGTTTTCTTTCAGAGCGCGCTGAGTTCTCTGCCATCTGCCATGAGTACGGTATCAAGTTTATCGGGCCCTCGCCCGAAATGATCAACGCCATGGGCGATAAGTCGACCGCGAAGGATACGATGAAGAAGGCAGGCGTGCCCACCATACCGGGTTCCGATGGCTTGCTCAGCTCGATGGAAGAAGGTATTAAGATCGCGAAAGAGATTAAGTACCCGGTAATCGTAAAAGCAACAGCCGGAGGCGGTGGCAAGGGGATGCGCATCATCAACGATGAAAACGAATTCAAGAAGGCGTGGGACGATGCCCGCAGAGAAGCCGGAGCTGCGTTTGGC
>DAIPHR010000275.1:0-3606 GCA_036771215.1 Cyclobacteriaceae bacterium
CGAATTCAAGAAGGCGTGGGACGATGCCCGCAGAGAAGCCGGAGCTGCGTTTGGCAATGATGGTTTGTACCTGGAAAAATTTGTGGAAGAACCCCGCCACATTGAAATTCAAGTGGTGGGCGACCAATACGGCAAGGTATGCCACCTTAGCGAGCGTGACTGCTCGATTCAGCGCAGACATCAAAAACTATTGGAAGAGACGCCATCACCCATTGTAAGCCAGGAATTGCGCGAGCGCATGGGCGAAGCGGCTATCAAGGGTGCCAAAGCCATCAACTACGAGGGTGCCGGCACAATCGAGTTCCTCGTGGATAAACATGGAGATTTCTACTTCATGGAGATGAATACCCGTATTCAGGTGGAGCACCCGATTACGGAGGAGGTGACCGACTATGATCTGATCAAAGAACAAATCAAGGTGGCAGCCGGAGTACCTATTTCGGGACGCAATTACTTCCCGAATTTGTTTGCTATGGAGTGCCGCATCAATGCGGAAGATCCAGCGAACGGTTTCCGCCCCTCACCCGGAAAGATTCTGAATTTACATTTGCCCGGTGGGCACGGTGTGCGCGTAGACAGTCACGTATATGCCGGCTACACCATTCCGCCCAACTACGACTCCATGATTGCCAAGCTGATTGTGAGCGGCCAGTCGCGCGAGGAAGTGATTACCCGTATGAAGCGTGCTTTGAGTGAGTTTGTGATAGAAGGGATTAAGACTACAATACCGTTCCACCTCAAGTTGATGGACAATGCCACCTTCCGTTCGGGTAAATTCACCACGAAGTTCCTCGAGACTTCGTTTGACTTCTCAGAGTTAAAGTAGTAGCAAGGGCGCAGAAATGCGCCCTCAGTTTTCTTTTCGCTCGTTCGTATAGGCTCTGCTATACGCGTCAATGATGTCACGCACCAGGCGGTGGCGCACCACATCCCGCTCATTGAGTTCGACAAAACCAATGTCTTTGGTATTATACAATATCCGCACGGCCTCTTTTAAGCCCGACTTCTGGTTGGGCGGAAGATCAATCTGACTGGTGTCTCCCGTTACAATCATTTTGCTATCCGGCCCCATGCGGGTCAGAAACATTTTCATCTGCATGGGCGTGGTGTTCTGGGCCTCATCCAGCAAGATGAACGCATTATTGAGCGTGCGGCCCCGCATGTACGCCAGCGGGGCGATCTCAACGATTTCCCGCTCCATGAAATACTTCAGCTTTTCGTGGGCGATCATATCGCCTAAAGCATCGTAGATCGGGCGAAGATACGGGTCAATTTTTTCCTTGAGGTCTCCCGGAAGGAAACCGAGGTTCTCCCCTGCCTCCACAGCCGGTCGCGTGATAATGATCTTCTTTACCTGCTTGTTTTTCAAAGCCCGTACCGCCATAGCCACCGAGATGTACGTTTTTCCTGTTCCGGCCGGCCCCAGGGCAAATACCAAATCGTTATCCTTAACAGCCTGCACCAGCTTCTGCTGGTTAACGGTCTTCGCTTTAATCGGATTACCCCTCGTGCCGTAGAGCAAAAGGCCTTCGGGCGCATCTTCGGGGATAAACTCCTGACGCTCCTGGGCAATGTAGCCGCGGACATTTTCGCTGGTCACCCGGCCAAACTGATGAAAGTGGTCAATCAAAGCCGCGAGCACATCTGCGATCTGAATCACTTCGCCACTGTCGCCCTTTACCACAATTTCGTTGCCGCGGGAAATGATCTTACTCTTCGGAAAGGCAAGGGCCAGTTCGTTTATGTTTCGATTTTCAACCCCCAGGAAATCAATGAGGGAAATGTCGTCCAGTGTTACGGTTTTTTCGATCAACGAAGTAAAGTGCTTTAAATGACTTAATTTTGATCAAAGTTAAATCAAATTCCGGTGCATGGCTCACCGGGCGTCCGGATGGCGATCATCACGTTACTAACCGATAGCGGAGACAGCGACCACTACGTGGCGTCCATCAAGGCAAAAATCCTTAGCATTAATCCCGGCATTACCCTCGTTGATATCAGCCATCGTATAGCCCCTTGCGATATTGCCCATGCCGCGTTTGTGATCAAGTCGGTGTTTCACGAGTTCCCCCGAAACACCGTTCACCTGGTGGGTGTCGACTCGATTGGGGGCAAAGATGACGCGCTGATAGCCGTTCAATTGGAAGATCATTTTTTCGTTACGGCCGACCATGGCCTTCTGGGGCTCATTAGTGAAAAGAACCACCAAAGCATGGTGGAATTAAATGCCGTGAACCCGGTGCTCACCACGTTTCCGGAACGCGATGTGCTGGCACCGGCTGCGGCAAAACTCGCCAGTGGCGTAAACATCACCACGCTGGGCAAACCGATGGCGGGTTTCAAGAAAATGATGGATCGGCAGGTGAAGGCCAATAAGCGTTTGATTACCGGTCATGTCATCCGCGTGGACGCCTTTGGCAATCTCGTAACCAATATCCCCCGGGACGTTTTCGAAACGTTGAGCAAAGGAAAGAATTACACCGTTCAGTTTGGGGGGGAAAAATTCAGAAAGTTGCATACCCAATATCACCAGGCGGACCAGGGCGATTGCTTTGTTCTTTTCAATAGCCTGAACCTTCTGGAGATTGGCATTTACAAAGGAAATGCCAGTGAATTGCTGGGGCTTGGCTATGACAGCGTGGTGAACATCATGTTTGAGGAGTAGTCACGATTTGCGGCTCTTCCGAAAATACCAGTAAAGCGCATAGCTGACGGCCACGAGGAACACGAAGGGGAGCAGGGCTCCGACCACATAGCCCATCTCATAAGCCGTGTCGCGGGAGGCCAGCGTATCTTGAGCTACAGCGAGCGGCAGAAAAAATTTGATCATCTTGCGAACAAATCTAATCGAAAATGCTAACCCGAATTGTGCGCATGCATTTTACCGAGGCCGGTGTGGACGAATTCCTGACTATTTTTGATCGACATAAGGAGGCGATCCGGAATTTCCCCGGCTGCCAGTCGCTGCAATTGCTGCGCGATGCCGATGATGAGAACTGTTACTGCACCCTTAGCACGTGGCAGGATGAGCAAAGTCTGGAGAATTACCGAAAGTCAGAGTTGTTTGGCCAGGTTTGGGGGCGGGTGAAAACGTTGTTTTCGGAGCGTACGCAGGCGTTTTCGTTGAAGAAATTTATTGAAATGTAGAATTGCAGAGGTTTCAAACTTTAAACATCTTTGCACCCTTGTTAACCGAAGCCTTGGCATAGGTTAACCGAACAAAAGTACCTGTTCAAACCTTAGTGGCAGGCCCGGTAATTCGGGATAGTTGCTCCTCCCCGGGGAGGGCGAAGGCGCAAGACTCAAACGCTTGCGCTGAAAACACAGAGGTTAAATGCCTAAGTGGCGGTCCCGACAAGTCGGGATGGTAGACGCGCACGAATTCAAGTCGTGCGCTGAAAACACAGAGGTTAAATGCCTAAGTGGCGGTCCCGACAAGTCGGGATGGTAGACGCGCACGAATTCAAGTCGTGCGCTGAAAACACAGAGGTTAAATGCCTAAGTGGCGGTCCCGACAAGTCGGGATGGTAGACGCGCACGAATTCAAGTCGTGCGCTGAAAACACAGAGGTTAAATGCCTAAGTGGCGGTCCCGACAAGTCGGGAT
>DAIPHR010000276.1:0-3504 GCA_036771215.1 Cyclobacteriaceae bacterium
GATTTCCGGGAATTTTGCGGCATCAAAGAATTCGGCAGACTGCAAGTGACCATCGCGCTTCTCATTGTCTGTGTTGATTGAAGCTACCTTGGCGGTGAATTGAACCTCGGCACCATCGAAGTCGGCATTCTTACTCACCACCGTGATGGCGAAGTCTTTGAAATTACCGGCTGTTTCGGATACAACCATGTGTGAAACACTAAAGCCGATGCTTGAGTGTGACTGATCCAGATTCCAGGTGGTTTGCGCATAAGCTGCCACGGCAGCTACTAGAGCGATAAACAGAGTTGCTGTTTTTTTCATTGTGTTAACGGGTTTGTTCGTTTTTGTTGTGCAAGTATAACACCAATCTCAAAATAGATGTTTAAACATATATTTTTATTGCCATAATGATCTGATTATCAAGCAATAAAAATTTCAGAGATTTAACCAGTAGGTCAGTTTAGCCACAATGGCCCGGGCCCTCGGCTGGCCTACGCGAAACACGGCACCTTCTTCAAATGATTCGGCAAAGTAGTTGTCGGTATACACCAGGAAAAAGTCGGAAACGGGTTTGAAACGCCACTGCAAGCGTGAGTTGATGTTGAGGTTGCTGATCTGGCTGTTGAACTGAACGAAGGTGGTCCAGAATACACTCTTGCTGAAGGTAAGATCGATACGCGGGCCGATGAGGAAGAGATCAGCGCTATTGTACGGCTCAGGTAACCGGATGCGGTTATAGGTGAACGCCAGCGAGGCGAAGCCTTTGGGCTGATACCGGTAGGTGAGGGTGCCGCTCAAATTTAGACGCGTTCCGTTGAAATACTCGCCCGAGCGCGTGCTCAGGTTGAAAAAGAATTTCTTGCGCGCATCGCTATTGTAATTCGCCACAATCAGCTTTGGATTATAATCCGTGCCGGCCGGTAGTTTTAGTCCGCCTGTGCCGCTGGGGTCAAACGAACTGAACAGATAGGTGTACTCTTTTCGAAAGCGGATGTTAAAATTTGCGGTGCTGCGCCAACGTATCCGATACATCAGGTTGATATCGTAGTCCAGCACGCCAATGCCGAACGTTGAGTTCAATGCTTGCGCAATCCGATCCGTTGCCTCTATTGGCAAACTGTTGAAAATCAGGTCAAAGTCGAAGCCAGGACCGTGACTTTGAACTTTTCCGGATGACGGATAGAAATTCCGCCATGTGGTGTGGGAGATTTGCCGGATGTCACGCCTACGCACGAACCCAACTTCCGGATCATAGTTCGCCCCCACGTTCCGGGCAAAAAGATCTACGTTCCACTCAGGCGTGCTGTAATTGATAAAACCGCCAAAGGCGAAAGCCGAGTCGAGGTTGTTCTCATCAAAACTATGATGATAAAACACCTTGCCGTTCCACCGGTTGTCGGCCGTAGCCAGGTTAAAGTCAGCCCCCGCCACACGGCTGTATTTCAACGGGCTCATGGTAAAATCACCTCCAACGGAATCCTGAAATGCCTGCTTGTTCACAAAAATGAACCCCACGTTGGAGCGCGTCAAAACTTTCTGCTGAACGGTGGCCACCGTGTAGTTGGTGCTGGGCAGCCCGATGCTGGCGTCTTCACCGGCTTGCATCGTTAAAAAGCCGATGCGCGTGTTGTTGTTGATCTTGCCGCTGAGGCGCGCTCCCCCATAAATTGTGTTCTGAATATTCTGTCCGATGGACTCATCGCGCACTACCCCGATTCTGCGGGAAAAGAAGGGCCGCGTTCCATCCACGCCAAATCCGGCAAACAGGTCCGCATTTTCCAGGAAGAACTGCCTTCGTTCCGGGAAAAAGATTTCAAAGCGGTCGAGGTTGGTCACCTGCTCGTCAACTTCCACTTGTGAGAAATCCGGGTTGACGGTCAGATCTAAATTCAAAGCGGGCCCGATAGCTACCTTCGCATCGCCACCTACCTGCAGGTTGGTGTTGGCCGGTGTACCTTTTTCAAAATTCTTGTCGTAGCCGGTTGCCACATAGGGAATAAGCGAAACGTTTTGGCCCGGATTGCGCAAAGGCTTATCCCAGATCAACTCCCGGTTAAACGCCATGTTCACGATGTCAAAATTCCGCGGTATGGGCGACCAGGTCGAGCGCTCCGCGTTATGGCTGTCGATGGTGTAAAAGTTGACCAACCAGCTGTCGAGGTTGTCTTTGAAGCGGATCGTCTTAAACGGAATGGCCATCTCTGCAATCCAGTGGTCGCCTTCAATTCGGGTTGCGGAATACCACTTGTTGTCCCAGTTGAGCGAAAAATCATTTTGTCCTACGCCTCCGCCATTTGCAATCAATCCCTCGCGTTGCACACCAAACGGATTCACCCCAAACAAAAAGGCATTCGTACGATCTTTAAACGTATCGAGGACAATCGAAAGGCCATCATTGGCCTCGCCCCGGAAATCCCTGCGCAGCGAGGGCGTCACATAATCGCGGTCGGCCGTGCTGCGGATAATGGCGGCCACGTAAATGTTGTCATCATCATAGGTCAGGCGCACTTCCGTTTTGACGATGGACAGGGAGGTGTCGTACGGAAAATACTGTTTGAAATTTTTAGCAGTTTCGGCCGTCTGCCAATCGGGCTCGTCCAGAACCGCATCGAGCGTAATCGGTCCGGTAGCCCGTGCAATCCGTATGCCGGGCAGTTGGGCGTTGACTGCGTGGGTCGCCAGCAGGGCCATCAACACGAAGAGGTTACGAACGAAGCGCATTTGAACCCGCAAGTTTACGGCACCGGGGGCCATCGGTAAAGTTTTTTTGATGAGCGGAGCGGGTTCAGTCCAGGTAGTACGCGGCCGTTAGTTGGCTGTACGCCTCCGAGCGTATGCCGTCCGGGTTCAGCACGACCAGTTCGGTCGTGGTCACCGGCACGGCTTGTCGCCCAAGCTGCAACAGGCTTCGTTTGGGGAGTTGGCCCGGCTTCATCACCACGCGGCACTGGGCCTGCAGATACAACTGGTTTGCTTCGGCTGCTGTTAGCAATTCTATAACAGAATCTTCCGGCAGAATGAGGCTGACTCGCCCGTGCGGGGACAACAGCCGGTGGCAGGCTGTCATCAATTCCGGCAATGTTAACGTGATAGCATGGCGGGCCTGGGTGCGGCCGGCCGATGGCGGCTTAAGGCTGTTACTAAAGTACGGTGGGTTAGACACAATCAGGTCGTAGACCGTTGACGGTGAAAAGGCTTGTATGGTGCTGTGATGCACCACCACGCGGGCGGCCCACGGTGACTGGGTGGCATTGTAGTTCGCCTCGAAACAACTGGCGGCATCGTTATCAATAGCGTCTACCTGCGCGTGCAACGCGCGCTGGGCCAGCATGAGGGCTACCACGCCACATCCGGTGCCCACATCCAGAATCCGAGTGGCGCCTTCCACGTTTGTCCATGCACCGAGCAAAACAGCATCAGTGCCCACCTTCATGGGCGCATGGTCATCGTGAACGGAAAATTGTTTAAACCGGAAATGCCCCACGGTCAGTTAGCCGGCAGCGCGGCCATCACACGCGAAAC
>DAIPHR010000277.1:0-3449 GCA_036771215.1 Cyclobacteriaceae bacterium
ATCAGCGCCAACCGCCTCCCAGAGCCTTATAAAGATCAACATAGGCATGTAAGAACTCTTTGTTTGCCTCCGCGTACTGGATCTCGGCCTCCAATACATTTCTGCGTACCATCAACACCTCCAGATAATTGGCATAGCCGGTGAGAAACAAGTCATTGGCAATAACCGTGGCTGTCTTCAATTCCGCCACTTCCTGCTGCTTGAAGTCACCCACCCGCTGGTACCCCATCATCCGGTTGTAGTACGAACTTACCTCGCTTGCGCCCTGCAACACTGTTTGCTGGTAATTGTAAAATGCCTGCTTCTTTTCTGCCGCTTGCATCCAGTATTCATTGCGGATGGCATTCCGGTTGAATAACGGTGCGGTAAGTGAACCGGTTGCCGTGTAGGCCAACGATGCCGGATTAAAGAAAAAGGACGGATTAAATCCATTTAACGCCACGAACCCCGAAAGATTCAATCCGGGATAAAATGAGGCCCGAGCCGCCTTCAGCTGAGCTTCATTCGCACGCAATTGTTGCTCGGCCTGCCGTATGTCGGGCCGGTTTTGAATGAGTTGGGCCGGCAGGCTTGTGGTTACCACCTCTAACTGGCTGGCAATGACTAACGTATCGGCACGGGGTATGCGTTGAGGAAAACGGCCGAGCAGAAAATTCAACTGGTTTTCGGTGGCCGTGGCCATTTGCACCAGCTCCGCTTCAATGGCTTTGGTTTGCAGCAGTTGAACTTGAAATTGTTTCACGGCTAACTCGTTTATCTGGCCGCTTTGTTTTTGAATGCCTACGATGTCAAGCGCTTGCTGTTGAAGTTCCTGGTTTTGGCGAACAATCTTGATCTCGTTATCAAGTGCAAGCAACTCGTAGTACAACCGGGCCACACCCGCCACCACATTGGTTTGCACGTGCTGGCGGCCAAACTGCGAGGACAAATAACGGGCTTGTGCTGCGCGCTTCCGGTTGCGCAGCTTCCCGGCAAAGCCGGCCTCCCAGCTCGTTTCCAGCCCGAGGAAGAGATCAGGCACCGGCCCCGGAATCCGTTGCTCTTCGGTAATGTTATTCGATAAATTGGTGTCAAAGTTACCCACACCATCCACGGTATAATCGCCAAAGCGCGTGGTGCCCAGCCCTGCTCTGGCGTTAACGGTCGGGAAAAACAACTGGCGGCTATACCTGAAACCCGCCTGCGCCTGATAGATCCGCTGCACCGCAACCTTGAGGTCGAGGTTGGTACGGATAGCCGTGTCAATAAGCGCCACCAGGTATTGATCCTTGAAAAAATCCCGCCAGGCCGGAAGGTCCTGATCCGTTTGAACCGAATCAGGTATGTAGGCGAACGACTTGCTGGTGCGAAGCTGGTCGGTACCGCTCAAATCCTGTGGCAACCGACAGGACGACAAAAGAGTTAACCCGATTATGCACGCAAAAGCAGGCCGGAACAAAATACTCGTAGAATTCATATTACTCCAGTTCTGACAGTGGCTTCTCTTCCCGGTTCGTTTCAATGATATTGCCGGAAGCAATTTTCTCCTTAATGGTGGCAAACAAAAAGTACAGGCCGGGTATCACGATAATTCCAAAAACAGTACCGACCAGCATACCCCCGGCCGCGGACGTCCCAATCGATCGGTTGCCAAGCTGACCAGGGCCCGATGCAATGACGAGCGGAATCAACCCTGCGATAAAAGCAAATGAAGTCATGATAATCGGGCGAAAGCGCGCGGCTGCGCCCTCGATGGTGGCATCCAGTATGCTTGCCCCTTGCTTATACTTGAGTATCGCAAACTCCACAATCAGGATCGCATTCTTACCCAACAGCCCCACCAGCATGATAAGCGAAACCTGTGCATAGATGTTGTTCTCCAAACCGAGGACCTTGAGGAAGAAAAACGCCCCGAATATTCCGGTGGGCAACGATAGAATAACCGGCATGGGCAATAGAAAACTTTCATATTGCGCTGCCAACAATAGATACACAAACACCAGACAGATTATAAATATGAAAACCGCCTGGTTGCCCGACAATATTTCTTCGCGGGTAATGCCTGACCACTCGTACGTAAATCCGCGCGGCAGCTTTTTGGCAATCTCCTCTACTGCGCGAATGGCCTCCCCACTGCTGTACCCGGCAGCAGCAGAACCGTTAATCATGATCGCATTAAACATGTTGTACCGGGTAATCTGCTCCGCACCAAACACGCGCTCCATGCGTATGAACATACCGTACTGCACCATTTCACCCCGGTTGTTTTTTACGTAGAGCTTCAAAATATCTTCGGGTTTTTCCCGATACTCAGGCCCTGCCTGCACCATTACCTTGTACATCTGTCCAAAGCGAACAAAATTGCTGGCATAGTAGCTGCCCACCAGCGTTTGCAGGGCATCCATAGCCGTGGCCACACTCACATCCTTCTTGGCTGCCATTTGGTAATCCACGTGAATCAGGTATTGTGGAAAGCTGGGGTCAAAACTGGTAAATGCATTGTCGATCTCAGGTCGCTTCTTCATTTCTTCGATAACCTTAGTAGCCACGTCATCCAGTTGGTTGAGATTTCCACTACCGGTTTTATCAATTAATCGAAACTCGAAACCACTCGTGTTACCGAACCCGGGCACGGTTGATGGGGGGAAGAATTCGATGACGGCATCATCAATTACGCGAGTCTGCTTCTCCAGCACCTCAATCAGTTCATTAACGGACTCCTCGCGCTCATCCCACGGCTTGAGGTTGATCATAGCCATACCAAATGATGCCCCGGCCGACTCGGTGATCAGGCTGTAGCCGCCAAGCGTAGAAATATTTTCCACTGCCGGCAGTTGCCTGGCAATGGTGTTGATTTGATCCAGCACCTTTCCGGTACGCTCAACCGTTGAACCGGGTGGTGTGGTTACGTTTACGTAAATGACACCCTGATCTTCGGTTGGGATAAAACCTGTTGGCAACACCTGGCTAATGCCCCAAACCGCGGCAGCAAAAACCAGGGTGAAGCCAATCGTCAAACGCTTGTTGGACGAGTATCGTCTCACCAGGCCTTTGTAGGCGCTCTCCAAACGGTCGTAACCTCTGTTGAAGGAATTGAAAAATCGCTGTAAAAAAGGGTGAAAACTCCCATGCGTTGGTTTCAGAATGATCGCGCAAAGGGCCGGGGTAAGCGTAAGGGCGTTGATACCGGAGATAAAAATGGCAATCGCCAGCGTGATCGAAAACTGCCGGTAAAAAACCCCTACCGGGCCGGACAAAAACGCCACCGGAATAAATACTGCGGACATGACCAATGTAATCGCAATAACAGCCCCGGCAATCTCATGCATGGACTTGATGGTGGCTTCCATAGGTGGAAGTTGTTCCTCATTCATTTTGGCATGAATGGCTTCAACCACTACAATCGCATTGTCCACCACAATACCAATGGCCAATACAAGGGCAAAAAGCGTGAGCAAGTTGATCGAAAA
>DAIPHR010000278.1:0-3436 GCA_036771215.1 Cyclobacteriaceae bacterium
GGACTGGGCCAGGTTGAGCATGGCTACCCGCACGAGGCTGTCGTAAATGCGATCTACCGACAAACTGCCGAAATCAAATCGGGGCTCGGGTTCATTATTCACATTGATCTCGTACTCATCGCGCAACCATGATGTCACCGGGTTTTTGATGTAGGCCGATATTGCCTTAACGGCATAGCGCATTTCTTCCTCCGTATGACCCGAGAAAACGATGACACCATAATTGAAATAATACTGGTGTTTACCGGAGCCAAAACTGTAAAACAATTCCGATGACGAGTCCGCTGCCGGCTTAATCTCCAGAAACGACTTGATGCCTTTTACATCCAGTTGATTAGCCACCAAAAATGCCGTGAGTTTCATACGGGGAATTGACCGAATATCCCAAAATTACGCTTTTGGGCACGCCTTTGCCACCAAAAGCCGTACTTTTGAAGCATGAAAATAGTCGTTGTTGTTGTATTGATTTCAGCATTTTTTGGCCACGAAGTGCTGGCCTGGGGAGCTACGGGCCACCGCGCGTCCGGCTACATTGCCGAACAGTATTTGAAGCCGCGGGCGAAGAAAAAACTGAAGGCGATTTTACAGGGCGAATCGTTGGCGATGGTGAGCACCTGGATGGATGAGATCCGCTCGGATAGTTTGTACAACTACGCGGAAGATTGGCATTGGGCCACGATACCGGATGGCAAGCGTTACGAGGATGTTGAAAACGGTCCGTTGGACGGCAAGGCCGTGCAGCAACTGGAGCGCATCATCCGGGAGTTAAAGTCTGGTAAGCTGGATGCCAAAACCGAGCGCGAATACGTAAAATTCCTGGTGCACCTGGTGGGTGATATCCATCAGCCGCTTCATGTGGGCAAACCCGGTGACCGCGGTGGTAATGATGTGAAGGTGAAGTGGGCCGGACGCGATTCGAATCTCCACCGCGTGTGGGATAGCGACATGGTCGATGATACCCGGCTTAGCTACACGGAGTTAGCGGAGTCATTCGTGAAACCGGATGCCGCTACCCTGGCCACCTGGCAACGCGCCTCCGTGCGCGACTGGGCTCACGAGTCGATGACCTTCCGCAAACAAGTATACGATATCGGTAACGGTAGCCTGGGGTATCGGTATTCCTACCGGAATTTTTCAACAGCCAAACTTCGCCTGCTACAGGCGGGCGTGCGCATGGCTGCTCTGCTCAACGAAATCTACGGCTGACCCACTTCAAAAGGTATGGTGAGCCGTACTTTTTCCCAATGCAGAATCAACTCCCCGGCAGTCTCTGATTTTTTGTTAAACCAATAACGCAATCGCTCCTGGTGAGGAGTTGCGGTGTCGGGTTCTACCGTGATGCGGAGCACATCTTCCTTCTCGTTGTAACTGTCGGCCAGGTGTTGGCGCCAGCGGGTATTGAAGATGACCTTCCATTGGTCGCGGCCCGGGATGGTGAAAAATCCGTACTTACCTTTTGCCAGACGCGTTCCGTTTACGATCAGGTCCTGGTCCGTTTCGATGTAGGTAGCGTTGTGGGCGCCCGTCACCCAGACTTTATCCAGCGGAACGAGGCCGCCCCAGATAATCCGACCCCGGACAGCCGGGGAATAGTAGTTGATCGACACGTTGCTGCCCTGAAATGTTTCGGTAGCGCTCGCTTTTACACTGCCCCGCAGGCTGTCGGGTTGCGATTGCTCGCTGATGATGGCGACCACTTCCTTCTTTTCCTCCACTTTGATCGAATCATTCACAGCTGAGGGTTCTGAGGGTTTGCGGCATTGGAATAGCAGGATGGACGGCAGAATAAAGACGAGGTATTTCATGGCAACAAAGATAGACCATTTCCAAAACGCGCGGCTTCTTCTATCTTTAACCCAATGGCAAAAGATGAGAAACGCCACTGGGACCGCCTGGCTGGCACGTACAACAACGAGATATTTGATGTTTTCAACAGCGATCGTAACGAAGTTCTCACGCAGTACTTCGACCGCTACGCCAACCAGGCTCACACGGCTGTTGATTTTGGTTGCGGCAACGGTAAAGCATTTCCTTACCTCGTGCCTCGCTTTGGTGAAGTATGGGGCCTTGACATCTCCCAAAATCTTCTGGACGTAGCTGCCTTGCGCGGGTATGATCGGGTCCGGCTTGCTCAGGCGGATCTGGTGAAGCCTGCCCGAAAGTTGCCCCGTGGCGAATTTGCTTTTTGCTGTAATGTGGCCATACTGCCGGGTGTTGACGTTAACCAAGCCATCATCCGCAATATCAGACGTTCGGTGAAGCCGGGAGGTGCCGCGGTGTTTGTCATCCCTTCGTTTGAGTCGGCCGCATTTGCCATGTGGAGGCTGGTCGAATGGTATGGTCGTGAGGGGGTTGGCCCGGCCAAGATCAGCCGCGATGAACTGGCCCTCTTTGGCGGTTCGAGAACCGACATCGTGCAGGGCCTGTTACGCATCGATGGTGTAACGACCAAACATTACAGCGAACCTGAAATCCGGTACTTGTTTACACAGGCCGGTTTCAAACAGGTGAATACCGATCGGATCGAATACAACTGGAAATCCGAGTTCGAGAACCCCCCGAGGTGGATGAAAGACCCGTACCCGTGGGACTGGTTGGTGGAGTGTCGCGTTTAGTTAGTTCAATCGCTCAGCCGAATAGCCGGCTTTTTTGAGCGCTTCTTTCACCTTTTCTTCTGGCACGGTGTCAGGTACGGTAACGGTTTTGATCGCACCGGTGACGTTAGCCGTCCACTCGTTTTCGCCTACGGCTTCGTTGAGGAAGGGTGTGACCTTGGCCACGCAACCCGAGCATTTCAAACTGGTTTTATACGTTGTTCGGGTACTGATTTCTGTTTCTTTTCGGAAAGATAACGCCTGATGTGTCCAAAAAATTCCGTTGGGTTTTCAATAAAGGGAAAATGACCGCTTGTTGAAACAATCACCAGTTCACCATTCGTCAGATTTTGTTCGTACAGAGGCCCGGAGAGGGTAGCGGCCGGTTCATAGTCGCCATACAAAATGAGCGTGGGGGCATCCAGTTTCTGGAGGTCGGGCACTAAGTCGTAGTTCATAAGTTCAGGGAAGATATGACCAAACGTGGCGGACCGCTGGAAGTAGTCGGCTGGTAGATGGATGGAGAGTTTATCCAACAGCGAGGTGTCGGCAAATTGTGTTTTGAAGGATAGTTTCATCAAGGCGTTGACGGCACTTACCTCTTTGTTTTTCATGGCTTCCGAGTTCAGGATGAGGCTGCGCTGCAGCGAGTCGTGGCGCGTAATGCGTTTGGCCAGTTCTTGCTCTTCGGCCTGCCAAACGGTTGTACTGAGTGGCATCGGGTCACTCAGCAAAATTCTGTCGATATTTTCCGGGTAGGCGGCTGCGTACTTCACGGCCAGAAACCCGCCCCAGGAGTGGCCGAGCACGTGGATTTTTTTGAGCTGCAGTTTTTGCCGGAT
>DAIPHR010000279.1:0-3393 GCA_036771215.1 Cyclobacteriaceae bacterium
AAGCGAAAATAAATGACTACGTGCGCAAGAATAAGTTTACGTTCCCCGTATTCAAGACCAGCGGCCGACTGAGCGAACAACTGCAAGTACCCTACATTCCCACCACGTTTGTGATCAATCGCGAAGGAAAAATTGAGATGAAAAAAGTAGGAACAGCAAACTACGATACGGAAAAGTTTCGCCAGTACCTGACCGATCTAGCGCAACAATAATTGCCTTACTTCCTCCATACCTTCGGTCGCACGTTTTACAATGAAGTTGAGGTTGGGCATATGCCAAACCTCCGATTTCCGGGGGTCTACGATATACTTGGGTGTTTCGTCCCGCACGTAGTCAATCAGGCCGGCTGCCGGGTAAACCACGAGCGAAGTACCCACCACCAGAAAAAAATCCGCAATCGAAGCGTACTGAGCCGCTTCCTCCATGCGCGGTACCGCTTCCCCAAACCATACAATGCTGGGCCGCAGTTGTGAGCCCTTTTCGCATTTATCACCCACATTCAGTTCGGTGCCGGATATCGGGTAAATCAGCCGTGGATCAAGGGAACTGCGAGCCTCAAACAAACTGCCATGCAGGTGCACCACATGCCCTGAGCCGGCACGTTCATGCAGGTCATCCACGTTTTGTGTAATGACGGTTACGTCAAAGTGATTTTGCAGGTCGGCTACGATCCGGTGGGCGGCATTCGGCTGCGCTTCACGGGCAGCCCGTCTTCGCTCATTGTAGAATTGTAATACGAGAGCACGGTCCCGCTGCCAGGCCTCCGGGGTGGCCACGTCCTGGACACGATAACCTTCCCACAGACCACCACTGTCGCGAAAAGTCTTCAGCCCGCTCTCTGCACTGATGCCGGCTCCGGTTAACACCACCAGCTTTTTCATCAAAATCAGGAGGCTTTCCTGCGCACAAATCGTCCTTTGCGCTCAGGCGCATTCTCTGCCAGCGTCAGGCATTCCTCCAGGGTAAGCTCTTTCGGTTCTTTGCCCTTCGGAATCTTAACATTTTTCTTGCCGGCTTTGATGTAAGGACCAAAACGACCGTTGAGAACCTGCACATCCGGGTTTTCCGGAAACAACTTAATTGTCTTGTTAGCGTCCGCAATACGCTTGGCTTCGATCAGCTCGATCGCGCGCGGCAACGTGATGGTGTAGGGATCTTCTTCTTTTGGTATGGACACGTACTTTTTATCGTGCTGCACGTACGGCCCAAATCGTCCGATGTTGACCACAACGGGCTTCTCTTCGAAGTCGCCCATACTACGCGGCATTTTCATGAGTTCCAGCGCATCTTCCAGGGTTATGTTTTCAATGAACTGACCCTGCCGAAGGCTGGCAAATTTAGGTTTCTCGCCACCGCTATCATCGGGGTTCTCCCCGATTTGCACATAGGCACCGAAACGACCCAGCTTGGCGTAAACCTTTTTTCCCGTCTTCGGATCAACTCCCAACTCCCGACTTTTGTTTTGCACTGCGCTGCGCTCGATCTTCTCTGTTTTAGTTACCACCTTGCGGAAGGGGCGATAAAACTGATCAATCATCTTCTTCCACTGCAACTTGCCGTTGGCGAGCTCATCAAACTCTTGTTCGATTTCAGCCGTAAACGAGAAATTAGTGATGTCCGGAAAGTGCTCCACCAAAAAGTCATTCACCACCATAGCAATGTTAGTGGGAAAGAGTTTGTTCTTTTCGGCACCGGTTATTTCCGTCTCCGTGTGGCTCTGGATTTTACCCTCTTTCAGCGTATGAACCGCGTACTTTCGGGCGTTTCCTTCGCGGCTTTCCTTTACCACATAGCCGCGCTTTTGCACGGTGGTGATGGTGGGTGCATACGTGGAAGGTCGTCCAATGCCCAACTCTTCCAGCTTCTTCACCAGGCTTGCCTCGGTGTAGCGGGCCGGGTGCCGGGTAAAGGTTTGGGTGGCATCGATGAAATTCAATGAAAGCGTCTGCCCCACGGATAACGGGGGCAACAAGTTCGCGTTATCCTCATCTTCGCTGTCATCATCACGCGATTCGGTGTACACTTTCAAAAAGCCTTCAAACTTGACCACCTCGCCAGTGGCGGTTAAACTTCGGGGATTCCCCGATATACTGATGGTTGCGGTCGTACGCTCCAATTCGGCATCTGCCATTTGTGACGCAATGGCCCGCTTCCAGATCAAATCATACAAACGGCCGGCATTGCGATCCATACCGGGGTCAAGCACCGAGAAATCCGTTGGGCGAATCGCTTCGTGGGCCTCCTGGGCACCCGATGTTTTGGTCTTGAATTTCCGGTTGAATACAAATTCCTGCCCGTAGGCTTTGGAAATCTGCTGCGTTGCACCGGCCACGGCCTCATCGGACAGATTCACCGAATCGGTTCGCATGTAGGATATCTTACCGGCTTCATACAGCTTTTGCGCTACCGTCATGGTTTGAATAACGGAGAACCCCAACTTACGTCCGGCCTCCTGCTGCATCGTGGAGGTCGTAAAAGGCGGTGACGGAGATTTTTTTGCCGGTTTCTTCTCGAGGTTCGCAATCTGAAAGGTTGCGCCTTTGCACGACTCGAGAAAAGCCACAGCGTCTTTCTCGGTGTCAAACTTCTCCGGAAGTTCAGCCTTCAGTTGCTTTCCCTTCTCCAAATCAAAAAGCGCACTGATCTTGAACGAGGACTTCGCTTTGAAATCACTGATCTCGCGCTCACGCTCCACGATGAGTCGCACGGCAACTGACTGAACGCGGCCAGCCGAAAGTCCGGTTTTAATTTTTTTCCACAAAATGGGCGACAATTCAAAACCCACCAAGCGATCGAGCACGCGCCTTGCCTGTTGGGCATTCACCAGATCAATATCAATACCACGCGGAGTCTTCAGCGCATTTTGAATGGCATTTTTTGTAATCTCAGTAAAAACAATCCGCCTTGACTTCTTATCGGTAAGATCCAATACTTCCTTCAGGTGCCACGCAATGGCTTCCCCCTCACGGTCATCGTCACTGGCCAGGTAAACCATTTCGGCATCCGCAGCCATCTTCTTTAACTTCGTAATGACCTCTTTCTTTTCCGGGGAGACTTCGTACACCGGCTCATAATCATTTTCAATGTCGATCGCTTCATTTCCTTTCGGCAAATCGCGCACATGCCCCATGCTGCTCGCCACCTTAAAGTCCTTACCCAGGTATCCTTCAATGGTTTTGGCTTTGGCCGGAGACTCCACTATCACTAAGTTTTTCGACATGCAAACTTGTTTACAAAGGGCTCAAATATCTGTAAATTTTTAAAATGTCAATTTTAGAAAACTGAAGTACACTACTTTTGTGCTCTTGTTGGTCTCAACATTCACACATCGAATGTCATGTATTTTGGTTTTGATTCGCCACGCTCAACCCGCTGAGAGACAGCCCGGTCAAC
>DAIPHR010000280.1:0-3359 GCA_036771215.1 Cyclobacteriaceae bacterium
TTAATATTTATGGACGCTGGCAGTTCTTACTCCTCTGCATCTGATTCAAACATCCAATCGACCAAACCGCAGCTTCGTTTCTGGCAGATCTGGAACATCAGTTTCGGGTTTCTGGGCGTTCAGTTTGGCTTTGCCTTACAAAATGCCAACGTCAGCCGGATACTGGGTGACTTAGGTGCCGACTTGCACTCACTCTCCCTGTTTTGGTTGGCGGCTCCGGTTACCGGCCTCATTGTTCAGCCCATCATTGGCGGGGCTTCGGACAACACGTGGAATTTTCTGGGCAGGCGCGGGCCATTCATACTGGGCGGTGCCATTTTCGCAACGCTAGGCATGGTGCTGATGCCCAATGCACCCCTTTTCATAAAATTTGTTGCGCCCATGGTTTTTGGCGGTATCATGTTTGCCTTGATGGATGGCGCTTTCAATGTTACGATGCAACCTTTTCGGGCTCTGGTGGCCGACATGCTTCCCGTTAAGCAGCGGAACCTCGGCTACTCGGTACAATCGTTGCTCATCAATACAGGCGCTGTTATCGGTTCCATTCTTCCGTTTCTGCTCACGAACGTAGTGGGGCTGGAAAACGCCTCGAAAGCCGGTGAAGTAGCGCCAACCGTAGTCTGGTCGTTTTACATTGGCGGCACGGTGCTGCTGGGATCCGTACTCTGGACAATCATCTCCACCAAAGAGTACCCACCGGATCAGTTTCACTCCTTTCAGGAAGAAGAAAAGACCGAGACAAAGCAGGAGGCTGCCCCGGAAGGCAATTTCTTTTCGAGAGTAATTCAACTCATTAAGGATGCCCCGGTCACGATGAAGCAATTGGCCATCGTGCAGTTCTTCTCCTGGTTTGCCCTGTATCTGATGTGGGTGTACACCACGCCCGCAGTAGGCCAGGCCCTATGGGGGATTGATGCTGAGTTTTATAACATGGACAAGACGCTCATTCCCGCAGACGTTTTGAAAAAGATGGGAAGTGCAGGCGACTGGGTTGGGATTTTGTTTGCCGCCTATTCGTTGTTTGCGGCCATCTATTCCGGTTTCCTTGGGCGGCTGGCAGACCGGTTTGGCCGGAAAACAGTTTATGGTTTATCATTATTGGCCGGTGGCCTGGGTTATCTTTCCGTGCTGTTCATCAATCCGGGCGAGATGGTTTCAGTCAATCTGCTGATCACCACAGCCGAGGTGCCCGCTGGCGGACTGATCTGGATCTTTTCGATGGCCGGTATTGGTATTGCCTGGGCAGCCATTCTGGCGATGCCGTACGCCATTCTTTCGAACGCACTTCCCAAAACCAAAATGGGGATCTATATGGGCATCTTCAACTTTACCATCGCGGGGCCTCAGATCATCAGCGGTCTGCTGGGCGGCAGCATGATTGCCTACCTGTTTGATGGCAATGCCGTGATGATGTTGATGATTGCCGGTGTGGCCATGTTGTTGGGTGCGGTCAGCGTTAATTTTGTAAAGGAAGCCGTTCGATGATTTGATATCATGAAATCGCCAATAAGGTGCCCTACAACCGAAGACATGATCAATAGGGCGATTCCATGCCTGCGTGGCGAAATGCCACTACGGCATGCAGGCATGTGACCTTTAGGAAAGAATATTAACACATGAAAAGATTAATCCGCTTGGGCGTATTCTCCGCGTGTTTCTTTGGAACGCCTACCGGGTTTGCGCAAGAGTACAGCGAGTTCGCCTCCACGTTTCAACAAATTCAGTCACTCGATTCCACAACCCGAGCGAATACATGGAGCAAATTGACCGATTCCCAACAAGTGCCATTTGTCCGGCACGACTCGGTTGTGTTTTTTTTCAAAGGCGATGCGCGAAGTGTTTCCTGGATGGGCGACTTCAACGGCTGGGGATATGACAAGAAGTTCGACAACAAGGGCAAGCGAATCGCCAACACCAATATCTGGTATCTGAAAGCTTCGTTCCCCCGGAACGCCCGCCTGGACTACAAGATTTTGATCAACGACACGGACTGGATGATTGATCCTCTCAATCCGCATCAGCAATGGTCGGGGGTAGGCGGAGGCAGCCCGAATTCGGAACTGCGCATGCCCGAGTGGAAGGAAGATCCCGTCCTTGCCCCGCGGCCCGAAGTGCCGAAGGGCTCGATAACAACCGATTTACTCTTCACCAGCAAGGTGCTCGGCTACCAGATAACCTATAATGTGTACCTGCCGGCCCGACACCCGAGCACCGGCAAACTGCCGGTGATTTACGTTACCGATGGGTATGAGTATATGCATCCGAAGATGGGTAACATGCTTACGATTCTGGACAATCTGATTGCCGACAAAAAGATCAAGCCGGTAGCAGCAGTTTTCATTGATCACCGGGAGCCGATCAACCGGGCGAACAATAAACGCATGACCGAGTTGGCGATGAATCCGCGCTATGCCGAGTTTATAGCACATGAATTCCTGCCGTTGATTGAAAAGAACTATCCGGTAGAAACAACACCCAATGGCCGAGCCATACTGGGCACCTCCATGGGCGGACTCACGGCAGCCTATCTGGCTTTTTCACAAAATGCGCAATTTGGAATGGCCGGCATACAGTCGCCCGCGTTCTGGACGAAACCTCAGATTTATGAACTCTGCAAAAACCCGGAGAATCCAACACTGAAAGTGTTCATGTCTACCGGCACCCTGAACGATACCTTCCGCGAAACGGAAAAGATGAAAGAAATCTTAAGCGCTACCGCGTGCCAGTTTGAGTATAAGCAAGTGAACGAAGGGCACAGCTGGGGCAACTGGCGCAATTTGATCGATGACGTGCTCGTGAGTTTCTTCGGGGTGAAATGATGCGCGCGCTATGTCCATCTGCCAGGTATCGCGTAATCACCAAATTTCGGTATTTTCGCATGTTTCGAAGCTTGGCATATTGCTTGTTTTAGCTACACCCATGATAACCCGTTTACCCTCCTTTTTGCTATTCTGCCTGGCGCTTTTGCTAAGCGGTGCATGTTCTTCGGGCAAAAAAGCTTTTGAGCGAGGCGACTATTATGATGCCGTGTTACAGGCGGTGAATCGCCTGCGGCAAAAGCCCGATCATAAAAAATCTATAGAAGTGCTGCAGCTCAGCTACATGGCCGCAGTGGAGTATTTGGAGAATGACGCACAAAACCAAATCACTTCCAACGCCAATTTCAAATGGCGAAATGCGGTGAGCAACTATGAGAAGATCAACAACCTGTACGAGCAAATCCGCACGTCACCGGGCGCACAGAAAGTGATTACCAACCCTGTCAACCGGTATAAAGAGTTGAATGACCTGAAACAAAAAGCAGCAGCCGAAACCTACGAAGCGGGCATTCAGTACATGATGAAAAATACTCGCCAGGA
>DAIPHR010000281.1:0-3348 GCA_036771215.1 Cyclobacteriaceae bacterium
CGCCTGTGTTGATGATGCACAACGATGCCGATGGTGCGGTGCCGTGGTATCAGGGTATTGAGTATTACATGGCCCTCAGGCGGCTAAACAAACCGGTTTGGATGTTGAATTACAACGGGCAGGGACACGGACTCACGCAGCGACAGGATCGCACGGATTTTGCCATTCGTATGATGCAATTCTTCGACCACTACCTGAAAGGGGTACCCATGCCGCGGTGGATGAAGGAAGGCATTCCGGCTGTGGAGAAGGGTACCACAAAGGGGTATTAAACTGTCGATTTTTTTGACCATCACGAGATGATCCGAGATCTAGTTCAAGCTGTGGTTTGTTCCAGTTCGATCTTGATGCTTGCCTGCAACTCTAATGTTTCAGTCGATACGAGTGAAATTGATTCCTTGACCACAGTGGAGCAACAAGCTAACTTTCTTATTGAATTGGCGAGGCTTGATCAAAAGGTGCGACTGGAAGAGGACTCTGTTCTTGACGCTTTTGGTCCAGAAAGTAGAGAATACGAGGCCGCGTGGAGGAATATTTCTGACACGGACCGAGCCAATAACAGAAAGATTGAGTACTACCTGCAAAAACATGGATACCCCAGTGTAAGACAGCACGGAGTACAGGCTTGTGATGCACCCTTTCTAATTGCTCATCACTCGTCTGATTATGATCAGAAAGTGCGCCTGTATCCGTTTCTTCATTCCGCCTGGAAGAGCGGAGATTTACCTGGCGGGCAATTCACGTTTTTTTTGAACCGCATGTATCGCGAGCGTTTTGGTCGCTCAATTGAGTGGAGTCGGCCCTTTTTTGAGCAAGAAGAGATTGATACACTAATTTATGAATTGGATTTGGGAGAGCGTTGATCATACGATCCGCCTTTGGAAATTGAACACTAGTTTGCCAACTTTCCGGTCGATCTCGTCTACCCGTGCTTAGTCGACTCTGGCAAAAAGCCAAGAAATTTCTGCTCTTCCTCTTTCTGGCGCAATTCGCCTACATCGTTTTGCTCAAGTGGATCGATCCACCCATCACCATTACGCAGCTCACCAACTGGGTACAGGGCCACGGCCTCAGGCGCGATTATGTCGACCGCGAAGCTATTTCTCCCTACATGAAACTCGCGGTCATGGCATCCGAGGATCAACTCTTCCCCGATCACAACGGGTTTGACATCAAGAGCATTCAGAAAGCCTTGCAGCATAACAAGAAGAAACCCAAACGTGTGCGGGGTGCGTCCACTATTAGTCAGCAGGTAGCCAAAAATGTTTTTCTGTGGCAGGGCCGGAGTTGGGTGCGCAAGGGCCTTGAGGTTTATTTCACGTTCATGATTGAACTGGTGTGGGGCAAGGAGCGGATACTTGAAGTTTATCTGAATGTGGCGGAGATGGGCACGGGAATTTTCGGTGTGGAAGCTGCCGCACAAGCCTATTTCAAGAAGCCGGCAAAGAAGTTATCGTGTAGCGAGGCTGCCATGATTGCGGCCTGCCTGCCCAATCCAAAAAAATACAAAGTGAAGCCGCTGTCGAAGTATGTCGAGAGGCGTTACCCCTGGATTGTCAATCAAATGCATAACCTGGAGGGTGATGAAGACATTGAGCAGTTGTTGGGGCGCACGAAAAAGAAATAGCGGTTAAAACCCGTCATCTTCCTCATCTTTCTTCTTGTCCTTCTTTTTCTCTTTTGCCGTGTCTCCGCCTAAGTCATAGGGGTTTTCTTTTCCGTAGTAGGTTTTGCGGAAGCGGTTGATGAAGGCCAGCGTTTCGTCATCGCTGCCGGGAATAAAAACCAATTCTCCCACTTTTGCTTTCGAAGCATTGGTTCGTTTGGCAATCTGGTCGTTAAATGCTGCATTTGAGGAGTGGACCATCATTCGGTTATCTTCAAAACCGAAGTAGTACCATGAATCGGGTGAGGCTTTGATAAACACATGGAAAATCGGCTGGCCGTCCTCGGTGCGTTTGGCCTCCATAAAGCCCTCAAAAGCACCGTTGATATCGTAACGGCTGATGTGGCTAAGGCCCAGCGGACCTTCGTTGTAGAATGCTTTTTCTTTTTGCGACCACTTCAGGTCCACATTTGAAAAAGCAAGAGGCTTCACCAACATCGTAATGGAGGGTAATGGCACCGGCTCATTCAGTGAGCGCTGCTCATATTCTTTGGCAACGCGCTCGCCTACAATATTCGCGACTTTGTACAGCAGGTCGGTGGCATCTCCGTGGGCTTCGTCAACGCTTTCGTTGTTTACCACGTTTTGCACGTCTTTACCCATCAGATCAAAGGCCGTTGGGGGCACCTTCATATCCACGAGGAGGAACGCATTCATGCGAATGTCATTGGTTACCAGGTTGCCGGATCCGATGGCTGAGGTGGTCACCGAAAAGTCACGTTGACTTTCAAAAAAATTCACCAATCCCTCGAAGTTTACCTCCTGCTTGTCCTCGTTGTACGCCAATACACTTCCCGAAAGTTTTTCACCCGATGCTTTCTGGCGGTCCTCAATTCGAAACATGGTAGAATCGTAAAACAGAGAACCGGAGGGGACAAAGAAATCATCATCACCATCGTCTTTCTTGTCGAATACAAAGGTGATGTAGAGGCTGTTGTCGCTGGCGAAGTGTAGTCCGGCCTCTGCTTTTTTTCCGCCTTCGGTTACCGCATTATCGAAGTCCAGATAGATTTCTTTTTCATCTCCGCTTTGCACATACTGGAGCCAGGTGTTGTAGCCTTTGATTTTACGCAGGTCAAGTTTCACGTAGCCGTTCAGTTGCAGGGCCGGGCGCGTGGCGTACATGGTCATGTCACCCTTGTAAAAGATGCGAGGCGACAGGCGAATGTTGTCCTTGTCAATTACCGCTCCTTTGGCTACGGTTTGCTGCGTGGCCAGCAGGTACCCACCATCTTTTCGTTTACGCTGTCCTGCAGATTCGATTGGCTCCAGGTGAAAGTCGGTCATTTTGATATTGAACGTGTCGCTCACCGAGTTGATGTATTTATAGGTGGCGTAACCCGAAAATGCTTTTCGTGATACGATGTCCACCACACCTTCTGTCAGCAGGTGATAGCCGTTCAGGGTGTCCAGCACAATCGTGGTGTTTTTTAGTTGCCCGATCTTGGCATTTTCCAGAATGAGTACCTCGTTGTTTTCCGGGGTGATCTTCGCATCGGCCACTTTAATGAACGGGATGCCACTGACTTTCAGCTGCTGCCGGGCAATATCGTATTCGGCTTGCGTGGCATTGAAATTGAGCGAGTCCAGCTCTTTGCGCGTGGTATAAAGGTTCGAATTTTCGCTCGGCGCATCGGCCGCCTTCGTCATCGCTATTTTTTGGGTGTTTAAGTCCCACCGGG
>DAIPHR010000282.1:0-3278 GCA_036771215.1 Cyclobacteriaceae bacterium
GACCTGTTCTTTGCACAAGGGTATTGTGCTGCAAAGGATCGCCTGTTTCAATTTGAAATCTGGCGCAGGCAAGCCACCGGTACGGTAGCTGAAATTCTGGGGAGTCGCGAGCTCAAGCGCGATATCGGTGCCCGGTTATTTCAGTATCGCGGCAACCTCGAAGAAGATTTTAACCGTTATCACCCGAGAGGCTCAGCGATCATTCAGGCCTTTACTGACGGAGTTAATGCGTGCATTGCCGAGGCGGTGAGCAAACCCGAAAGCCTGCCTCTTGAGTTTAAACTCTTGGGGATCCGGCCTCAAATGTGGAAGCCGGCCGATGTCATCTCGCGGCACCAAGGCTTACTCGGCAATGTTCAAGAGGAGATACAATACGCCCGCTGGGTGATGGCCGTGGGCGAGGAAAAACTGAAAGAATTGCGTGTGTTCGAGCCGGGAGAACCCCGTCTTTCACTCGATCCTTCCATCGTTCGGGAACGGCTGAACGACCCCATCCTTGAGCTCTACGATGCTTTCCGAAAACCGCTAAGCTTCGCTCCGGAAGACATGCGCACGTCTGCCAATACCCGTCAGGAAAAATTTGATGCACTGGCCAACTCGGATTATGATGCCTGGGCCAGCCTGAAGCAATTCGATCCGCGCGTGATCGGCAGCAATAATTGGGTTGTCAGCGGGCGGTTAACGGAGCGTGGGGCCCCCATATTGGCAAATGATCCGCACCGGGCTTTAACGACACCCTCGTTGCGTTACCTGGTTCACCTGCACGCGCCCGGCTGGAATGTGCTGGGTGGCGGTGAACCAACGATACCCGGTGTTTCCATCGGCCATAATGAGTTTGGTGCCTGGGGCCTAACCATTTTTTCCATTGATGCGGAAGACTTGTATGTGTATGACCTCAACCCACTCAACCCCAATCAATACCGGTATAAAGGCGCTTGGGAAGATATGACCATCATACCGGACACCATTCAGGTGAAGGGCAATGATAAAGTCGTGGTTCTACATCGGTACACGCGTCATGGACCTGTTACCTATCACGATGAAAAACACCGGCTGGCCTATGCCGTACGGTGCGGCTGGCTCGAGCCGGGCAGCGCTCCTTATCTGGCCAGCTTGCGAATGAATCAGGCGAACTCGTGGGAAGAGTTTCGGGAAGCGTGCACGTACAGCTTCATACCCGGAGAGAACATGATTTGGGCTGATCGTGCAGGCAACATTGGCTGGCAGGCCGTTGGTGTAGCGCCCGTGCGAAAAAATTGGGATGGCCTGGTGCCGGTTCCTGGCGATGGGCGGTACGAATGGGAAGGCTACTTGCCGATTAAATCCCTGCCGCATGTGTTCAATCCGGAACAAGGGTTCTGGGCTACCGCGAATGAAAATCTGATCCCGCGCGGTTACCCCAATCGCGATGCGGTTGGATGGGGTTGGGCGGAACCATTCCGCGCACAGCGTATTCACGATGTCTTGAGTCGCGGTTCGAAAAAATCGCTTCGTGACATGATGCAGCTTCAGTTTGATTACGTATCGGTGCCTGCCAAAACCCTGGTGCCGTTGCTTCGGGATGTGATAGCCCGAGATGCCGAAACTGAGCAGGCCCGCCAGCGACTGCTGAACTGGAATTTCTCCATGGACGTGAACTCCGTTGCTGCGAGCATTTACCTGGCTTGGGAGAAACAACTCAATAGAAAAATGGCCGCGCAAATCGTGCCGGCCGTGGTGCAAAAACAAATAACCACCATTCCTACTACGCGATTAATCCAATGGCTGACCGAGGATGGAAAGGTCCCGGGCGACCGAAATGCGTTCATCGAAGAAGCCTTGCAGGACGCTGTGCAGGGGCTGCGCGAAAAATGGGGTGCGGAAATGTCCCGTTGGACATACGGCCGAATGCACTATGCGTTGATCAAGCACCCCTTGAGCAATGCTGTTAACGAAGCCACCCGAAAAAAACTTGATGTTGGACCGCTACCCCGCGGAGGTTATGGGTTTACGCCTGGTATGACTACGCACAATGAAAACCAAAATGCTGGCGCGTCCTTTCGCATGGTGGTAGATGTAAGTGACTGGGAACAATGCATGTTTACCCAATGCCCGGGGCAAAGTGGTGACCCAGCCAGCGCTTTCTATCAAAACCTCTTTCGAGGTTGGGCTGAAGACCGCCACTTTCAGGTTCACTTCAGTCGTGCGGCAATAGATAAGGTGACTAAAACCCGAACAATACTACGACCAGGAAAGTGAGGATCTGCGCGCGGCCCAGGTATCCTGCTCCCCCGCTTCGCGCAGTTTTCTTTCTAAAAGCTTGCGGTGTTTTTTCTGAGAAAGGTCAAGATATATCCCTTCTAACCTGATTTCACAGACTAATTCATTTCGGCAATCGTATAGCTTAATCAGGCTGGAACCCTTAACAACCGAGTTGCTTTCAACCACCCAATAGGAAAATTTCATCTTCTCCTTATCGTTTGCCCGGGCGCTGACCACCGTTAACAACAGCACAAACGCCACCACTGCCATTTTTGATTTCATACCGTAATCCTTTTTCAGATTACAACGGGTAGAAAGAATTTTGTTTTCGGATTTAACAAAATTTTCAAAGTTTATCATCGCAGGGTTTGCGCAACCCAAAGCCGGAGTGCTACGTAATGAACCAGTTCGGAAACTGCCACACCATCCAGCCATAAACCGCGAAACGCAAAATGCGGCTAATGCAAATCAAAAGGAAATTCTTAAAATTCAGATGCACTGATCCGGCCATCATGCACGTAGCCGAGAACGGCACGGGTGTAACCGCACCTACCAGAACGAGATAGCCACCATACTTTTTTAGTTGCCGGTCATATTGCTGGAGGTAACGGGCATGGATCTTTTGGTAAAAACCCGTTTTTGAAAATGTGTAGCCGATATAATAACCCAGCACACCAGCCCCATAACTGATAAAGGTGAGCAAGGACAGATTAATGATGTATTGGCTCATTTCCCCTCCTCTCCAGATAAACATGAATACCTCCGGGGGGATAATGAGAAAGACAATTTCAGAAACGGTGAAAATACTCAACAGCAGGACCAGTTTATTGCCCAGCCGTGCGATCTCATGTTCGTAAACTTCAATCTCGCTTTGTAGCAGAATGTATGCCGTGATGATAACGGCAAACCATACCAAGCCCTTCAAGAGGTTGCGCAATAAAAATCCGGATTTGGTTTCTTCCTGAGGGGATGTTTGCATGGCTTACTTAAGAATGGGGTGCCGCTCGAAAGGCTGATTAGGATCAAAAAGTTTCCGG
>DAIPHR010000283.1:0-3141 GCA_036771215.1 Cyclobacteriaceae bacterium
ATGCACGTGAGCGAGAGGTGAAGGCGTGGAAGAGCCGAAAGCGGATTGAACGACTGATTGCGGGTTCAGAGCATCCCGCCTGAAAGGCGGGAGGGTCGGGGGTTCTCCCGATGGCTATCGGGACTCAAAAATGGCTCAAAACGCTGGTTCAAAACCGAAAAACCAAATGGCAGTTGCGATGAAGCGCCAGTAAACTACCGCGGCTTGCTATTTCATGTTTTGGTTTGATTCTTGTGCCTTATTTTTACAAAGCCATTTTTTAAACTCTTGAAAGTTCTTCGCAAGGTTGCCCTTTTCGTGTTGCTGCCCATCGTGCTGTTGCTGGCTGGGGCATTGGCTTCCGTGTATCTGTATAAGGATCGGCTCGTTCGCCAGTTTATCGAGGAGGCAAATAAGAGTCTGAATACCCCGGTCAACATAGGTAAAATTGATGTGGATTGGTGGGATGATTTCCCAAGACTGTCTCTCATTTTTGAACAGGTATACGTGGAAGACAGTCACCCGGAAAAATTTCCGCTGCTCGAGGCCAGGCGTATTTCTTTTTCGCTCGACCCGATAGAGGTCTGGCGAGGTAACTATACCGTTAATGGGCTCCGCATCAGTGATAGCAAGACATATCTGAAGGTTGATGTCAACGGCAAGCCTAACTATAACATACTAAAAGAGGCGGCAACAGCGCCTGGGGGCCCTATCCGTTTTGATTTGCGCAATGTGCGATTGCTCAATACGGTTGTTTCGTATGCAGATGAACAATCCCGCCAAGACCATATCTTTCAGAGTGATAAGCTGACTACCACCATTCGGGTGGATGGTCTCAAATATTCGATTGTCGCGCAGGGTGACGTCACCACAAAGCAAATAGGTGTGAGCAACCGGCTTTTCTTGCAGGACAAGCTCTTTCTTACAAAAGTCCGCCTGTTGTTTGATGATGAAATCAATCGCATAACGTTCGAACCCTCTACCCTCGAAACCGGGTCATCGGTATTTGACGTCAGTGGTCAGTACTCATTTCAGGAGAAGAATGAAATTGACCTGAACGTGGCAGGCAAAAACACCGATGTCCAAACCCTTTTGTCGCTGCTGCCGCAGAATGAGGCTCGTCATTTAGCGGAGTACCGCAGCGAAGGCGATGTATTTTTTGATTTATCTCTCAAAGGCGAGATAAGTGCACAAAAAGATCCCCTGCTGTCGATTTCATTTGGTTTTACCAATGCTGAAATTTTTCATCCGGAATACCGGGCCCGCTTGCAAAAACTCAACCTGCGCGGCTCGTTTACCACTGCTTCCTTTTCGGACCTTGGCCAGGCCAGACTGTTGCTCCAGGACATCAGCGGGGAACTGAACGACAAATCCTTTGCGGCCGACTTTTCGCTGGTGAACTTTAACGATCCGTTTGTGGCGCTATCCTTTGAAGGGACGCTTGATGCGTCAGATGTGGCTTCCTTTTACCCGCTGCCGGATGTGAATTCGCTTACCGGCCAGTTAGTGGCCAATGTGCGGTTTGAGGGTGAGGTAAACAAACTCAGAAAAAGGGCGACAGCTCAGCAAGTGAAAACGGAAGGTGCCATCGAATTGCAGAATGTTTCCCTTCACTATGGACCCCGTAAAGTAGCCTTGAGCGATTTGAACGGACAACTGCAGTTTAACAATAATGACCTGGCTCTGAGCAACGTTACCGGCCGGTTTGGAATGAGCGACTTTCGGCTCAATGGTTTTTTTAAGAACATCATTACCTATTTTTTATTTGAAGGACAGCCCATTGGAATTGAGACAGATTTGAGATCAATCTTCATGGATTTGGATGAAGCGCTTCTGTTGGCGTTCGGAAATGAAGCGACTGATGCTTTCTAATTTCGAATTTCACCATTAGTCTATCTCAATTTTAATTGCGATGTGCAGGAGCTACGATACAAGAAGTTTTTGGGAAGACAACTAAAAGGGGATTTGTTGGTTAAAAATCAAATGGCCGTTTCCCGCCAAATCAACGTTCAATCCATGGGCGGCAAACTTTCATTCAATGGTATAGTGGATGCGCAGCAAGCGGGCCGTATAGAAGTCTCCAGCGGCTGGAAGCTGGAGAATATCCGCGTGGATAGCGTCTTTTATGTGTTTGAGAACTTTTATCAGGATTTTATTAAAGATCAGCATCTGAAAGGAGAGGCAACAGCAGATGTAAGTTTGGAGTTCGCGCTCACCCCTCAACTCAAACTAATGCCGGAGAGTCTGGTGGCGGATATTACCGCAACGCTCCGAAACGGTCAATTGAATAACTTTGAGCCCTTACATGCGCTTAATCAGTATTTGGATGATGAGGGATTGGCTCATCTCCGGTTTTCTGATTTGAAGAATGATATTCACATTGAAAACAAGACCATTTACATTCCGCAAATGGAAATTAAAAGCAATGTGACCACGATCCAGTTGAGTGGGACTCACACCTTCGATCAGAAAATTGACTACCGCGTGGTGGCCCCCTTGCGCAACAAAGCCCAGGTTGACCCTGACGAGGCCTTTGGTGCGATTGAAGAAGACAAGACGGGTAAGGCAAAAGTGTTTTTCCGTATCACGGGCACCACGGATAACTATAAAGTGGTCTACGACAAAGAGGCGGTGAAAAAGAAGATCTCGGCTGATCTAAAAAAGGAGGTTCAGGAGTTGAAAGATGCATTCAAACTCAAAGGGCAAAAAAAGAAAAAGGAACTGGAGCTGACTACTGAAGAATTCGAATGGGATAATTAATTTCGCATATGCGCAAGTCAGTTCTTGTTTTCCTGTTGGGATGGGCAATGACCTCATACGCCCAGGACGAACCCAAGGTTCAATCGCTGCATAAAGTATATTTTTTAAATCCTAGCTACGAATTTGAGGCAGCACTGTCACCTACCGCCACGTTCACGGTCAACCCCGGCCTAAGCTTCACTTCTGGAGTACGCTACAGTTCTGCCTCGGGGGCTGAAACCCTCTTTTCGATTTTTCCATCGATCAATGCAGGCTTTCGTCACTATTATAACCTTGTCAAAAGGGAAAACAACGGAAGGTTCATTCGCGGAAATTCCGGAAACTTCCTCACAGCCGTTTTCTTTTTATATGGTGGTGAACTTGCCTCCTCCGGAGTGGACACTCCCGATGTAACCATTTTAC
>DAIPHR010000284.1:0-3115 GCA_036771215.1 Cyclobacteriaceae bacterium
GATCGACATAATGAAGCGACTGCACGATGAGCTTGCCGTCTACAACGGATTTTCCTATCTGAAAAAGAGTATGGCCTTTGTACACCTCCGTGTGCTCAGCTGGATGCCGGCCGGTGATCATGACTGCGCCTTGTGCGAGGTGGTGGCCTATCAGAACCTGAACGAGTCGCCCCCGCTTACGCTTCGCGAGTTGAAGAAGAAGGGGATCATTTCGGTTAAATGACGCTGCCCGCCAACGATATCGATCGCATCATTGAAATGGCGTGGGAGGACCGCACCCCGTTTGATGCGATTCAGGCGCAGTACGGGCTTGCAGAGGCGGACGTCATCCGCCTGATGCGGCTGCAACTGAGGCCAACCAGTTTTCGCTTGTGGCGCAAGCGCGTGCAAGGAAGGGCCACCAAACATAAAGCGCTGGGTACGCCCGGTACATCGCGTTTCAAGTCAACGCGGCAGCGGGCAATCACGGCCAACAAAATCAGTAAGCGATGACGTTGCCCACGGATTACACGGGGGTTTTGTCCCTGCTCGGGCGCGTGGATGTGCAGGCCTATGGCCGCACGCGCAATTACCTGGATGGCGCGGTATCGCGGCTGTCGCCCTACCTGTCGCGCGGTGTACTCACGTTGCCGCAGGTGCGCGATGCCGTGTTAAGCCGCCACTCGTTTGCCGATGCCTATCGGTTTATCTATGAACTGGCGTGGCGCGAATACTTTCAGCGGATGTGGTGGCAGTGGGGCGACCGGATTTTTGAGGATTTCAAACAACCGCAGCATGCTGCTCATGCGGAATGCCTGCAGTCGGTTGTGGAGGGTTCCACCGGCATTGAGGTCCTCGATCGGGGCGTACAAGAGTTGTACGCTACCGGCTATCTGCATAACCACGTGCGCATGTACCTGGCTTCTGTCGTGTGCAACATCGGTCGGGCGCACTGGCGGGCATCGGCCCGGTGGATGTACTACCATTTGGTCGATGGCGATCTGGCCAGCAACATGCTGAGCTGGCAATGGGTGGCCGGAACATTTTCGGCAAAAAAGTATTACTGCAACCAGGATAACATCAATCAATATTCGCGAACTTCTCAACACGGTACGTTTCTGGATTGTCCCTACGAAGTGTTGCCGCATATGCCTGTGCCCGATCAACTCAAGGCTACCGGCCAGCCAGAATTAACGGCCGCACTACCGGCCAGCTCGGCCAGGCTTGATCCGGCCAAGCCGCTGTTATTGTACAACAGTTATACCCTTGATCCGCTCTGGCGGAAGGACATGGACGCCAACCGGTTGTTGCTGCTGGAGCCCTCTCACTTTCAGCGATTCCCGGTGAGCAGCCGCGTGATGGATTTTGTGCTTGCACTCGCGAAGTGCGTTCCGGGCATTCAGGTGATGACTGCGGAGGTAGCTGACATTGCGAATCTGGAAGTATTTCCGGGGATATTTGCCAAAGCGCATCCGGCCTTTGGCCACTATCCCGGTGTGAAAGATGAACCGGTGTGGATGTTTCCCGAAGGACGCCTGGGTAATTCGTTCACAGCGTTTTGGAAGTCGTGCGAAAAAACCCTGAACTTGACCACGGTATGAGAGTATTGCTCACCGGTTCTACCGGCTACATTGGCCGCAGACTGCTGCCCGAACTGATTCGCTCGGGGCACGAAGTGATTTGCCTGGTGCGCGACCGCAGGCGGTTTGACTGGCAGGATTTTACGGAAGATGATCTCCGGCACATCCGCGTGGTGGAGGGCGACCTTACGGATGCCGCCTCATTGCAAAGCGTGCCGCGCGATATTGACGTGGCCTTCTACCTCGTGCATTCGATGAGTTCGTCTTACCCGAACTTTACGGAACTCGAAGCGCAATCCGCTCGTAACTTTTGTCACTACCTCAATGGCACCACAGCCCGGCAGGTGATTTACCTCAGCGGCATTGTGAACGACCTGGATTTAAGCGATCATTTGCTGTCGCGGCAGCAGGTTGAAGATATTTTACGGATGGGCCGTGTGCCGGCCACGGTGCTGCGGGCCGCCATCATTATCGGGTCAGGTAGTGCCTCGTTTGAAATCATCCGCGATCTGGTGGAGAAGCTGCCCGTGATGGTGGCACCGAAGTGGCTGAAAACGCGTTGCCAGCCGATAGGCATCCGCAACGTACTCGAATACCTGCAAGGGGTAATGCTTAAGCCCGGGGCATTTAACCAGGTTTTTGATATTGGCGGAACCGACATCCTGACGTATCGCGACATGCTGCTGGGGTATGCCCGCGTGCGCGGATTGAAACGATGGATCATCACCGTGCCCGTGCTCACGCCCAAATTGTCGTCACTCTGGCTGGTGTTGGTTACGTCTACCTCGTTTTCGTTGGCCCGCAGCCTGGTGAGCAGCATGAAAAATGAAGTGGTGTGCCGCGACAATCGTATTCAGGAATTGGTGCCCGTTCAATTGTTCAGTTACCAGGAAGCGTTGCAATTGGCGTTTGCCAAAATTGAACAGCGCGATGTGGTTTCGAGTTGGAAAGATGCCATTTCGCTGGCCACGATGGACAAAGGTTTTTTAGACCGTGTGGAAGTGCCCACGCACGGAGTGTTTACCGATAAGCGGATCGTGACGTTTACCCGTGCCGTGGCGGAAGTAAAAGACAACATCTGGATGATTGGCGGTGAGCGGGGTTGGTATTACGGCAACTGGATGTGGCGGGTGCGCGGGCTGTTGGATAAACTGGTGGGAGGCGTGGGGTTGCGCAGGGGCAGGCGCAGCGCCACCGATCTGAAACCAGGCGATGCGCTGGATTTCTGGCGCGTGCTGGTGGCCGATAAGCCCAACGGGCGGTTGTTGCTGTTGGCGGAGATGAAACTGCCGGGCGAGGCGTGGCTGGAGTTTCGCGTGCGCGAAGAAGAGGGCGTTCACAAGCTGTACCAAACCGCTACGTTCCGGCCGTTAGGGTTGTGGGGCCGTTTGTATTGGTATGCCGTGCTGCCGTTCCACGGGTTTATTTTCCCGAAGATGGCGAAGAGCATGGTGGAATACCGGGGGGAAGTTGGTTAGCCACCCGCACTGCATAAGCATTTTGTGCATGTTGCACAACTACCTTTTAAATATACGAATTGGAATTATCTTGCAGCA
>DAIPHR010000285.1:0-3076 GCA_036771215.1 Cyclobacteriaceae bacterium
GCAACTGGGTGATATGCATCTTTCCGTTCAAACCATCAGTAAGCGCAGCGAGGGCTTGATTCACTTTGTAAGAGAATTTCGAAGTCTGACCCAAGTGCCCCAGCCGCACTTCGGGCATGTGGCCGTTGGCCCGCTGCTGCATCACGTTACGCTCCTGCACCGGCAGGAATGTGCAGAAGCTGATATTGAAGTGTCGATACACGTACAACCCGACCAACTCGCGCTCAATGCCGATAAAAATCTCACCGAGCAGGTGCTGATTAACTTGTTCCGAAACGCGGTTCAATCGTTTGATCGGCCAGCACACCGCAAAATTATGCTGACCGGGCTTCTAATCGAGAATCGGCCCGCCATCTCGGTAAAAGATACTGGAAGCGGTATCGAACCGGAGGCGCTGGAAAAGATTTTTATTCCCTTTTACTCCACCAAGAAGGCGGGGTCGGGGATCGGGCTCAGTTTGTCGCGCCAAATCATGCGGCAACACAAAGGCAGCATCTCCGTAAAGTCGGCCGTGGGTGAAGGCTCTGAATTTATTCTCCGATTTTAGTTAGTTTTGGGTTGCTATGCAGGACATTCAGAAAAAAATTGCAGCCATTCTGATCGATAAGCTCGGGATTCCAGAATCCGAAATAACCCCCGATGCCAGTTTTGTGAAAGATTTGGGTATTGACTCGCTCGACTATGCGGAATTGGTAATGGAGTTTGAACAGACGTTTGATATCAAAATCCCGGATGACGATGCCGAGAAAATGCAGACCATCGGGCAGGCAGCAAACTACATTAAGGAAAAACTCAATAAGTAGAAGCCATCTCAAAAATCAATTTTTAATTGTCAGCCCGAGCTTGTCGAGGGCTATTCGGTACTGAAACCCGGTTTCGACAGGCTCAACCTGACATGGTGAAGTATTTTTGAGATGGCTTCTAGTTATCGCTGCAACTCAAACCAACTGCAGAAACGCTTCATACGGGCGGTAGTGGCGGATTCCAGCACCAGCGGAGAAAGCTGGCCCAACCGGGTGTAATGCCATCCTTTTCGTTGTTCATCCCAAAAAACAACAAACTGATCAGTCGAAATCATGACTACGTCCATCTCATAGATTTCTTCCCCTTCTTTATCGAGCAAACCCGTGTACTGCAATAAGACGTGATCCTGCTTCACAAACTCTCCCTTGTTGCATTCCACGCTGCTCAGGCGCATCAAGAGTCTTGATTCGGTGTTCCAGGCTTTAAACTTAAATTTACGCGGTTTGAATTCCATGATTTCGGATGGGCGAAAATAAGAAGGTATTTTTTGTCATCAATAAATTTTCTGGCACGGGTTACAGCCCACAGGTAGAAGGGTTGATCACGGATTTTTGTGCTGCGCAAGGATGGCACGCTACGTTGGAGTTTACAAAAAGAAGAGGGCATGCCGTTGAACTTGCTCAGCGTGCGGTGGCCGAAGCCTTTGACGTGGTGGTCGCCATGGGTGGCGATGGAACGGTGAACGAAGTAGCGCAGGCCGCCCTGCATCAAAACATCTCGATGGCGATTTTGCCCAAAGGGTCGGGCAATGGCCTGGCCCGACATCTCGGTATTCCGCTATCGTTAAAAAAAGCATTGACGATACTGGCCAGCCGCAACACCATTCAAATGGACGCGCTGAGCGTGAATAATCGGATTTCGGTTAATGTGTCGGGCATCGGATTCGATGGTCACATCGCGAATCTGTTCGACCGGGGCTCCAGCCGCGGGTTCATTGGCTATGCGCGGCTTGTTCTTCGCGAGTACTTTCGCTACCCGGAAGCAAAAGCCGTTTTGACGATAGATGGAAAACAATCGGAGTCAACGTCTTGGGTAATGGCCTTTGCCAATTCCTCTCAGTTTGGCAATAATGCCCGGATCGCTCCCCGGGCTTCCGTGTGTGATGGCGTGATGGACGTAGGCGTAGTCCGCCAGATATCGCTTGCCAGACTGCCCCGCGTGGCGTGGCAATTGTTTACTGGGCGGCTTGAAAAATGTAGCGAGGTAACGATCCGGCAAGCCCGCGAAGTTTGTGTTCTTTTTGAGCACCCCAGGGCGTTTCATATTGATGGCGAAGCCAGTGGAACAACCACGGAATTGGTGGTTAAAATGTTGCCGGGAGCTATGCGCTTGCTCATTCCGGAAACCAAGAAAGGTAAACACTGAAAGAGGACCCGCGGTCGGGTAGGCATTCGCGGTAAATAAAATCGTGTTCGTGTAGCCCCGACAGGAATCGAACCTGTATCAAAAGTTTAGGAAACTTCTATTCTATCCATTGAACTACGAGGCCAAGATACTCGAATCCAAGCAGGTGCAAAGTTATTTAAAATCCGTAGTCGTACGTTTCGGTTTTGAGGAAATTTGGATACAGCTGTATGTGCTTCTCACGAATGGTGTGGTAGAGCAGCTTTTTGAACTCTGAGATATGCTGCCGGCCAACGGCCGAAATAAATACTACCTCGCGGGCACCCCATTGGCGGTAGTGGGCCAGCCGTTCTTGCCAATCAATGGCACCTTGCTCGGCCTCAGCCTTGTCAATTTTGTTCAGCACCAGAATCACCGGTACTTCGCCAGCACCGATCTCCTGCAAGGTTTTGTGTACCACTTCAATCTGGCTCTCGTGATAGGGATGCGACACATCCACCACGTGCAGCAGCAAATCCGCTTCGCGCACCTCATCTAGTGTGGATTTGAAGGATTCAATCAGGTGGTGGGGAAGCTTACGGATGAAGCCAACCGTATCGGAGAGCAAAAACGGAACATCGCCCAGCACCACTTTTCGCACGGTCGCATCCACCGTAGCAAACAGTTTATCTTCCGCCTTCACTTCACTCTTCGCCAACAAATTCATCAAAGTGGACTTGCCCACATTGGTGTAGCCCACCAGAGCTACGCGTACCATGGCCGCGCGGCTTTTTCGCTGGGTGGCCCGTTGCCGGTCAATGATCTCCAATTCCTCTTTCAGCAACTTGATCTGATGCCGGATACTTCTGCGGTCGGTTTCAATTTCCTTTTCCCCGGCACCACCGCGGGTGCCGGTGCCCCCTCGCTGCCGCTCCAGGTGAGTCCATAA
>DAIPHR010000286.1:0-3046 GCA_036771215.1 Cyclobacteriaceae bacterium
AGATGTACATCATGCCGGCCCAACGGCCGATGCATTTTTCGGGGAATAAATCCTGAGCGATCCCCGTAAGGGAAAGTGCCATGCCCATGCCAAGTAATCCAATAGCTTTAACCATGGGGGAAAGGTAAAAAAGAACAATTAGATTTTTTTGCCGCGCCAGCGGCCCGACAGCATGTAGATTACCGACATGCTGAACATACTGATCCAGTACACCCATTCGCTGCCCCAACCCCATACGATGGAAAGATTCAGATACTCGAGCACGACATACACATAGATGATGTAGATGACGAGGGTGATGATTTCAATGACCAGATTGACCACGGTGTTGCCCGTACCGGTTACGGCATTGAGCCACACGGTGCCCACGGCCATCATCCACAGCGCCATGGAAACGATTCGTAACACCGGCAGCGCGGCTTCAACAAACTGGGGGCCCTGCCCGTAGATGGCGAGATAGGATCCGGGATTGATGTTCAGCAGCATGATCATGATCGTGGAGAACCCCACGCTCACCCACATGATTTTCCGCACCAGCGGCAGCACCTCGGCTTCGCGCCCCTGCCCGATGATGTTGCTCACCATGGTGTTGGTGGTGGCCGCAAAAGCCCAGGCAAAAATGCCCACCACGCCAAAGATGTTGCGCATCGTATTGGATATGGCCAGCGCCTGGCTGCCATGGTGCTCAATGAGCAGATAGAAATATTCCCATGTGGCGATGCTGAGGATGAACTGAGCCATCAGCGGGGCCGACCGCACCACGATCGTGCGCGCCATGTCCATGCGCCATTTGATGTTTTCAAAAAGGGAAAAATCGCGGTGAATACCGTTGATGTGGATGATGACGTAGATGACGACCAGCCCCACGCCTTCGGCCACAATGGAGGCGTAGGCCGCTCCGTTAAATCCCAGCGCAGGGAAACCCCAATGCCCGTAAATGAGGGCGTAGTCCAGCGCAATGTTGGTGAGGGCTTCCGCCAGCGTGCCCCAAATCAGCAGCCGGGTTTGGTTCGTGCCCACCAGCAGGGCGTTGCGCATCACATATAAATAAAGGAGTGGTAGGCCCCAGATTCGGATTCGCAGGAATGAAATCACTTCTTCCGCGATCAGGGGATCCCGAATCATGGAGTTGAGCAGGGGCGGAGCTGCGAAGGTGGTGATGGCAATGCCAAGAAAGGCAAAACCCAACGCCACCCAAATGCCATGAAAAAATACTTCCCCGATTTCGTGATGGAGGTTTTGACCCGCCCTGCGGGCAATTAAGGCCTGCAGACCATTGTTAAGGCCGCTTCCGGCCACCGCAAAAATCAAATAGTACACGCCCGTGATGCCGGCACTGGCCAATTCGCGTTCTCCGAGTCCGCCCAGGAAAATGTTGTTGGTAATGAAGTTGACCTGCGGCACCAACATGGCCAGCGAAATAGGCAGCGCCATCGCCATTATCTGGCGGTAGGAAGTATCAAGACGGAGGTCGCGCGCAGCCATTGATGGACGGAAAGGCGCGCAAAAGTAAAAATACCTTGGTCATTAACAGATAAAATCTACCTTTCCCCTTTCCAAAAAGCAAACAACTATGAAGCAAGTCGTACTGGTACTGGTATTGATCATCTCCGCCACAGCCTTTGCGCAGGAGCGCACGTTGCCAGCTGAGTCAGCCGTAAGCTCAACCGCCTCGGTAACCATAAAAGGGAAAGTGGTGCCCTATAAAGTCACTTCGGGCACACAACCCGTGTGGGATAAAGACGGTAAAGTAATTGCCTCGCTCTTTTACACCTATTACGAACGCACCGATGTAGCCGACAAAAGCAAGCGCCCGTTTGTGATGTCGTTCAACGGGGGGCCCGGCTCGGCATCCGTGTGGATGCACGTGGCCTACACCGGCCCCAGGCAGTTGAATATTGACAGCGAGGGATATCCCGTACAACCCTATGGCGTGCGCGACAATCCGCACTCGATTCTGGATGTGGCCGACATCGTATTCATCGATCCGGTGAACACCGGCTTCTCGCGCATCCTCGACCCGAAAGCCGACCGCAATTTATTTTTTGGCGTGAATGCCGATGTAAAATACCTGGCCGATTGGCTGGATGTGTTTGTGTCGCGCAACGGGCGCTGGACTTCACCGAAATACCTCATTGGCGAAAGCTACGGCACCACACGCGTATCCGGGCTGGCGCTCGAGCTGCAGAACGCACACTGGATGTACCTCAATGGCGTGATTCTGGTTTCACCTACCGAACTGGGCATTGAACAGGGCGTGAGCGTGAACGATGCCCTGCATGTGCCGTACTACACCGCGGCCGCCTGGTACCACAAAAAATTGCCGGCCGATCTTCAGGCCAAAGACCTCGATCCCGTTTTGGCGGAGTCCGAGAAATTTGCGGTAGATGAATTGATTCCACAACTGGCGAAAGGTGGATTTATTGACGAAGGCAAACGCAGAGAAATGGCGACCAAGATTGCCCGGTATACCGGGTTGAGTGAGCGGGCGGTATTGGAAAACAACCTGGCGGTGCCCACTAACTTCTTCTGGAAAGAGCTGTTGCGGGCCGAAGGCTACACCGTGGGCCGGTTGGATTCGCGGTACAAGGGGCTCGACAAACGCACCGCGGGCGACCGCCCGGATTTCAACTCCGAACTGATTTCGTGGTTGCATTCGTTTACGCCTGCCATCAACTACTACCTGCGCGATGTGCTGAAATACAAAACCGATTTGCAGTACAACATGTTTGGCCCGGTGAACCCGTGGGACCGCAACAACGACAACACGGGCGACAACCTTCGCCAGGCCATGGCACAGAATCCGTTTTTGCATGTGATGGTGCAAAGCGGTTATTACGATGGAGCCACCACCTACTTCGATGCCAAGTACACCATGTGGCAACTGGATCCCAGCGGCAAGATGAAAGACCGTTTACGCTTTGAAGGCTATCGCAGCGGGCACATGATGTACCTCCGCGCGGAAGACCTTGCCAGTTCCAACGAACACATCCGCGAGTTCATCCGGAAGTCAACACCGGCCGGAGGGCAGCCTGCAAAATACTAG
>DAIPHR010000287.1:0-3041 GCA_036771215.1 Cyclobacteriaceae bacterium
GAAGCTCCAGTTCATATCCCGCAAAGAAGAAGGCTTTATCCAGGTTGCCGAGTTTAACTCCCACCGGAATGCCCACATTGTAGGTTCTTGCCTTCACCCGCGTGTTGGGCTCCGCGGGCTCATCATAAATTACGCCTACGTTGCGTACGGAGAGGCCGGTGAAAAATCCAAAGTTATCTGCTTTGTCAAAGTTAACCCAGTTTTGGAGGTTGATCACGGGCGAAAAGCGCATCACGCTGCCTTCTTCAGACCCGTTGGCTGTAATGCCGGCAAAGGAAAAGATTATTTCACCGCTGCTGGTGGTATACACCTTGGGTTGATCCTGCCCGAAGGACTTGGTAGCGAGAAGCAGCAAACCGAAAACGAAAGCGTATTTCATAGTTGTAATAAGTATATGTTAAAATTGAACGTTACTTGATTCGAAAGTTTAAACTGCCGCCCAGGTTGAACTGCCAGATGGTGCTGCCGGTGGACACACCTGCGCCACTGCCGCCCGTGCCGAAATAGAAGCCGCCACCGGCCCACTGTACCGGGGAGAATAGTTGAGCGTGCAAACGCAAACTTACTTTTTCGGTAGCCTGAATGCGAACGCCCACCCGACCTCCCAGGGAGAATTTGGTAACGCTTTCTGAGTTCAACGATTGGTCGGGATTAGACCAGCCCACACCGAGGTTGGCCGTGCCAAAACCGCTTATCTTTTCGTTTAGGGGCAGGTAGCGTGTTCCGCCCAACATAATATAGCTTAAAACAACATCACCGCTGTAGCGTATTGCATTAAATCCCTGGTAGTCAACATTGGCCTTGAGAGTCTGGTAGATTAGTTCAACGGCTGCGGTCTCCGTGAGCCCGAATTCAAGGCCACCACCCCATTGGAATCCGTCACCTATTTTTCCTGTGCCGTACTCCGTGTCAAACTTGTCAGCAAACGTGTAACTCTCGAAAGTAAGCAGGGTTATAGACGGCTGCGCCCACAACACAACTGAGGAGACGATTATTGCCAGAAAGGTAATTGTAAACGTTTTCATGAAGGCCTATTCGGTTTTCGATTGCAAAATAGCAATTCCTTTAAGTTTTATCGACAATACGAAAGGTGAAGTTGATGAGTACGCCACAGGTTTACCGATTTGCTTGCGGGAAACTTCCTTGCCTTGTATCTTCGCTGCCCAAACCAAAAAGATTATGAAGAAGCTATTCTTAATGGCGGCACTTTTTACTTCCGTTGCCGCCCTCGCACAGTCGAACAAGGAAGATGTCGACTTTATCCAGTCGATTTTCGGGAAAGAAAAAAAGATCATTGTTAACGATTTCATCAAGGTGGAAGGGGCGCAGAAGGACGCTTTCTGGAAGTTGTATGATGAGTATGAAACCAAGCGGAAAGAGCTGGGTCAGAAGCGAATAGCGTTGCTGGAGAAATATGCAGCCACGTATAGTACGATGGATGATGCAGCAACGTCTCAGATAATCAAGGAAACCATTGCACTGGGTGCAGCCAATGATAAGCTCATTTCGGCTTATCATAAGAAAATGGAGAAAGCGGCCGGTGTTAAGGCAGCTGCCCAGTTTTATCAGATTGAAGTTTACTTTTTGTCCGAGATCCGTGCCGCTATATTGGAGAATATCCCCTTCATTGGTCAGTTAGACTGATGCATCAGCGGGTTAGTGATTGACCTAAAAAAGGCTACCTGAATCGGGTAGCCTTTTTTTATGATGAGTGTACGAGTTTCATATGTTTTGACCCTTGGTGCCAAAAGTTCTGGATAACGGAACAGCCGACACACCATGCGATACAATGCTAAGTAGCACGGTGAGCGCTACTGTCGCGATAATGAGTTCATAACCTTCTACTCCCAGTTTGATGACCATCATCAACAAGTAAAGCACGGAAGCAATGCCGCGCGGCCCAAACCAACCAATGAACCATCGTATGCCGTTGGGCAACCCCGTGCCACTTAGACTCACGTAAGCCGGTACGATTCGAATGATGGTGAGACTCAACAAAGCGTACGTAACCACCCGCCAGTCAGTCCAGTAGCTCCACACCCTCGGTACCAGCAGCATGCCGAACAACACGAAGATCAACAAGGTCATAATCTGACTTTCAGCCTCACCAAATTCCTTCACTTCTTCTCGAATAGACTCGGCCACATAGCCCAACAGTAACCCGGAAAAATAGGCAGCGATAAACCCATTGCCGTGTATGAACTCCGCCAGCGAATAGGCCAGAATGGCCAGTGCCAGTGAGGATAGTTTTGAAAAGACACGGTTCATCCAGCCTGCCTCGGTGGCCGTTTTGATCAGCCACCCACCGAGCCATCCCACGCCAATTCCCACAGCCGTTCCAAAAACAAACTGCTTGAGTATAAAAATCAGCCAATAGGTGGCCCCGGCCTGCTCACCCTGCGCACCGGAAAGTATGGCCAGGCAAAGCAAAATTGGCGGTAATGCAATACCATCATTCAACCCACTCTCCACATTGATCGTCTGCCGCACCCTCTCCGGAACGATCTCGCTGGTGACCACGGCCTGGCCCAGTGCCGCATCGGTAGGTGAAAGAATAAGGGCCAGCAATAATAGAATCCAGAGGTTGTGGTGCGGAAAAAGAAGCCAAGCCGCAACAAACCCGGCTATCATCGTAAGTGGCAGCCCGATACCCAAAAGCCGCAGGGGCAACTGCCGCTCGCGAATTACGCGCCTCAGGTTGAGGGTGGAGGCATCCACAAACAGAATAATGATCAGAGCTAACTCGGCCAATACTTTGACATACGGAGCTGTGGTTCCGGCTGCGACAATTTCCAAGTCGATCAAACTGACCAGAATGCCTACGAGCACAAAGACCATAGGAGGTGTGATGATTGATTTTTCTGACTTGTGAGAGAAAACCCCAAAGAAAATGATCAATGCTGCGGTAAAGACGAAAATCGGATGTTCGGTCATCGTGTCAAAAGGTTTCTGAAACCGCCAGGTAAAATCCGCTCGAGCGTTCGCCCCAGCCATATTCAATAACCAGGTTGGTGCGTGAGTTCTTATCCAACATCAGACGT
>DAIPHR010000288.1:0-2943 GCA_036771215.1 Cyclobacteriaceae bacterium
TTTAACAAAATGCCCCCAGGGCAATCCAAACCCCCTATGTGTGTTTGGAAAAGTGATTTAATCAAAAAATGAGAATGAGAAATTTAATGAGAAATGGTCAGAATTTTGACCAGAAAACAATCGAGGCTGTTTGGGTGAAAGCAAGCTTGGTGCCCGGTATGCACCCCAGCGACTACAGGAAGGATTCTTGTGGAGCCTTGATTAAGCGAACTGAGTACGGAAACACAAACTCGCTTTATGGTTGGGAAATAGACCATATTTTTCCAGTTGCAAAAGGTGGGGATGATTCGTTCCAAAACCTGCAACCGTTGCAGTGGCAAAATAATCGTCACAAGGGTGATGATTACCCTCAATGGGTATGCCTTGTTCGCTAATGAGAAGCCCCGCAATTGCGGGGCTTTTTTTATTGGCTATGCCGTGGAGGCTCCCTGCTTGATTTCCTCCACCACCCCGGGGTCAAGCAGAGTCGTGATGTCGCCCAGGTTGGTGGTGTCGCCTTCGGCAATCTTGCGCAAAATTCTGCGCATGATTTTGCCGCTGCGGGTTTTGGGCAGGCCGGTGACAAACTGAATTTTATCGGGCTTGGCAATGGGTCCAATGATTTTGGACACCAGGTCGCGTATTTCGTTGCGCAGGTGCGCTGGCTCATGAACCGGGTCATAGGTAACCACAAAGGCATAAATGCCTTGACCTTTAATGTCATGAGGAAAGCCCACCACCGCGGTTTCGCACACGGCTGAGTGCTCGTCCACGGCACTCTCGATTTCGGCCGTGCCCAGGTTGTGGCCACTTACAATGATGATGTCATCCACGCGGCCGGTAATGCGGTAGTTGCCGTCTTTATCGCGCTTCGCGCCATCACCCGTAAAGTAATAGCCGGGAAAGGTTGAAAAATACGTATCGCGGAAACGCTGATGATCGCCATAAATGGTACGCGCGATGGATGGCCACGGAAATTTGAGCACGAGACGACCTTCGGCCTCGGGTGTGGTTACTTCGTTGCCCTGCTCGTCCATAATGGCGGGCTGCACGCCCGGCAGGGGTTGGGTTGCGTAGGCCGGAATCAATTTGGTGATTCCGGGGATTGGCGAAATCAATACGCCACCGGTTTCCGTTTGCCACCAGGTGTCAACAATCGGGCATCGGCCTTTGCCAATGTTGTCGTGATACCAATGCCAGGCCTCCTCGTTGATGGGTTCGCCTACCGTACCTAACAATTGCAAAGAATCCAACGTGTGCCGCTGAACAAAACTGAGCGGTGCTTTTTCCAGCGAGCGAATAGCCGTTGGCGCGGTATAAAAAATATTTACGCGATGCCGATCGACCACTTGCCAGAACCGACCCCAGTCGGGCCAGTAAGGCACACCCTCGAACATGACGGTGGTGGCGCCTGATGATAACGGGCCGTAAAGAATATACGAGTGGCCGGTGATCCAACCCCCATCGGCTGTGCACCAATACACCTGACCGGGTTGATATTGAAACACCGTTTGGAAGGTATAGCTGGTATACACCGCGTAGCCACCACAGGTGTGAACCATGCCTTTTGGCTTGCCGGTGGACCCGGAGGTGTAAAGAATAAACAGCAGGTCTTCGGCATCCATTTCCTCCGCTGCGCAGGCGGGGGCCATTTGGCCGACAGCATGTTGCCACCAGATATCACGCCCGGGCTTCATGTGCGGCTTGCTGAACAGGCGCTCAGCCACCACTACGCGTTCCACGGAGGGGCAGCGCTCCAGCGCTTCATCAACAATAGCTTTCAGGTTAATCGTTTTATCACCCCGGTAAGCGCCATCGGCCGTCAGCACCATCTTACAACCGGCATCGTTGATGCGATCCACCAGGGAGCCCGCTGAAAAACCGGCAAACACAACCGAGTGAACGGCCCCGATACGCGCACACGCCAGCATGGCATAGGCCACCTCGGGAATCATGGGCATGTAGATACACACCCGATCTCCTTTTTTAATCCCTTGCTCCCGCAACATATTAGCCACACGGCACACCTGCTGATGCAACTGGGCATAGGTTATGGTAAGGGAATCATCATTGGGGTTGTTCGGCTCCCAGATAATCGCGGGCTGATTGCCTTTCGTGGCGAGATGGCGGTCAATACAATTTTCGGTAATGTTCAGTTTGCCTCCGACAAACCACTTCACCTCAGGTTTGTGAAAATCCCACTCCAGCACCTTACTCCACCGCTTGCGCCAGGTGAGCCCGCTGGCCATGGCTGCCCAGAAGCCTTCCGGATTGGCAATAGCCTGTTGACAAGCTGAGTGGTACTCCGATATTGAGCGCACGATGTTCATAGAAGGCAGATAACGAAGAAAGATAATGGGCTTTCGGTTGAATTTCAAAAACCGGCCAGGGATGGAGCGGTATGTCTGAGCCCGAAATGGGGAGTGCGGCTGGTGGCGAGTAGCGACAGCCCGGCCCGATGCCGCGCGTACGGCTGAGGGGGCCGCCAAAAAATTACAACAAATAACCGGAAGCTACGGCAGCCAGCGCCCCCACCACCGCCACCGCCAATTTCCGGAAGTTAAAGTGGTGATCAGGACTGCTTTCGAAAACGATGGTGGTGGAGATATGCAGGAAATTTCCGCACACCAGCGCATACAAGTACATGAGACCGCTGTCTGTCAGCACTTGCGTTTCAACAAAATAGGAGCTGAGCAGCAGGCCGACCGGGGCGGCCAGTGAAAAAATCAATAAATAGAGCACTGCTGTCTTCCGCTGAATCTGATGGGTGAGTACCGCCATAAGTGCAAATGCAGCGGGTGCCCGATGCAACGCGATACCCAACAGAATGGCGTTGGGATCGTACACCGGGCTCATCGTTACCGGTTGGGCCAGCATGGCTCCCTCCAGGAAGGCATGCACACACAAGGCCAGCAACAAAACAATAGCCGCCACCGGCTTGTGGTGATGACCGTGGTGAGCCGC
>DAIPHR010000289.1:0-2939 GCA_036771215.1 Cyclobacteriaceae bacterium
TTGAATTAAAAGGTACTCCAGAACAACTACAGTCTTTCTCGAATTTCTACAGCGAAGGCCTACAGGTAGTAAGGTAATTGTTTAAAAGGCTTTACTGGTGTCAGTTTCTGATTTGCCTTAAACCCTCACTTGAGTTTAGATTTATGCCCCCATCAGAGGGAGACTTTACTGCTCTCACGTTTTCGATGGCCGAAATGAAGCACTTGATTCTGATCCTCTCATTTTTTACCGGTTTCGTATCCGATTCGGCATGTCAAAAAAAAGAATTCATGGCTTCAGCTGGTTTGCATACTCTCGCATTTGTTCCGGGTAATGCGGAACTCATCATCAACGATTCAACTTCTGCCTCATTGTCCGTATTAGACGATCCGGATATCTTCCTGAGTTTTGATTTTTGCCATCAAATCAAGAATAGCTTCAGCATTTATGGCCAGACTAATTTTTTCCTGTTCAATCCCGTTGTGGACATCAACATGGGAACAAAGCTATCCACAGGCTCGGGCCCGATTTATGTTAACGAGACCTGGGGCGTCAGTTATTCATTTCTCCGTGTCAATCTGTTTTTAGGCGGAGTATATTCATTTTCAAAACACCTCGAGGCGTTTGGAGGCGTAGGCCTGGCGTTCAATGTATCAACTGGCACACCTTTTATCGGTAACAATCCCGGTCGGTTTACAGAGATCGCGAACTCACTAACAGATGTTTACAAAGGCACCAACACGCAATATCAATTGGGCGGGCGTGGGTATTGGAGAAGGTTTTCGTTCACCCTTCAGTACCAGCAGTCGATAGCAAGTGAGACCGAACCCTTTATGTACCGTGGCCGGTCGTATGCCTTACCTGGTCGCTTGCAAAGCTGGATGGTATCTATCGGCTATCGCATGGTAAGGAATAGACTGACTTTCTCTAGCCGCGGCCTTCCCCTGCGCATTAACACGTTCGGTTTCCGAGTAAATATTTAGGCTCTGTTTTTGCCAGTTTTTTTACAAACACGTTGCAGGCCATGCTCATCACCAGGTTTCTGTTTTGTTTTGTTCTCGTTTTCTGCGAACAACCTTTGGCTGCCCAACAAACCCGCGCCCAGGCGGCTGCGTTCAATGTGGCCACAGGTTCACTCGTTTCGGGGTTGGGGGCCTTAATCAACAAAAAGCCGGGGGAAAGGCCGCTGCGCGTTTTCTTGGCGGGCATGGCGCGGGGCGCAGCCGGGGGTGCGTTGGTATATGCCAGCAAAGAAATGGTCTACCAGTTTGGTCAAACCAATCGCGGTGGATGGGCGTGGGGCTCAAAATTGACGAATGCAGCGGGCATGTCGATAATTGAAAATGCAGCGAGTAATGCAAGACCCTTCACCACGTGGCACTTCAACTTCGGATTTAACCGGCTTGAGCTTCGAACCGATCAATCGGTTAAACTGAGATACAAAATCATGCCGTTTGCCTTATGGGGTTTTGTTTATTCAGCAACGCAGTATTCCTTCAGCTTTAGCGAAACCATGCGAATCGGCCAGCCCTTTTTTTTGACTGACAAAATTGATCAATGGGGTCCTGATTTCCAGCCTGTGGGAATCGCCATTGCCAACTCGATAACGCTCATCAAGCCGTTTGCCACCAGCCAGACAGTGGCACATGAGATCATTCATGCTTATCAGTACGAGGGATTTGGAGTTTTTAATACGTACCTCAACAAACCAAGGACAAGCCTCGTGAGCGGAAAGGGCAAATGGCTGGCGGGCTATACACGATGGGTTTATACCGATTTCAATTTCTTGTTATATACAGGCGTATATAACGCTTTTGGTACAGATCACGCCTGTTATTTTGACAATCCATTCGAACAAGAGGCTAACTTTTATTCAGATAAGTTGACCTGTGGATTTTAGTTTTCCCCACGAAGAAACAGATAGTGATAAGACATTTATTAAAGAGGTTAGGTGTTTCATATCTTAGCTCGCCATTTGGGCGAAAAGGATATGCGGTGTTTAACCTATCGAATGATGAAGCGTGTTTCATTCCACGGATGTTTTATTGCGATTACATTGTGCCTTTCTGCGCGGGGCTGGGCACAGACTCATTTGCGTGATTCAGTGAACAACCGGAGTCTCGCCCTTTATGCCGTAACTCCGGCTTTTGCCACCGGTGCGCCAAGCGCGTTAAATGGCGTTTTGGTTGCCAACGGGTATCCGCAACTGCCTCGGGGCAATTTCAGCTGGGGTTTGGGATCTCACTACCGATGGAATCGTTTTGTATTGGGCATCGAAGCCATGGTTTCGTACCAAACCCGGCAGCGCCCGGATATGGGTTCCGAGTTGGTGCGAATGGCCGTAACATCCAATCTGTATTCAGCCTTCCATGTCTACCGCAGGCCGGGTTTATCGCTTTACCCCTACCTGGCGTTGTCGGCAACAGATGCCCGGCTTTTCGTCTCTAAACCTACAGCGCCATCCTCGCTCTCTGGCTTACTGGCAACTCCCGGAAATACCGTGCAGTTGAATCATTTCTCCGGTGGGTTCCTTTTTGGGTTCGGTATTGATCTTCAGGATCAGCGGAGGAAGAACTCCGTTTTTGAGTCGATTCGGATAGGATACCGAATTTCTCCCGAGAGCGCCTATCCCTGGGAATCATCATTCACCACATTCAGTGACGCGCCAGCCGATTCGTTCAACTACTGGTTTTTTCAACTTAACCTCGGCACCGCCCGGCACTGGTCACGTGCCGGGAGAAAATAGCCAAGTCCTGGCCGCTAAGGATTAAGCGGGAGGGGAAGTAGAGTTGCGATCAAATTCGGGTTTTCGTGTTATCATTGCACCCAATTTTCCATTATGCACGCATCCAATAACCAGCATCAATACAACGTCTACGGCATCGGCAATGCCATTGTGGATATAGTAACCGAAGTGGACCACGACTTTTTTGAAAAACACGAAGTGGAAAAAGGCGTGA
>DAIPHR010000290.1:0-2925 GCA_036771215.1 Cyclobacteriaceae bacterium
GATCGTCTTCCCTGCACCACCCTGCGAGGTCGGTAAATATTGGATTGGCTTTCAACTCTATTATGACTTGGGTGACAGGCAGACAGCACCAGAGTGGCTTACTCAACTCACACTCAGTTTAAAACAGGGCGGTACCGTGTTGTGGACAAGTCCCTTGCAAATCAACACCAAAAATCAAACGTTTATCTCCACAAATTTTTATACTCAAGCCGTAAATTGTGGAGGAGGATATACGTTTCAGATCGATCAAAAAGACGTCATTGGGCCAGCCCCGGCTACAAATATCTACCTGAAGGTTTTGCTGTATCGGGACGATGATCAACCTTTTAATCCTGCAACAGCATTGCAACTTAATTGCACTAATGGTGGACGGGAAATAAACCTGGGTTGGACCTACCCTGGAACCGCACGGGAGTATGACCTCGAATGGGTTTTCATTGCCGACCACGAAGGATTTACCGGAACAACTGCCCAGCAAGCCTTTCAGTTCAAAGAACCTGTCAGAATTACCATGGCAGTTCCGTATTATAATCATCTTCATTTTTACCAGAATGGTAAGCTTTGGTACCGGGCCCGGGCAGTAGGCTATCATCCGCAATTCCCTGAGCATCGCCAATTGGGCCAATGGTTTTACACCCCCTGCTCATCCATTGCAATTGCTAATCAGCAGGACGACCGGAATTGGCAAATGCAAACGGCCTTTGCCGAAGATGGAAAGACGAAAAAGGTGGTGCAGTACTTTGATGGTACACAGCGGGCCCGACAAAGCCAGACCAACTTAAGCACGGAGAATATCACGGTAACCTCGGAAACGCTGTATGATTTTGAAGGCCGAAAATCGGTGGATATTCTGAGTGCTCCCAGCGGAGCGCAGTATAACAATGCACTTACCTTTAAACCGGGTCTCAACAACTTTGCGGCCTCTGATCCGTTGATCGTGGCCCGTACTTCCGCAACACGGAAAAAATATCACTACGACAATGCGGGTGCGCAAAATAGCACGATCAATACCACCAATGGGGCGGGCCTGTATTATTCACCGGCTAACACTCAAGGCACTGATGTGGAAATCCGTAAGTTGATTCCCAACAGTGAAGGCTATGTCTACAGCCAGACGGAGTACCTGAATGACGGCACAGGACGCGTGAAGCGCCAGTCCGGGGTAGGGCGGGAGTTCAGGATGGATGGCGGAAAAGCTACCCGTTACTTCTATGGCAGCGCGGCCCCGGCTGAACTAAAGCGCCTCTTCGGCAATACCAACGTTGGGAATGCGAGTCATTACAAAAAGAACCTCGTGGTAGATGCCAACGGGCAGGTAAGCGTTTCGTATCTGGATCAATACGATCAGGTTATTGCCACCGCGCTGGCGGGTGATAAACCGGACGCTCTGGCCGCACTGCCGAGCTACATTGATCGGAGCGCACCACCGATTGTGGTAGACATTACGGCCAACAACCAACGGCAAGGCGATCAAAGCGTTACCGTTCATAAGATATTAAACACTGCACCCAGCACCAATTATACCCTTGTCTATGACCTCACCGCTGCGAACCCTTCCATGGGTGAGTTGGGTTGCCCAACCTGTGTGTTGGACCTCGAGATTTCGGTTACAAATCCGGAGGGAGAATTGATGGCGCTGGGCGCGGTGCCCGGTAACCAATCAACGTCTTCGAACCGTTATCTGCGAAAAGGCATAAGTGGTATCGGTTGCACTCCGCAGAACATTCCGATACAGATCACGCTCACGTTTGCTGATATCGGTGATTATACCATAACCAAGCGGCTGGTGTCTTCAGAGTTAAGTTATGAGCAGTTGAAGGCGTTGGTGACCACGCGGGCGGACGTTCAGACCAAGATTCAGGAAATAACTAATGTATATAACCAAATTGATAACACCAAATGTGCGATTTGCACTACGCAGCCAACTGCCTGTACAGACGCAGAGAATGCCATCATAACAGCCTTCAATGAAATAGCTGCTCTCGACTGTGAAAATATTGTTCTTCAAATCAGGGAAGACCTCCGACAGGCGTACTTGGCGCTGAACCCGCAGGACGTTGACTATGAGCCTACCCAAACGCAGATTGAAACAGATGCGCGGTATTGTCAGTATACGTTGTGTGTAAAGGATAAGGAAAGTGATGTGTTTGAGAAACTGCTGGCCCGCGTAGTTAACTGGTCTTCAGCCGTTGCAGCAGGATTGAGCAATCCGATCAGTGTTGATCCGTTTTTCAACAATTCCGCCCTGAGTGGTTTCCCCTCGCGCTCAGCGATGCAAACCCGGCTTAATCAGTTTGTAGTGGCCACATTTAATGCACAAGTGGCTGTGCCACGCCCCATAGAATACGTAGTGAATCCGTCCAGCCCCGAATACTACATAGATGAAGCAGGCAATCCGGCTAACACGACTGTCGGTCGGCACATGTTGTACAAGGATCTCATGGAACGCAGGTCGCAATTAACGCCAGAAGCTTATGCCGCTGAACTTGAGCAGCAACGGTGGGCATTGTACCGTGCTTTCTATCTGGAAGAGAAGCGCAAAGTGAAATTGCAAATCAGTGGTTATACAGCGTGCCCGAAAGCGATCGAGAGCCTTCGGCAGGTTGAACAAATACCTGTTACCGAGCAAGGGGTTCGCAATTGGTCATCGGCAGCGCAAGTTATCGGGCCGGTGAGCGATCAACAACTGGCAATGTCATTTTTTGCTATCAAGTTCGCTTGTGCCGCTAATCCACCTCCTCGTATTTTGCCACCGGATAGCACGGCTATCATTGGCCATTTACGCACTTACTTCAATAGCAACCCGGAGAACTTTTTCCGACTTATCCTAAGGCAAGACTTGGCGACTAACTCCAGTCTAGCTGCCATTAACGCGATTCTGGCTGCGCATGGATGCAATCTTAGTACTGTTGCGGAAGACGACCC
>DAIPHR010000291.1:0-2874 GCA_036771215.1 Cyclobacteriaceae bacterium
CGTAAACCTCAATCTCGCTTTGTAGCAGAATGTATGCCGTGATAATAACGGCAAACCACACCAAGCCCTTCAAGAGGTTACGCAGTAAGAATCCGGATTTTGTTTCTTCCTGAGGAGATGTTTGCATGACTTAATTAAGGATAGGATGCCGCTCGAAAGGTTGGTTGGGTTCAAAAAGTTTCCGGTACGTGATGTGTTTTTTTGAAACGATACCACCCACCTGTTCCACCACGTTAATCATCTTGGGGTTAAAATCACCGATCCAATTCATCTCATAATCCTCATACCGTTTGTATTCATCTTGCAAAACTTTACGAGCGGCCATAATAATAGCACCATCGGCTCCTTTGCCCTGGTGCTCCGGCACCACACCGAAGAGTATTCCGAATGCTTTGGTATTTGTCTTAGCAAGAAACAAATGGTAGGCGAATTTGATTTTGCCCCACCCGTTCATTTTTCCATTCACATGTTTAAAGATTTGATTCAACTCGGGCAGGGAGATAAAAAAAGCGATAGGATCGTTCTTGTAGAAACCGAAATAAATAAGACGTTCGTCCAAAATCGGCTTCATTTGTTTAACAATTTGGTCGGCCTGGGCCTGTGAGAGTTCAGGGTTTTCGGCCCGGTTTGCCCATGCCCGATTGTATACGCTGCGCAGGTAGCCGGCCAGCAGATGAAACTCCGATTTTTTCAGGTAGCGAAACGAATAGTCGGGATCATGCGACAATAAATCGGCCTTCTCGGCCAGCCGTGGATGAAGAGGGTCTTTTACCTTTCGCAAGTAGGTGAATTGATTGAAGTACAGCTGAAAACCATAAGCCTCAAAAAATTGCCGGTAATAGGGGAAGTTATAATTGGTCTGGTAATTTGGTTCATATTGAAATCCCTCCACCAGCAGCCCCCACCAACGGGCGCGGTTTCCAAAATTAATCGGGCCGTCCATTGCCTGCATGCCGCGTTCCGCCAGCCAATCGCGACACGCATCGAACAACCGAAAAGCCGCAGCCTGGTCCTGGGTACACTCAAAAAATCCCATTCCGCCTGTGGGTTGTATGTTTCCCTTCAACACATTTTTTTCATTGATAAAAGCAGCCACGCGGCCAATGGTCACTCCGGCCGTGTCTTTCAAAATCCAGCGGATGCACTGACCATGACGGAATGTTTTGTTTTTTTCCCTGTCAAAAACAGATTCGATGTCGGTATCCAACGGGCGAATCCAGTTGGGCATATGTTGGTACAACCGAACCGGCAGTAAGAGAAATTGCCGCGCCAGGGCGGGTGTGGTCACTTCGACAAGCGTCATGGGTTTTTACGGATGGGAATGGTTCGGCAACGTAATGGTGAACGTTGTTCCGTGGCCAAAGATACTCGCGATTTTGATTTCTCCACCAAGCTTTTCAACTGCATTTTTTACAATGTATAGCCCCAGACCTGAGCCGGATGAACGGTCCGTGGCACGATAGAACATTTCAAATATCCGGGGTTGATCACGGTCGGCAATACCCACTCCGTTATCGCTGAACCGAATTTGTGCCTGTGCCCGGGAAACGGAGGCATGGATATCAACGTGGGGACGCGGTTTGTAAGGATCCATGTATTTTATAGCATTTGAAATAAGGTTGCGAAAAATCTCTGAAATCCGCCAGGGATCGCTACAGAGTGCTTCGCCCTCCACGTTCACGGTATAGGTAATCCGGGAGGCCTGCGGCATATAGCTGAGATCGTGAAACAACTTTTCAATGATCTCCTGGAGGTTGATCGGAGCCAGTTTGATCTCCATTTTCAGGTTCTTGGAGTGGCTCAGTACGTCATTTATAAAGCCGTCCAGTTTCTTTACCCGATCACCCACCAGGTTGAGATAATCTGCCGGATTGTCGGGGTTCCCCGGGAGTTTAGCAAGATTGACCAACCCCAAAATGGACGACAGGGGCGCTCGTAAATCATGGGAAACCTTGTATACAAAGTTATCTAACTCCGTATTGCGCGTTTGAAGTTCTTCCTCCAGTTTCTTTTGCTCGGTAATATCGACATACACCCCAAAGATGCCAATGGTCTCATCGGCCAAATTAACCGGAACACCAAGCAAGATGACGGATAGCTCGGTACCGTCTTTGCGCAATCGTTTGGTCTGAAGCCGAATCGTTTGCTTGTGCGATATCACCTGATTGAGTTCTTCGCCCTCCTCCACCAGATTCTCCGGCACGATGAAATCATTCAGGCCTTTTCCCAAGAGTTCGGGTTGGTTAAATCCAAATAGTGTCTCAAATCCTCTGTTGACCTTTACCACCTTGCCCCGGTGGTCTAACATGACAACGGCCAGCGGTGAGCTTTCGAACAATTGGGTGAACAAAACTTCATTCTTCAAAACTGCTTCCTCGGCCATTTTCTGGTTCGTGATGTCACGCACAATGATCTGCACTGCAGGCTTCCCTTTGTACTCGTAGGGATATCCGTAAACCTCAACATCTATAAACTGACCATCCAGCCGAATAAATTTCTCCTCCAGCCGGGGCACCCGCTCACCTTTGATGATCTCTCCAATTCGATTGATGACCCTTCTTTTAAAAACGGGTGCAATAAAGTCAAGAATATTGCGGCCCAGAAGTTGCCCCGGTGCCTCGGCACCCATGATGCGGCAGGCTGCCGAGTTGACATAAACCAGTTTGGTTTCACAGTGAATACCAATACCAAAAGGCAAAAACTCGACCAGTGTACGATACCGCTCTTCGCTTTCATTGATGCTCTCTTCTTCCAGTTTACGCGCATGAAAATCCTGAAGGATACCTACCGTTCGCAGTACGTTTCCATGCGCATCGCGTTCCACGGCCTGACCTTTCTCCAAAATCCAACGCCAGGATTTATCTTTTAACTGAA
>DAIPHR010000292.1:0-2852 GCA_036771215.1 Cyclobacteriaceae bacterium
TCTTCGAAAAACGCGTGGCCGAATACCAGAAAGCCGGTGTGATGAAAAGCACGGAAAAAGAAAGTGCTCCGAAGTTTTCACTGAACGAGGATTTTTAATACTTTCGAAAACATTTTTTAAACTTTTTTTACCACAACCTTCTAACTCATGCTCGTAGTAAAACGTGACGGACACCGGGAGTCCGTAAAGTTTGACAAGATCACGGCCCGTATTGAAAAACTCTGCTACGGTTTAGATCCCAAGTTTGTCAACCCGGTAGAGGTGGCCATGAAAGTGATCAATGGCTTGTACGATGGCGTATCCACGCAAGAACTGGACAATCTCGCAGCGGAAATTGCCGCTACGATGACAACCCGGCACCCTGACTTTGCTAAGCTGGCAGCCCGCATTGCCGTAAGTAACCTCCACAAGGTTACCAGTAAATCGTTCTCCAGCACCATGAAGCGGCTTTACACGTATGTAGATCCGAAAACCGGTCAGAATGCCCCGCTTATCTCCAGAGAAACCTGGAAAGTAATTCATGAGCACGCGGCCGAACTGGACGAGGCTATTCTCTATGACCGCGACTTCAGCTACGACTACTTTGGCTTCAAAACGCTGGAGCGTTCGTACCTGATGAAGATCGACAACAAAGTGGTGGAGCGCCCGCAGCATTTATTGATGCGCGTAGCCGTGGGTATCCACGGGGAAGATATTCCCGCAGCCATTGAAACCTACAATCTGTTGTCGGAGAAGTGGTTTACCCACGCCACGCCCACACTGTTCAATGCCGGCACGCCAAGGCCCCAACTGTCGAGCTGCTTCCTGTTAACGATGAAGGATGACAGCATTGATGGAATTTATGATACGTTGAAGAACTGTGCAAAAATTTCGCAGAGTGCCGGTGGCATTGGCCTAAGCATTCACAATGTGCGCGCCAAAGGGGCGTATATTAAAGGTACAGGCGGCACCAGCAACGGTATTGTGCCCATGCTGCGCAACTTTGACATGACGGCCCGCTATGTCGATCAGGGCGGAGGCAAGCGCAAAGGAAGTTTTGCCATTTACCTGGAACCCTGGCACGCTGATGTTTTCGATTTTCTGGAATTGAAAAAGAACCACGGCAAAGAAGAATTGCGTGCCCGCGATTTGTTCTACGCCCTCTGGATTCCCGATCTGTTCATGAAGCGGATCGAAAACAACGAGATGTGGTCTCTTTTCTGCCCCAACGAGGCACCCGGCCTGGCCGATTGCTATGGCGAGGAGTTTGAGCGTTTGTACGAAAAGTACGAGAAGGAAGGCAAGTTCCGCAAACAGGTAAAGGCTCAGGATCTGTGGTTCGAGATTCTGGAATCGCAGATTGAAACCGGCACCCCGTACATGCTGTACAAAGATGCCGCCAACAAAAAATCAAACCAGAAAAACCTGGGTACGATTAAGAGCAGCAACCTGTGTACGGAAATCATCGAATACACCTCATCCGATGAAATTGCCGTGTGCAATCTGGCGTCTATCGCGCTACCCAAGTTTGTAACAGAAGACGGAAAATTCGATCATCAGAAGTTGTACGAAATCACGAAAGTGGTAACCCGCAACCTGAACAAGGTGATCGATATCAACTTCTACCCGGTACAAGAGGCCCGCAACAGCAACATGCGGCACCGCCCGATCGGCATCGGTATACAAGGATTAGCAGATGCGTTCATCCTGCTGCGCATGCCGTTTGATTCACCCGAGGCGCGCGGCCTGAATGAGGACATTCACGAGACCATTTACTTCGCAGCCATGGAGGCTTCGATGGAGTTGGCCAAAATCAATGGCCCGTATGAAACCTTCAAGGGTTCACCGGTGAGCAAGGGCATTTTCCAATTCGACATGTGGGGTGTTACGCCTAAGAGCAACCGCTGGAACTGGGAACAACTGAAGCAGGACGTAAAACAATACGGTGTGCGCAACTCCCTGTTGCTGGCACCGATGCCTACCGCATCGACTTCACAAATTCTGGGTAACAACGAGTGCTTTGAGCCGTATACGAGCAACGTCTACACCCGCAGAACACTTTCGGGTGAGTTCATCGTGGCGAACAAACACCTGATGAAGGATCTGATCAGTCTCGGCTTGTGGAGCGAAACCATGCGCCAGAAGCTGATTTCGACCAACGGTTCGGTGCAACCCATTGCCGAGATTCCGCAAAACATCAAGGACATCTACAAGACGGTGTGGGAGATTTCGCAGAAGGCGATCATTGACATGAGTGCCGACCGCGGAGCCTACATCTGCCAGAGTCAGAGCTTGAATATTCACCTGACAGATGCCAACTTCGGCAAGCTGACGTCCATGCATTTCTATGCGTGGAAGAAAGGCTTGAAAACCGGCATGTATTATTTACGCACGAATGCAGCCGCGGATGCCATCAAGTTTACGCTCGATAAATCCGCGCTCACGCAGCCCCAGGTGGCCACGGCTGCCGTTGCAGCTCCGGCCGCTGAGGTGGCGGCTGTGGCCCAACCCGTGGTGACCGAAGTTCAGCAGCAATTGAACTACGAAGCGCGCCCGGTGGCCAGCTACGAGCAAAAGTTGGCCGACATGGCCTGCTCGCTGGATAATCCGGATGCCTGCGAGGCTTGCGGATCGTAATTAAATTATGATACAATCAACAGGAAAACACCCCTGAGGAAACTCAGGGGTTTTGCTGTGAATAAAAAACTAAATCATATGCCGACATAAAAAACAAAAAAACCAAGTGCACGGTGGGGGCCGTTACACTTGGTCACAAGGGGAATAGCATTTGGACACGCTGACGGAGGTTTGTCACCTACCGAGTTCCCTTTTTTTCAATGCTTAAAACTAAGATTGTTTTTCGTTTTAACAAA
>DAIPHR010000293.1:0-2823 GCA_036771215.1 Cyclobacteriaceae bacterium
GCGTACGTTACGGCTGACAACAGACAAACAACCCCCTGGTGATTTTTTGATGACAGGCGTGCCAGTTTTTCAGCCGGCACAAAACTCATGGGTACTGGGTGCTTTTTTATCTCGTCCAGCAACTCCCGTATCAGGTCGTTCGACAAGCCCGATTGAATCAAAATTTTCTCAATGGGGCGGCCCGCGCGCACGGCCTCAATCACCGCCCGCGTTCCGAATATCATGTCCTTGTGCGTCACGCTTAGCGGGTTTTAATTGCCTTCTGCTCTTTCGTTTTTTGGGCCGCCAATACGGCTTCATAGGCGTTGATCAACCCCCCGGAGCTGCTCAACGATTCGAAGCGCACACGCCCGCCACCCGGCTTTTCTACCTCCAGATTATCAAACTGGCGGGTGGATTGACGCAAAATGTCACGCACTTCGAAGGCACTCAATTCGGGAAAGTAAGACATAACGAGTGCCGCCACACCGGCAGCGCTTGGGCTGGCCATGCTGGTGCCGCTTTGATGCTCGTATTGGCCACCCGGTACAGTTGAATAGATTTCAACACCGGGCGAGAAGAAGTCAACGTTGCGTTTCCCATAGTTAGAAAAGTCAGCCACGAAATTCTCGTTTGCTCCCCAAGCGCTGGCACCAATCTCCAGCCAGTTTCGTGCTTCCTTACCATCCAGTAAAAACCGATTGGGAAAGTTTTTCTCCTCATCGGAGTTTTCGGCATCATTGCCAGCAGCATGTATAAGCAGCACACCTTTTTGCTCGGCATACCGGACGGCTTTGTCCACTACTTCTTTTTGAGGTGAATAACTTTTTCCAAAACTCATGTTGATGATGTGCGCGCCATTATCCACCGCGTAAATAATGGCGTTGGCAACGTCTTTGTCTCGTTCATCTCCGTTGGGCACGGCACGCACCGCCATGATCTTTACGTTGTCGGCAATGCCGCGTATGCCGATGTTGTTCGTTCGGTTGGCTGCAATAATTCCGGCCACGTGGGTTCCGTGTTTGGAGTCGGGGCCCTTCACATCATTGTTGCCATAGCCTTTTTCGTAGGGGTTGTTGTAATCGTCCCCCACAATCTCGCGCGAATTAAAGTCTTCGTTATACCCAAACTTGACAATCACTTCATAATAGTCCACTGCCTCTTTGAGCTGTCCCATGTAGGCGTCCAGGCTCTCGCCATCCTCCATATTGCGAAACATGTTGAGCAGAAAACCTTTCGCAAACAGCAGGGTAGGGCTGTTGGTCTGCAGACTTTCTAATTTCTCCGCGGTGAGCTCAGTCGTGTTCAGCAGTTTCTGCAACGTATCGATGCTCATTCGCACGTTGGAGTACAGACTGGCGTACAACTTGTATTGCTGCGCATTTTTTTCTTTCAGTTTTTCAAACTTGTCTTTGATTTTCAACCAACCATCATATTCTGCCTGTTGTTTCCGTGAAATCTTCATGCCCGGTTGGCCATATTTTGCCTTTAGGCGCACATACTCCCGGGTGAGTTCATACGTGTCGGCATTCACGTTTCCATTCGTGCCACCTATGAAGTTCCACCCGTACACATCATCAACATAGCCGTTTTTGTCATCGTCTGCGCCATTGCCGGGAATTTCATCCTCATTGATCCATAAAACGTCCTTTAGGTCCTCATGTTCAATGTCAACACCCGAGTCGATCACGGCAACAATGACCGTTCGTGATGGTTTGTCTTTGAGCAGGGTTTGATAGGTGCGCTCGGAACTTACACCCTGAAGGGAATCCAGCTGGGGGTCGCGTAAGAACCAATCGTCCGGTATACTTTTGGATTGCGCACCGGCACTGAGGGCCCAAATCACAAAAAGTTGAGCCATCAATACCCGAAGTAGTGTGTAGGAAGGGCGTTTAAATCTCATGCCGAATCAGGATGAATATGTTGGATAGAACCGATTTCAGTACACAAAAATGGTTCCGTTTTACGGGTGTTCGTCAAAAAAAGGTAAAAACGGCTAAAAAAACTTACGCAGGTGCCCAAACAAATCGCTTTGTCTTGCATGGGCATCATGGGCACCCCATCTTTGTGTCATTAAACGTTACGGCTATGATTGCTCTGTATCTGTTGTCTATTGTTTTGTTTTTCACGCTGTTCTTCCGGCTTGCAGTTACAAGCCAATCGGTGCGGTACTCGCACCCAGGGCAACCGGTACAATTCCTTTAATCGGGAAAGCCATGCCCTGTAACTTGCACCATTTGGAGCACCACCCCAAGAAGAACCGCTATGTCAGAGTACCTGATTCAAGTGTCTCATCATAAACCACTACACCCGCTTCATCTGGTCTCAGAGGTAGCATGTGGTTAGGCTCTGTGGTTGTTAAGGACGGCAATGATAACCCTTGCCCGCCCTATTCAGGCAGAGTGTGGCCTTGGCTTTAGTAGTAGGCGGGCTAATGGCCCCGTTGTTGTTTTGATCGTCCAGCCGGTCGGAAGGAGAAAGATTAAGGGTCATAGCAACCTTCCAAACAGTGCGGGTAAGCAAACATCTCATGTCAACAGTTTAGTTTAAAGGCTCAAAATAATAAAGATATGGTTTATACAGCCTGGGGTGCGTTGGTAAACCGCATTAAACATTTCAAAATCATGGAAAAGGGGGATTCCCCATGTTGGTGTCAGGCAAAAATATTTACATTTGCAGCCCCTTACCCGGGCGTTGAATCCTATCGTAATTGGGATGGTGCAAGCGCCCAGGTTATCACGAGAGAAGCGCTTTTGTGGTGGTGATTGGAAATTCAATTTAGATGTCTAGCCCAGGTGGTGAAATTGGTAGACACGCTACTTTGAGGGGGTAGTGCCGCAAGGT
>DAIPHR010000294.1:0-2819 GCA_036771215.1 Cyclobacteriaceae bacterium
CGATGACCTCTTCCATGCCATGGAAGCGCTCTAGCCAGCTGAGCTAATCCCCCTTAAAACGAGGCTGCAAATATATTTCAAATTCCAAACTCGGCAAATTTCCTTTTCGGCTCAACCGCCCAGCGCGTTCCGCACTCGGACCACTATTTCCGCATCAGCCATGCGCGATTGCCGGTAATCTGCAGGTGCCTGACTAAGGAACGAGACAAAATGATTTCCGTTTACACCGACAGGCGGGCCAAACCGCGTGGCGGAAAAATGCACCTCCCGGATGCCGGTGAGATCGACCAACCGCTTCACATGTTGATCGGTAATACCCGCGCCCGCCATCAGGGTGATCCGGCCGGCCGCCCGCTCCACCAATTGTTTGATCAGCGTTTCGCCCTCGGGTGCGGTGGGCATTCGGCCCGAAGTGAGGATGCGATCGAACCCTGCTTCAATACAATCTTCCAGCGCTTCAAACGCATCGCGTGTTACATCAAAAGCCCGGTGGCAGGTAACTTTCATCGGCCGTGCCCGCTGAATCAACTCGCGGCAGCGCTTTACATCCATGCGGGCTTCGGGCGTGAGAATGCCGAATACCACACCATCGGCACTAAGCTTCATACACTGATCAATGTCGCGCTTCATCGCGTAGAAGTCGTAGTTGTTGTAAACAAAATCTCCGCCACGCGGCCGAATCATAACATACAAATCCATGGATACATTCTGGCGCACCCCTTCAATGACTCCAAAAGAAGGCGTGGTGCCGCCTTCGAGCGGATTATCGCAAAGCTCAATTCGGTCGGCCCCACCGGCTTGCGCCTTTAATGCCGACTCGATATTGTACACAACGACCTCAATGATCATGGGAAGCTGCGATAGATTTCTTTTCTGTTTTTTACCCGAGCAAACTGAACAGTGCCCTGGGTAACAAATATTCCAACCCGATAATCGCCAACCCGGATTCGATAAGCTGAAGTGAATCCTTTCAACTTCTTGATTTGTGGGATTTGCCGGATACTCGAAGCCGATTCAACTTGTCGAATCAAATCCGTGATGCGTTGCTTGACTACTGAAGACGTCAATTCGTCTACGTCCTTCGCAAAGGATCGCAAAAACTCAACCTTCATTTAGCCAGTTTGCCCATTATCGAAGCCTTGGATACCTTTTTGCTGCGATCAACCTCTCTCATCAAATTTGCCATACCCAGATCTTCCCTTTCTTCCCGCGTTAATCTACGCGAAGGGATATTCAACTTCGCTAACAACTGTGAGATAAAATCATACTCACGTTTCGATTTCGGATTCAATACAATCGGCTCCATACCGGCAATTTAGAAAAATAGTAAACTATTTGTAGAAAGAGTCTGCTTCAAACAGTCTATTGACGATCTCCGGTGAATAAACCGCATAGGTAAATCCCTTTTGAAGCGCATAGGCACCGGTTTCGCCCTGTTTGTTTAAGGCCAAAAAACCCACCTGCAAGTCCTTCGATTTCACCGGCTGGTTTTTCACGATTCGCTTGACCGCCTCTTCACATGCCTGCTGAGGCGGACGTCCCTGCCGCATCAGCTCCACCACCAGGTGCGAGCCGACAATCCGGATCACCTCCTCGCCTACCCCGGTGGAGGTAGCGGCTCCCACTTCATTGTCAACAAACAGCCCGGCCCCAATGATGGGAGAATCGCCCACACGGCCCCGCATTTTGTACGCCATGCCGCTGGTGGTGCAGGCACCCGACACATTCGATTGCCGGTCCAGCGCTACAATACCAATCGTGTCATGATTCTCGATGTTGGCTTTTGGTTTGTATTCGGACGTCTTTAGCCACTCGCGCCAGGCTCGCTCGGATTCCTTCGTCAACAACTTCTCTTTTTTGAATCCATTGGCGAGCGCAAATTGCAAGGCTCCATCGCCCGTCAGAAAAACGTGCGGTGTCTTCTCCATCACCTTCCGTGCAACCGAAACCGGGTGCACGATATGCTCCAGGCACGCCACGGCTCCACAGTTCGAAAACTCATCCATGATGCACGCATCGAGTGTAACACGGCCGTCCCGGTCGGGCAACCCGCCCAAGCCAACGGAAGTCTCCCCGGGGTCGCCTTCCGGCACACGCGCACCGGCTTCAACGGCATCCAGCGCGCGCCCGCCAGACGACAGAATTTTCCAGGCTTCCACATTGGCCGCTTGTCCAAAATTCCAGGTAGACACCACCACGGGACGAGTCGGGGTTTGGGCCTGGCTCAGATTAAAGGCAAGAGGCGTTACAAGTCCTGCCGTTACAAACTGTCTGCGACTGATTCGTGTCATTCAATTTTTGGTTTCCAGTATCCTGCGCGCACCGCGAAATCCCCTCCAGTAGTATTCCTGAAACAAGTTGGTCTCCACCACACCCAGCTTGGTTGTAGCATGAATGAACCGGATATCCTCTTTGCCCCGCACTTCCGTTACCAGGCCCACGTGGGTGATGTCCTTTTTCTTTTTTTCCAGGGCGAAAAACACCAGGTCGCCCGGTTGAATGTCTTTGACTTTTATCTTCTCACCCATCAGGTATTGCGCATCGCTGGTTCGGGGCAACGTGAGTTTCACGCTCTGGTAGGCATTCACCATCAGCCCCGAGCAATCGATTCCGGACCTGGTGGTGCCGCCATACTTGTAGGGAGTGCCGGTAAAACAGCGCGAGGTTTTGATCACCGATGCTATTTGCTGGTCGCGTTCGCGCATTTTTCGGGTGCCCGAGCAGCCCGCCAGCATCACCAGAAAAGTTAAAAAAATCAATTTGGCCGGGCGAATTCCCGTACCTTTGAGGCCGAAAAAGTGCATAGTTAAAATCAAAAT
>DAIPHR010000295.1:0-2817 GCA_036771215.1 Cyclobacteriaceae bacterium
GTGTGCTGGATCAAGCCAAGCACATCGATCGTAGCATTCTTGATCGGCTGAAGTTTTTGGCCATCACCGCCAGCAACCTCGATGAGTTTTGTACCATTCGCCTGGGAAGTTTGTACAATTACCTTGATTACGGCAAAGAGCGCTTTGATTACAGCGGGTTGCGCGAAGAGCCTTTTCGCCAGCACTTGCTGGCGCAAATCCAAACTTTTGTGCATGAGCAAAATGACTATTACATCAAACGGCTACAACCGCTTTTTGAGCGCAATGGATTTCGCATCGTTCACTATCACAACTTATCGGATGAAAACCGGTTGCGCGTAGACCAGTATTTCCAGCGCACGATTTTCCCGATGCTCACACCCATGTTGTTTGACAGCTACCACACCTTTCCGGTACTCAAAAACAACCGCCTGCTGTTTGGCGTGGTCACCAAGGCACCGCAAGATATCAACAACCAACTGCGTGTTTCATTCATTCAGGTGCCGAGCAACATTCCGCGCTTTTACGAAATTTTGGGGTTGGATGGATTGATCTCGTTTATTCCGGTTGAAGACATTGTGCGCCACAACATTCACCACCTTTTCCGCAATATCGAAATCGCAAGCGTGAACTTGTTCCGCATCAACCGCAACGGTGACTTCACACTCGAAGAAAGCGAAGACATTGAAATGAATTTTCTGGATGAGCTCAAGCGCAAGTTACAAACCCGCAGGTCGGGTAGGGTAGTGCGCCTGGATATTCAGGAAAACCCGGATCCCTGGCTGGTAAGGCTGCTGAAGATACAGTGGGATCTGGATGACCTCAACATCTTTGCCATACCCTCCGATAGCCTGATTGATTTTGCGGGCATCAACCAAATAGTGGGGCATAAAGATTTCAAAAATAAACGCGCCCAGTACCCACCGCCCGTCAAGCCGGTTTCGTTTCCGGAACTGGGCACCCGGGATTTGTTCGAAGTATTGAAGGAGCGCGATATTTTGATGCACCACCCCTACAACTCCATGGAGCCCGTGCTTGAGCTGTTGGAGAAAGCAGCAGAAGACCCCTTTGTGCTGTCGATCAAAATTACCATCTATCGCCTGGCCAAAGGCGAATCGCGTGTGAGTGCAGCGCTGCTGAAGGCAGCCGAGGCGGGCAAACACGTGTCTGTATTGTTTGAGGTAAAGGCCCGATTTGACGAAGAAAACAACTTGCGCGAAGCACAGAAACTACAGAAGGCAGGTTGCTTTGTGATCTATGGTGTCAGCAGTTTGAAGACCCATACCAAACTGTTGTTAATTGTGCGCAATGAAGCAGATCGCGTGTACCGTTATGTACACCTGTCGAGCGGAAACTACAACGAAGCCACCTCGCGGTTGTATACCGACATTGGCCTGTTGAGCACCAACGAGGCGTATGCCAACGATGTGTCGGAGTTTTTTAATGTCATTACCGGGCACTCGCAGCCCACTTTCTACAAGAATTTGATCACCTCTCCGCGCGACATGCGGAACCAACTGGTGTCGCTCATCCGCAACGAGGCAGAACATGCGCGTGATAGCAAACCGGCCGGTATCATCATCAAATTCAACTCCGTTCAGGATAAAGAGTTTATTGATGCGTTGTATGCAGCATCGCAGGCTGGCGTTCCCATCAAGTTGATTGTGCGCGGCATGTGTTGTTTGCGACCGGGTAGAGTAGGGCTGAGCGACAATATTGAGGTCATCTCCATTGTTGGAGAATACCTCGAGCACTCGCGTATCTATTACTTCCACAACGGTGGCGAACCAAAAGTGTACATCGGCAGTGCCGATGCGATGGTGCGCAGCTTTGACCGAAGAATTGAGTCGCTGTTTTTGCTCGAGCAGGACATGCTGCGCAAGCAGGCAATGAACATTTTGCGCTACAACCTGCGCGACAACGTTAACGCGTACACGATGAAGGAAGACGGCACCTATGTGATCAAAGAACAGAATGGTGAAGAGCCGTTCAACATCCACAAAGAGTTTTACGCGGTAACCAAAGAGATTATTCAGGATGTGAAATTGTTTTGAGTGCACTTACAACACGGTTGTACCTACCGATTCTGCGCTGCGGTAAAATCTACAGAAAGCGAAACCGGCAACAAACCAAACTCGTTTTTCCCGCTGACCTGAGGACGAAACAGCATCTTATCTTGTGCGCCATGTTCTCATTTCCGCCAGAACAATCTCCCCAATTTCGTGTTATACAAAGCATCATTTTTCGATAACTTTGTCCCCTCAAACGTTACTGCTCCAATGGTCAACACCACTATCGATCAGATCAAACAATATGGTAACACACTTGTCAACTACAGCCGCAGAAAAACCCGTGTAGTCAACATTGGCGATGTGCCCCTCGGTGGCGATAACCCCATCCGCGTGCAGTCCATGACCACCGTGGATACGATGGACACCACGGGTTCGGTAGAGCAGGTCATCCGCATGGTAGATGCCGGTTGTGAGTATGTGCGCATTACCGCGCCCAGTATCAAAGAAGCGCAAAACCTGGCGAACATTAAAAAGGAGCTACGCGCACGTGGCTACACCGTGCCGCTGATTGCCGATATCCACTTTACACCTAACGCTGCCGAACTGGCTGCACGGTTAGTCGAAAAAGTGCGCATCAACCCGGGCAACTATGCCGATAAAAAGCGCTTCGAAGAAATTGAATATACTGATGCTGCCTACCAGGCAGAGCTAGACCGTATCCGCGAGAAGTTTACGCCATTGGTAAAAATCTGCAAAGAGTATGGCACCGCTATGCGCATTGGTACTAACCACGGGTCGCTGAGCGACCGCATCATGAGCCGCTATG
>DAIPHR010000296.1:0-2817 GCA_036771215.1 Cyclobacteriaceae bacterium
CGTTTCCTGTATCGTTGGCCGTGTTCATCAAGTCTTCAAAATCTGCCCGCACCGTTGAAATATTCATTTTATAGATGCGGATTCTCCGGTTGCCATCCACCTTGACCCACACACGGGCGTTCCTGTCCTTATTTTCTACCAGCAAGAACTCACCACCGTACCACTTCTCGAACAAATCTTTCACGCGCAACTCCAATGAATCAGCTGACATGTCGTGGTTCCAGTGTGCCCAGAATACGGAGGTAAAATCAACCGGCATCTTGCAAATCTTTTCTTCGGCAAATTCCGGATAGAACCGCATATACGATGGGTATGCCAAAAAGGAAGAGTCAAGTTCATGCTGAACAGACAATGGACCAGGTCCGTTGGTGACAACCTTTTGTTTGTTTAGGTTCCAACAATGTTCAAAAAAAGATTTCCTGGGCATATTAAACGAAAGCCCCAAAAACAAACTGTCATACCGCACGTTACGCGCCAACTCCGTCTTTACCAGTTGTTCGTATTTCGACTCACGGCACCCGGCAAAAACTACAGCCAGCACAAGACAAAAGAAAACAATCCTATTTCTTACCATACTCATAAATGCTTATTCGCTCATTATTTCGCATAATCAAAATGTGTTGCCGGCCATCGCTACCGAGCTTTTTAATATCCCGGATTTCCCCTGGAACATGAACCCCGGAAATGCCAGGCAAAATCGGTTTGAAATGGCCGGTTCAGGTGCATAGCAACACCTGGCCATACACCGCGCCCTGAATCCCCAATTCCGGCTACGCGCGGTGTTGATTGCCCCCTCCAATCAAATCAGCCAATCCATCCCGGTTAAAGTCTGCCACCTCAACTCCATAAATACGAGTAATCTGCGCAGCAGAAGGCAAGGGGATTGCCTTAAACTTCCGCCCTCCTTCATTGACTAAGGTTATCGACCGCGATTCATTAATCATTAGCTTCTGCGCCTTTGCCAACTGCTCGGGTAACAGCAAGTCTGTAATACCGGCCCGACTATACGAAGAAAAGGTCAGGAATCGCTTTCGAAGAGAAGGCATCTGTTTGATCACGTCAGGAAGCAATGGTAATGGCCAAACCTGATCGCCCACCTGGGTACACGGTAACTGCTCGACCGACCCATTCTGGTCAAAATCGCCTACAAAAAGCCACGAGGGATATTCCGCGCTTGACGGATAACGGACATTTAGTCCTTCGTTACCCAGCACCAAATCCGGCCGGCCATCTTCGTTCAGATCAGCAACTTTCACACACATCCATTTGCCCCTGATGTTCTGTAATCCGAGCTTATCCGAACGATCGATGAACCGACCATCCTGATTCTCAAACAGGGTGACGCCCATCCACTCACCCGCAAACACCAGATCGTCATCGCCATCACTATCGAAGTCAATCGCTTCCACGCCAGTTAGCAAACCCAGGCCTCTGAATCCGGGTGCCATGCGATCCGTGACTTCTTCAAAAAAGCCACCACGATTCAACAATAGATGCGCATCGGCAGAGCGGCCGTAAGCAAATGGTATCAGTCGACTCGCGGTCACGAGATCCGGCAGACCGTCTCGATTAAAATCAAGCACCGTTACAGCCGAGGTTGGCTCAAACAACAGTGAAGATCTGAGCCAGTCCCGTTTCCGTAAGAAGATCCCACTTCCGTTGTTCACGTATAAGCGGTCTTCGAGAAGGTTTGATCCAAAACCGGGCTGATACCCTCCGCTGGCCACGAACAAATCCAGATCACCATCAGTATCGGCATCGAAGAAAACCGCGTCACGATCCTCGTAGTCTTTATCCTGATCAAACGCGGGCTGCACAGAACGTTCCCATCGAAAATTCTCCTTTTGCAACCACAATTCACCCGACTGCCCGGCTGCACCACCCACAAACAAATCACTAAGTCCATCTCCGTCCACATCACCGACTTCCATGCGCTGTCCTTCATTGCTCACCATATCAAAAATCAGCCGGTCACGATCGAAATCCTGAAACTGAGTGGATATCCGCTCACGGACTGAGAACAGGGCGGTATCCGGCCAAAGCAAAGGGTCGAATTCACGTGAAACCGCTTCAATGGGAGATGTTGCTACCTGTCGAACTACCAGCATTTGATTGGCGGGTACATCCAGGTACCGCGATTTTGTACCGTCAGTCCATAGTACGACCAACGAATCAACTTTTTGATACCGCCCCAACCCTATGTGAAGGCGCTCATCTACAGTTGACAAATAACCTCTGACGGGCGATTGCTCAACATAAAACAATTTGCCAGCACAATAGGCGCTCACCTGGGCACCGATGGCCGAAGTGTTGCCTCCCCGTCCAACGAGTTTGATTTGAAGATAGTGACGGTCAAAATCAACCCCACACGCGGTATTCTCATACAACGCAGCCACTTCATTAATTCGGTTTACCACTAAATCCAAGTCCCCATCGTTATCAAAATCCGCGTAGGCAGCTCCGTTCGAATAGTCCGGTGCCATGCCGGCTTCGGAACTCCTATCTCGAAAGGTACTATCCCCCTGATTCAACAAAAGGGCATCGCGTTGCGGAGAAGACGGAATAGCATCAATCAACCTGGTCATCAAAGAACTATCGCGCCTAAACTCGGCAGAGGCCAACATGGGGGGTGATGTATAGTGAATGTAATCCTGATCAAGCAGATCTTTTGGAATACCATTCGCCACATAAATATCCTTTAAGCCATCGTGGTTGATATCGAAAATGAGAGCTCCCCAACTCCAATCGGTGGCATGAACGCGGCCATAGCGGGCAATTTCACTAATAGTCACCCGGCTAGCTGAACCTGGTAACCAA
>DAIPHR010000297.1:0-2780 GCA_036771215.1 Cyclobacteriaceae bacterium
TTGTTTGATTTTTCGATACAGAGTGCGCTCCGAAATACCCAAATCCCGTGCCGCATATTTTCGCTTGTTGTTGTTTTTGCGCAGGGCCCGCTCAATCAGCTCTTTTTCCTTTTTTTCAATCGACAGTGATTCGTCCTCCGACTTGTAGGTCACATCGTGCGTCTCCTCTTCGGGTTCAAAGGCCGGGGCAGGGTTGATGTTAAGCAGCACGGGCTCGGGGGCGGGCGAGGCGGGTGATGTGGCCGTCACGTCTTTGAAGAGGTGAGGGTTGTCCTTTAGCATCTCCGAAGCGCTCGCAGGATTGGTTCAGTTTTCAAATACCAGATTGTGCATCCTTGGACAAAGCCGGAAGTGTTGGCTCACGTGGCAGGTAGCGCAGCAGCGTTGCGCCATTGATTTCTTTCTGTTCGGTGGCCAGTACCGAAATCTGTTCCACCAGATTTTTTAATTGCCGGATGTTTCCAGGGAAGCGATACTTCAGAAGAATCTCTTTGGCATCGTCTGTAAGTGAAATAGGCTTGACCTTATATTTCTCAGCGAAGTCAGTGGCAAACTTGCGAAACAATAATTCAATATCGCGACCACGCTCGCGCAGGGGGGGCACGAAAATGGGTACCGAGTTCAGCCGGTAGTAGAGGTCTTCGCGGAATTTTCCGCCCTCCACTTTCTGGAGGAGATTGACATTTGTGGCTGCCACTACCCGCACATCCGTTTTTTGAACTTTTGACGAACCCACCTTGATAAATTCACCATACTCCAACACTCGGAGCAGTCGCGCCTGCGTACTTAGCGGCATCTCTCCGATTTCATCCAGGAAGATGGTCCCACCGTTGGTTACTTCGAAGTATCCTTTGCGCGCCTCATGTGCACCCGTGAAGGACCCTTTTTCGTGACCAAACAACTCCGAGTCGATGGTGCCCTCGGGAATGGATCCACAGTTAATGGCGATGAACTGGCCGTGCTTGCGCGGACTCAGCGCATGAATAATCTTGGAGAAGGATTCTTTTCCGCTGCCGCTTTCACCGGTGATGAGAACGGTCATGTCCGTGGGGGCCACCTGCATGGCTGTTTTCACGGCAAAGCTCAATCCGGGAGCATTTCCTATGATCCCAAACCGTTGCTTAACGCTTTGAATGTCTGCTTCCGTTATCATATACTTCGCACCGCTTGACCAAACAACGTGGCACCCGTGCATCGGTCAATCTTCACCTGAACATAGGTGCCTTTCTGTTCATTTCCCTTGGCGAACACCACCACTTTATTCGAGCTGGTGCGGCCTTGCCAAAAATCAGCCGATCGTCTGGAATCTCCTTCGATCAGAACTTTTTCAACTTTACCCACATCGCGCTGGTACCGCTCCAGCGAATGGCGCGTTTGCTTGTTGATGATCTCCTGAAGCCTCCGCTTCTTGATGTCTTCGGGTACATCGTCAGAAAGTTTCTTAGCTGCCAGGGTGCCCGGGCGTTCGGAATAATAGAACATGTACGCGAAGTCGTACTTCACCATGTCCATTAAGGAGAGTGTCTCCTGATGTTCCGTTTCTGTCTCCGAGCAGAAGCCGGTGATCATATCGGAGCTCAAACCGCAATCTTCGCCCAAAACTTCCCGGATGCGGGCCACCTTGCCCAGGTACCATTCACGGCTATAGCCGCGGTTCATCAATTCCAGAATCCGGCTGTTGCCGCTCTGCACGGGCAAATGAATGTATTTACAAATGTTCTCGTGGCGCGCCATGGTGTGGAGCACATCATCGGTAATATCTTTCGGATGCGAAGTTGAAAATCGCACGCGAAGGTCGGGGTGAACCAACGCCACTTGTTCCAGTAACTGAGCAAACGTAACAACGGATGCCGGCTCCTTTTTTTCGAGCCGCGCTTTGTTGTTTTCCTCTGGGCTCCACTTATAGGAATCCACGTTCTGGCCAAGTAACGTCACCTCGCGGTAGCCCTTGGTAAACAAGTCACGGGCTTCGGCAACAATACTGTGGGGATCACGGCTTCGTTCGCGACCGCGCGTAAAGGGTACCACGCAAAAGGAACACATGTTATCGCACCCGCGCATGATGGAGATGAATGCCGTTACTCCGTTTGAATTCAGCCGCACCGGAGTAATGTCTCCGTAAGTTTCTTCCCGCGACAGAAACGTATTGACGGCCTTGTCGCCTTCATCGACTTGTTGAATCAGTTGCGGCAGATCGCGATACGCGTCTGGCCCAGCCACGAGGTCAACAATCTTCTCTTCGTCCAGCCATTGGGTCTTGAGCCGCTCGGCCATGCAACCCAGGATACCGACCGTGAGTTCTGGCTTTTGCTTTTTCAGACCATTCAGTTGGGTGAGCCGGTTTCGTACCGTTTGTTCCGCTTTTTCGCGAATGGAGCACGTGTTCAAAAAGATCACGTCTGCCTCTTCAGCCCGGGATGTAGTATCAAATCCCGTTTTTTGAAGGATGGAAGCCACAATTTCGCTATCAGAAAAATTCATCTGGCAACCGTAGCTTTCAATGTACAGCTTGCGCTTCTGCCCGGTATGGCTGTTTTCCGTAGTCTTAACCACCTCGCAGGGCTGGTGCGCCTCGTCCAAAATCCCAATATCTTCTACTAGTTCCTTCATTTTTCCATAAAAGAGACGCAAATTTAGCACATTTAGTTCAAGAAAATGACAGTTTGTCAGCTAATGGAAGTATGCCGATTATAAAGAAAGTCAGAGGTTTTGAGCACCGATTCGGTTAGGGCTGTTTTATGGCCGATAATGCCGTGGTAGAAGGAGAAGTGGAGATGGGG
>DAIPHR010000298.1:0-2779 GCA_036771215.1 Cyclobacteriaceae bacterium
CCCGCTGGGCAAGTAAGTCATTCCAATCGTATGCTTTGGACGAAGTGCCGGCCTGCAAACCCACTACCCACGATTTTTCCTTCCAGCTCAAGCTATCGCGCCTTTCGAGTCCTCCCTCTATCGTTCCCTCATCATATTGTTCAAGTTCTTCATACGCGTCTAAAAACTTTTTGTCGGGCTGAAGAATGAGTGTGTGGGGATAGCGATCAATCCACGCCAGCAAACTCATTTGTTGAGACGGTATCTCTTCGAGCATCGTGCCCTTGAGTGGTCCCGCTACAGCCTCCCCGCTCACCTGGCGCCACCAACTACCGGTGCGGCTGTCTTCAAACATCGCATTAAAGTGATCCATCCCCACGAGCCGGAAATTATCCAGTTTACCATCAACACGAGGTTTGAACACCCGACCGGTTCGGCACACCGTGCAATACGTAACCATAATCGGCTCGCCCCCCAGCGTGTCGCGCACCTGATGATGGTAGCCAATGATCTCGATCGGATACGCCCTGGCTACACCCTGAAGTACCACACCCACCACCAATTTTTTTCGGTCGACCCGGCTGCTGTCCACAGGTGCCAGAACAACCTCAGTTGGCTGGAGAAACATTTGATCGGCCGACATTCGATAGTTCACCTGATAATACACCATGAGGTAGAGGGCCAGACTGATACCGACCACCACCCGGGACGAAAGCGAACCTGCGTTAAACAATATGAAAACCGGGTAAGCAGCCAGCACCAACAGCAGGAGCCTGACGTAGCCTGCATACTGATGTAACCAATACGCGAGGTCAATTGACTCCTCGCGCTGACTGCCGGGGAAGGGCATGATGTAGTAGATGCGGCTTATCTCAAGCAAAATGAGAAGGAGAATAACGGCAACACTGGCCACATAAGACCATTTCACTTTCATTTGGATTGATTAAAGTTTACCACGCGGTTCATTTCATTCAAAAGCAGTTCGCGCTGCTTGTCCACTTCCGAAGCGGGCCAGTGAAAATCATTTGCATAGAACTCCAGAACTGCCTCGGCATATCGCAGCGCCTTGGGATGATTGAAATACACCAAAGCACTTCGCCTGACGAAAAAATCAACGGGATATAAAGCCATCTCAAAGTGGATTGCAAACCAGGCTTTGGCCAGCACCAGGGCCTGCTCCGGTTGATGATGCCAATCCGGGTTTACTTCAAGGTGGGCTACAATTTGCCAGGCTTGCCGGCCGTACAGGTGGACGAGGTTAGTCGCCTCGTTGCCGCGCATATTAAGCTTGCCTAGTCTTTCGGCCAGCTCGGCCTGCATTCGGATCACATCCTCCACCGAATCGAAATCCCCACCGGGCAACTTATGCCGGCTGGTTTGGCAGGGCTTCAAATTGGCGCTCGCGAAATACAAATCCACCACCCGATCCACCACGCGCTCTGCCATCTTGCGGTAACCGGTAAGCTTGCCACCCGCAATTGAAATCAGTCCGGTTGGCGACTCAAAAATTTCATCCTTACGCGAAAGTTCTGACGCTGACTTACCTTCTTCATGAATGAGTGGACGCAAACCTGCCCAACTCGATTCAACATCCGCGAAGGTGAGCAACGCTGAAGGGAACGTATCATTGGCGGCATGAAGAAGGTATTCAACATCGGCATGACTGGCCTGTACGTCATCCATCGGCCCCGTATAGTCCGTGTCGGTAGTGCCGATATACGTCACACGTCCGCGGGGAATCGCAAAAATCATGCGACCATCCGGCACATCAAAATAGATTGCCTGACGGACCGGTAATCGGTGATAGGGCACCACAATGTGAACACCCTTGGTGAGGTGTAACTGCTTTCCCGTACGCGACCGGTTGATTTCGCGCAACTCATCAACCCAGGGCCCTGCCGCATTGACCACGGCTGTCGCCTGAATGTCAATAGCCTCGCCCGAGACGACATTAATTGCCTTAACACCTGCTACCTTCTCCTGATCAAGACGGAAATCCGTGGCCCTTACATAATTAATGGCACAGGCCCCATGTTGCACCGCCAGTTTGATGATTTCTATGGTAAGGCGTGCGTCATCGGTGCGGTACTCCGCATAAAGCGCTCCACCTTTAACCCCATCCGATTTCAGTAACGGTTCGGCTGCCAACGTCTGCTGACGCGTAAGCATTTTGCGCTGATCTTCGGGCTTTACACCCGCCAGCCAGTCATAGATCTTCAGGCCTACCGAGGTGAGCCAGTAGCCAAGTCCCCTTCGTTCATACAACGGGAGCAACATCTTTTCAGGAACCACCAGATGCGGTGCCAGCCGGTGCACGATGGCTCGTTCACTACCAACCTCTTTCACCAAAGCAAACTCCAATTGTTTGAGGTACCGCAGACCTCCGTGAATTAACTTGGTTGAGCGGCTGCTGGTGCCGTAGGCAAAGTCATCTTTTTCTATCAAAGCGACTTTAAGCCCACGGGTGGCTGCATCCAGCGCAATGCCAGCCCCGGTGATACCACCGCCAATAACCAATAGGTCAAACGTCTCCGACTTGAGCCGATTGATAAAACTATTGCGATGGTGAGCCGAAAACGTCATGAGGTTATTCCACCCAATTCATTGAACGCTGCACTGCTTTCTTCCAACCCTGGTATAGTCGGGCGCGATCTTCCTCTTTCATCTGAGGTGCGAAAGTTCGCTGCACGCGCCTGTTTTTCAGGATGTCCCCTTTCCGCCATAACCCAATCTGAATACCGGCCAGGTAAGCGGCACCCTGTGCAGTTGATTCAATCACTTCCGGGCGTTCTACCGGGGT
>DAIPHR010000299.1:0-2763 GCA_036771215.1 Cyclobacteriaceae bacterium
GCACGGGCGGCAAGAACAGCAGCTCCCGCTTTTCCTGTGCTGCCGGCTACCAACACGGCATGCCCATATTCTCCCTTATGGGAAAACCTGGACCGCTTCCGCAGTAACTTGCGAACGCCAGCCCGGGTAATCCAAAAATGCGGAGTGCTGATCGTCTTCAGAAAACGCTTATCGAGTCCAATGTCAATTACTTCCCAGTCGCCTGAGTAGGGATAGCTGGAAGGGAAAAGAAAAGAAAGCTTGGGAAGTTGGAACGTTAGGGTGTGATGAGCGTGAACGGCTACACCTTGTAATGGCGCGTCAGCGGGTAACCCGGACGGAATGTCGATTGAAATACGAATAGCCTCTTGCGCGTTGATTTTCTGCACAACCTCTTCAAAAATATTTTTAAGAGGTTTAGTAAGTCCAGTGCCAAAGAGTGCATCAATCAAAATGTGCATTTGGTCCGGCTGGAAATCCGTTGCTTGCCGAACCTCGGTAACGGGAATAGTAGCCGGGAGCCTCCTCCTGTTTTCAAGGAAATCAACCGAGTGACTACCGCCCACCACAATCCATACGTGAACCGGATAGCCCCATTCCTTCAGTAACCGGGCTACGCCTAAACCATCGCCACCGTTATTGCCGGGCCCGCATACTACGCCAACCTTGTGTCCCGCGTCATACCGGTCAATCAGCCAGTTCACGATGCCACGGCAAGCACGTTCCATCAGGTCGATGGAGGCAATCGGCTCGTGCTCAATGGTAAAGGCATCGAGGTCGTGAATCTGGGTCGATGTCAGAATTTTCAACATTACCGGTCTACTTCGCCCAACACAATGTCAATGGAACCCAATATCGCGATAAGATCAGCCACCAGTGCGCCCCGGCTGATTTCGGGCAGCACAGAAAGATTTACAAAGGAGCACGATCTGACTTTACAACGAAACGGCACATCGCTTTTCCCATCGGCCCGAAAGAAAAAGCCCAGCTCGCCTTTCGGATTTTCGGCACGCACGTAAATATCTTGCTGGGTGGGTCTTATTTTTTTGGGAACGAGTGCCTGGGGATCAAACTCGCGCGTTCGTTTGTGATCGGAGAGCAAGCGATCGACACACTGGTTTATGATTTTGCACGACTCGCGCATTTCCTGCAGGCGCACCCACGTGCGATCCCAGCAATCACCTATCGTGCCCATCCGTCCCTCTCCTATCGGGATGTCAAATTCCAGTTCGGGGTATACCGAGTAGGCGTCAACCCTGCGCAAGTCAAAACGTAAACCTGATGCCCGCAGCATCGGACCGGTTACGCCCGCGTTGATAGCCAAATCGAGGGGTAATACGCCAACATCCGCAGTGCGGTCGATAAAAATCTTGTTCTCTACCAGCAGCTTCTCCAGTTCATCCAGTTTCGGCTGAAAGTATTGAATGAATTCACGGGCTTTCTCCTCAAACCCCACCGGCAGATCGTAAAACAGTCCTCCGATCCAGATGTAGTTATAGAGCAGGCGCGCCCCGCAGGTCCACTCCAGCATGCGCAGAATATGCTCGCGGTCGCGCATGATCCAAAAAAATGGAGTAAAGGCGCCTAGATCGAGCCCATAGGTACCGATTGCTACCAAATGAGAGGCGATGCGATTGAGCTCGGCTACCAACACGCGGCTATACTCTACGCGCTTCGGTAATTGGCCGTGTAATCCCAACATCTTCTCCACGCCCATCACGTAGGCATGCTCGCAATTCATCGCTGCCACGTAGTCCAGCCGATCGACAAACGGAATGATCTGGTTATAGGGCAGGTTTTCCGCATGCTTTTCAAAACAGCGGTGCAGGTAACCGATGTGGGGCGCTACTTCTTTCACCACTTCACCATCGCTGAGCACTTCGAGGCGCAAAACACCGTGCGTAGAAGGGTGTTGAGGCCCAATGTTAATGATCATCTCCTCCGTACGCAGTTCACCCAAGCGAAACTTGTTGGGTTCAGATTTCTCCAGGTGGCCTTGATCAACCTGATATTGAAGCTTATCCTGAGTAAGGGTATGGTGAAGGGCCATGTTAGTACTTAACCGTTACACCATGATACGTTTCCTGATGCTGATAGTCTTTCCTCAACGGAAATCCTTCCCAATCGGCTGGCATCAGAATTCTGCGCAGATCGGGGTGACCGGTAAAGTGTATGCCATACATATCAAACACCTCGCGCTCCAGCCAGTTGGCCGACTTCCAAAGCGAAGCCACTGACTCCAGTTCGGGCGCCTCGCGCGGCAGTACTACACGCAGTGCCAACGATCGATTGAATGGAATAGAGTACACATGATAAATCACCTCAAGCGTATTGGCTTCGGGGCCGTTGTCGAGCCCGGTGATGCACGATAACTGATCGAAATAAAGTTGATCATGCTGCTGTAACACCTGGCAGATCCGCTTCACATCTTGCGCATTCAATTGAAGCGTATACGGAGTAGAGCCCGTTACCGCATGAAACGGGTGATGGGCAATGGTGGTAAGAATTGAACGCAGTTGATCTTCCATGTCACGCATTGAGAATACTTTCTTCCCGTATCTTCTCATGCAATTTGAGTATACCGCCAATCAGGGCCTCGGGCCGCGGAGGGCAGCCGGGCACGTACACATCCACCGGTATAATACGGTCAACGCCTTTCACCACATGATAACCATGTTGCCAATACGGCCCGCCACAGTTAGCACAAGACCCCATCGAGATTACGTAACGCGGCTCCGCCATTTGCTCGTACAACCGTTTAATCCGGTCGGCCATCTTAAACGT
>DAIPHR010000300.1:0-2720 GCA_036771215.1 Cyclobacteriaceae bacterium
GCAAATTTACCGGTGGCGCGTATGTGTGGCAATGGAAAGGGAATACGAAGAACGGTCAATCTACTGCTTCATTTCGAGACCTGTTCCCGATACCTGCCGCTGACTTGGCTGCTAACCCAGGTTTGAAACAAAATGATGGATATTAACAACAAACCAGTATGATGAAGATGAAAAAACTATTCATGGTTGCGGTGGCAATAGTACTGTTTGCTGCCTGCGACAAAGAAGGCGATCAGGTAAAGTTGATCGGTGGAACAAGTGATATTACGCTGTCAATTTCATCCACTGCAGACCTCACGCTCACCAAAGCGCAGGAAAACTTCAGCTCCTTGCAGTTTCAATGGACGAACCCGGGTTATAGGTTCTCTAACGGGGTAAACACACAAGACGTCACCTACACGTTACAGATCGATCGAGACGGTGGTGATTTTACGGGTGCAAAAGTGGTAGGCCTGGAGTACAAGTCTGCACTGTCAGCTTCGTTTAAAGTTCGGGAGCTGAATACGGCCCTTGCCGGTTTAGAGCTGCCTGATGGAACGCTCAACACCTTCCAGTTCCGTGTCCGTTCTGTGCTGCCGGGCAACAATTCGCCTTTGTTTTCAAACATCCTGAAGATGAAAGTGGCAACGTACCTGGATGTGGTGTTTCCTGTACCAGCCAATCTCTATATTACCGGTGCAGCAACCCCCGCAAGCTGGATGGGCGGTGGCGATGCCGAAAACGTGAGCCAGAAGTTTACGAAAGTGAACACCTTCACATTTGTGATCAATAGCTTACAAATTAATGCCAACAGCGGTTTCTTATTCGTTCCAGTTTATGGCAACTGGGATAATAAGTATGGCTTTACCGGCAAAAAGGAAGAAAACAACCCCGCTGGGGACACGTTCAAACCCGGTGGCGAAGACTTTAGGTCGCCCGGTGTTTCTAGGGCTTACAAAATCACGGTAAACTTCAAAACCGGCAAATACACTTTTGAATAATTGACACTATGAGACATTTGATAAAAACAGTATTGGTGTTGGCGGTGGCGTTCACCATCAACGCATGTCTAAAGTTAGAACCCACTCCGGAGTTTACAGCACCGGCACCCGGTTCGTTTGCTGTTACCGCATCGGCACCTTCGGTGGCTGCGGCAGCAAAAGACTCTTTATCGGTTGCCCTCACGTTGAACTGGAACGACCCAAAATTCTCGGTGGGTTTGAAGAACACCAAGTTTACGGTTATAGTCGCCAAGGCGGGAACCAATTTTTCTGTCGTTGCCACCAAGGATTTTACCAATGCTTTGTCGGGCGGGCTCACGGGCAAAGACCTGAACGGCATGGCAACGAGATTTGGTGCCAATGCAGGCCAACCGATCACACTCGATGTGAAAGTTGTTGCCTCGCTACTCAACAACAACGAGCCGCGCGAGTCTAACGTTTTGCAAGTGGCAGTTACTCCTTTTGCAGGCTTTGGCCTCACGGTAAACCCCGCAGCGGTAACCACCAACTCGGCTACGCCCGGGCAAGCGGCCGCTACGTTTAGCTGGAACAAAGCCTTCACCGGATTTTCTGGTGTGATCACTTACCAATTGCAGCACGCGAAGGGTGGAACTTCTTTTGCGACTCCGACATCAATTGACGTAACGGGTTTGAGTAAATCCCTCACGCACCTGGAATTGAACAACATCGCTCTGGGTTACAGCATCGCACCTTCAGTGGCCGGCAATGTGGAGTTTCGCGTAAGAGCGACCAATGAATTTGGTGTAGTGAACTTTTCATCTACTGCCATTGTCGCCATTACGCCTTACATCAACATCAACTCGGTTGGCATTATCGGCAGCGCAACACCCGGAGAATGGGGAACTGACTCCGACCTTTATCGCGCTGATCTGAGCAAGCCCGCTGAGTGGACTACCATCACCTACCTAGTTGGCGGCAAAGAAGCAAAGTTCAGGACTGACGATGACTGGGCAACAAACTGGGGCGCAAACACTTTCCCCACGGGCACAGGAACACCCGGAGGCCCCAACATTCCAATCTCTACAACCGGATATTATAAAGTTGATTTTAACGTAGCCACTGGAGCTTATAATTTTACACAGGTGACAGTGCCGGCACTGTCATCAGTGAGCATCATTGGTTCGGGCACGCCTGGCGGATGGGGAAATGACACAAACCTCACCCAAAGCACTACCAACCCAAACATTTTTTCGGGTACGGTTACGTTCACTGATGGTGAAGCGAAATTTAGAAAAACAGGTGATTGGGGAACCAACTGGGGAGCTGCCACATATCCTTCGGGATGGGGAGTAGGAGGCGGACCGAACATACCCGTGAAGGCTGGCACTTTTTTCGTGGTGTTTGACATAGCTACCGGTGAGTATGCATTTGGGCCTGCTGACCGATCAACGCCATATTCAGACATTGGTATTATTGGCGACTCTACACCGGGTGGCTGGGGTGCTGACACAGATTTGATCAGAAGTCCTGCGAACCCTTACAAGTGGTCAAAGAAACTGACGCTGGTTGGAGGCCAGGCAAAATTTAGGGCCAACAACGATTGGGGTATAAACTGGGGTGAAAAGGCATTTCCTGCTGGTGTAGGCACAGCCGGAGGCCCAAATATTGAGAATGTCACCGCTGGCACCTATCAAATCACTTTTAATTCTCTTACGGGAGAATACACGTTTACGAAGTAGTTTAAATAAGCGAAAAGTCGGGGGCAGCGATGCCTCCGAT
>DAIPHR010000301.1:0-2716 GCA_036771215.1 Cyclobacteriaceae bacterium
ACTATGGAGTCATCAAAGTACCAGGGTACGATAGGTAAGATTATAATGAAAATCAAAGTAACTGACATAGATGGTAGGAGACTGAGCATTGGGAGAGCTGTTCTTCGTGCTATTTGTAAGCAGATATCTGGGTTGCCGCTCATGGCAGGATATTTTGTAGCACTTTTTAATGCTAATGGACAAGCACTACACGATATGATTGTAAGTACGATTGTTACAATAAAGGTAGATGAAAGAGATTCATACTACGAGCGCTTGAACCAATAAAAATGGAAGTCATAGTTCGACCGGCTGAAATTTTTGCTACCGTAGTAGCTTCACCTTCACTTTGACAATAAGGATTTCTGCAGGCAGCATCCCGGCCCATTCACCATCTGCCTCCATAGCCACAGGCTCGTTGCTGCTGAGCGATGCAGAGTTGCAAATACCATAGTGCACATGAGCATGCACAATCCTATGGCCACGTTTCAACATTCCTTGAAGACGCAGAAAATCAAACAGCGAAACGCTTGAAGCGATAAACGTATTGAAAAGACTATCGCTTAAATCAGCATCAGGAGCAATGGTCAGCCGATTGCCAAATGATTTTCCATTGGCAAACGCCAGCACGCGCACCGGCCCTGACCAGTCATGATGATTCGTCTTAACGTCAATCTGTTTATATCGATAGGTGAAAAATGTTTGCACGATGGCGGTGAAGTAGTTGAACCCCGCACCCCAGCGCCTCGAGCGCTGCTGCAAAATTTCAAGTACCTGCGGCCCCATACCCACGCTGCACGCATTGATGAAGTAGCGCGTCACCGGCTGCCCGTTGCGGTCGTACAATTCTACCTGCCCTACATCTGTGGGTTGAAAACTTCGCGCCTGAATAAGATCAATCAGTTGCTGCGGGTCTGCACGAAGGCCGCAGGTGCGCGCAAAGTCATTACCGGACCCCAGCGGTAGGATGCCCACCACCGGCTGCTGCGGCCGCTCCATCACGCCATTGATCACTTCGTGCAACGTGCCATCCCCACCGGCTGCGAGAACAATATCGCTGTCGGCCTCCCGGGCTAATTGGCGGGCGTGGCCGGCATACTGCGTTTCGCGCACGTGCACCTCAAACACCCGCTGAAGAGGAGGCAATATCGTTCGATAGAATTTTTTCTTCGCAGGGCTGATGCCGTTGAGGAGGATGGTAATTTTCATCGGGTGTTAGTCTCCCGACCTGGTCATCACTTACAATTCTTCTTAATGGCCGCTTTGGCATCCGGGCTGCCGAGTTCTTCGGCATGTTTCAAATCGAGGCAGCCATCGTAGTTGTTGTTGGCCAGTATCTTCACCAGCCCGCGCTGAAAATACGTTTCGGGGTCGCTGGGGAATAACTCGATTGAGTAGGTATAGTCTTCAATGGCCCCTGCGTAATCTTCCTTCTCGGTTTTGCTCAGTGCGCGGTTATCGTAGTACGTAGGGTTGGTGGCATCTAACTCAATCGCTTTGGTGTAGTCGGCAATCGCTCCGAGGTAATCTTCGGTGTTGTGTTTAAGCACTCCGCGCAGGTTGTAGGTTTCGGGATCCTGGCCGTCCAGTTCAATGGCTTTATTGTAATCCTCCAGCGCGCCTTTGAAATCTTCTTTTGCACTTTTGGCCAGTGCCCGGTTCTCGAATTTGGTGGGGTCTTTGGCATCCATCTTAATGGCCTGATCATAATCGGCAATAGCCTTATCAAAATTGCCGGTGCTGTAGAAGGCCACTCCGCGGAAGTTGAACAACGAGGCATCCGTTTTATCCAATTCAATGGCTTTGCTGTAGTCGTCAATGGCACTCACAAATTCACCGAGTTCGGCTTTTACCAATCCGCGGTTGAAATACTTGTCGGCATCGGGCGGGCCCAGTTCCAGCGCCTTCGAGAAGTCGAAGTAAGCGCCCTGTAAATCTTCGATGTTATACTTGGCAAAACCGCGGTTGGTGTACGCATCGGTGTAGTTCGGCCGCAGCCGGATGGCTTTGTCCAGGTCGGAGATCGCCCCATCATCATCGCCCAGGTTGATCTTGGCTTCCCCGCGGTGATTGAGGGCTTCGGCAAACAGCGAGTCGATGTCCAGCGCGAAGGTAAAATCGCTGATGGCGCCATAATCATCTTGCAACCCCATGCGGGCGCGGCCGCGCAGCACGTAGGCGAGTTTGTTTTTCGGGGCGGCATCAATCACCTTGGTGGCATCGATCCGGGCTCCTTTATAATCTTTAGCCTCCAGTTTTTTGCGGGCCGCTTCCAGCAGCGGGTCCGTCTGGCCGAATGACATCAGGGTTATGGACAGAAAGCACGACAGGAGAAACGATCGCATGCGAAGGGGTTTTACTCGGCCAAGTTAGGAAGATTTCAGGCGGGGTAAAAAACAAAGGGCTGCATCGCTGCAGCCCCGTGTCAAACTACCGAACCCTTCGCACCCTCACCACACGCACCGGGGCCGGCTTCCGCAGCGTATGCCCCGGCACCCAGATGTATCGTTTCCACCTCACGTTCCATTTCCAATGCCCGGGTATCCACACGCGCATGGCCGGCTCTACGCGTTCGGCCGCACGTATTCGTTGGGCTTGTGCCCGTTGCCCTAAGGCCAGCATCAAAAGCAGCAGAAGGAACACCGAAAAGGAAATCAGCTTCTTCATAACCGGAATCTTTATGTTTATCCCAACATCGAATGGTTTCTTTCGTTTGCTCTTAGAGCCCGGACGTTGG
>DAIPHR010000302.1:0-2663 GCA_036771215.1 Cyclobacteriaceae bacterium
ACATCAATGCCTTGCTGATACAACGCCATGCGGGCCAGCGGCATGTAGTTTTCCCAACAGATGAGTCCGCCCAGTTTACCGAAGGGTGTATCCACTACGTGCAGATCACGCCCATCGCCCTCGCCCCACACAATGCGCTCGGCTGCGGTGGGTTTCAGCTTTCGGTGTTTGCGCGCCAACTGCCCGTCTGGCGAGAAGTAGAGCAGCGTACAATACAACGTATCGCTCACCTGGTCGCGCTCGGTAACGCCCGTTACCACCCAGGCACCGGCCTCTTTTGCCCACGCGGCCAGTTGCTGCGTTTCGGGGCCGGGCACTTCGATGCTGTTTTGCCAGTAGCGCAAAAACAACTCGCGGCCCTCAGGCGTGCGGCCGCCCACCGTGGTGCCGAAAATCAAACCCCGCGGGTAGCCGGGTATAAAAACTTCCGGGAAGAGGATCAGTTGGGCCCGCTCACGTGCGGCCTGGCGAATGAGGTCGCCCATTTTCTCCAGCGTTTTTTCCTTGTCGAAAAAAACGGGGCTGGCCTGGACTACCGCAGCAACGAATGGGTTCATGATCAGAACGTCACGCTCAGCGCAACTTCCTCGCCCTTGCGTTTCACTTTCAGGGGCGCGGTTTGTCCTTTTTCAAATTTGCCCAACGCCTCCATGTAGGTTTGCACATCTTTGATGGCGAAGTCACCGAGTTGGGTGATGATGTCACCCGTTTGCACGCCCGCCTTTTGCGCAGGCTTGCCTTCCGAGACACCATCGACCAGTACGCCCACATCGTTGGAGGTATAGCTGGGCATAATACCCATCGTTACTTTAAAGGCGCTGCGGCCCATCGATTTGTTTTTGGTAGGTAAGAACGCCAGCTTGGGTGAGTTATCCAGCTTCTCAATCACCTGAATGATGACTTCGAGTACTGCCTTTTCACCGGCATAGTTGATTTTGTCGGCATCATCGCTGGGTTTGTGGTAGTCGCTGTGCGAGCCCGTGAAGAAATGCAGCACCGGAATATTTTTCAGGTAAAAGGAGGCGTGATCGGAGGGACCCATGCCGGACGAATCGGTCTTGATCGGCACGGTGGGTGTCGATAGCGATTTCAGCAGCGGCTCCCACTCAGGGCTCGTGCCGCTACCACTTACCGCCAGGCCTTTGGCAGGATCGAGGCGGCCGATCATATCCATGTTGATCATGTAGTTGATTTCGCCCGCGTTGATGGTGGGGTGCTCGGTGAAATACTTGCTGCCGTAGAGGCCGAGTTCTTCGCCACTGAAGCAGATGAAGATGAAGTTGTTTTTCTCGCGCACCGGGTTCATCCGAAAGTAGCGCGCCAGCTCGATGACACCGGCAACACCGCTGGCATTGTCATCGGCACCGTTGTGAATCTTGTCGGCTGCGTTGGCATCGAGGGAGTTGCCATCGTGGCCAAGCCCGAGATGGTCGTAGTGGGCGCCAATAATGATGGTGCGGGGCGCTCCGTTGTCGATGCGCGCAATGATATTGCGGGCCGTGCCCTCGCGGCCCGTGCCGTGCGCCCCGGCCCGGTAGGTGAACGACTGGTAGAACGTATTGTTCTCCCCGCCCGGCTTCATCTTCAGGCTGCGGAACTGACTTTCGATATAGGCTGCGGCCATCTTTTCGCCTGAGGTACCCGTGCCACGACCCATCAGGGAGTCATTGGCCAGTACCTTGATGTGCTGGCGCAACGCCTCTTCACGGATTTGGGCGGTGGCGGAAAAACCAATACAGAGTAGGGCCAGAAGCAGAATTCGCATAACGTTGTTTTGAGAAATCAAAAATAGGGGGTACGGTTCAAAACCAAAGCCCGTTTGCGTAATTTTGACGCCTGTATTTTACGCCCATGACACCTCCTAAACTCCTGCTCCTGACTGATTTTTCACCACTTTCGGCATTAGCCCTGGAATATGCCGTTCGGCTGGCCGGCCCGCTGGAGGCTGATTTCACCGTGATGAACGTGGTGCGCCTCGAGGGTATTCCCAAAGCCAACCTCAAGATGAAGACCATCGAGAAGAGTTTGCTGCAGCTTTCGCAGGAAGAAGGAGAGAAGTTGATCGAGAAGGTAAGACGTGAAATCAAAGGCAAGTACACCATTCGGTTCAAGGCCAATCGCACCTACACCGTAGCCGATGCGGTGAAGCGCTAAGTGGAGAAGAATAAAGTCAACATGGTGGTGATGGGTTCGCGCGGAGCTTCCACGTTCAAGAAGATTCGCCTGGGCGGCACCACCGTTTCGGTCATCGATGTGTGCAAGGCTCCTGTGCTGGCCATACCCGAACTGGCGCAGTTTACGGGGTTGAAAAACCTGGTGTACGCCTCTGACCTGAAGAACGTCAGCAAGGAACTGGATATCATCACCGAGTTTGCCGCCATCTTCGGCTCGAACGTGCACATGATCCACGTGTTGCCGGCCATGGATAAGAAGGCGGAAGTTGAAAAGGAACGCGTGCTAAGCCTGGTACGCAATCACAGTTACAAGAAACTGGATTTCAAGATCATTTTGGATGAGGATGTGCCCGGGGCAATTGACCGGTACATCAAAGAAACCAAATCCGATTTGCTTACTACGTTTACGCACACGCTGAGCCTCGAAGAAAAACTGTTTGCCAAAAGCGTCACGCGCAAGCTGGCTTACCTCGGCACCATTCCGCTGCT
>DAIPHR010000303.1:0-2617 GCA_036771215.1 Cyclobacteriaceae bacterium
AGAAAACCAGCCGAATTACAACAACCAGCTCAAAGACTACAATACCTTTCCATATCTCTGCATCTTAAAAGAACGATTCCCCCGCATTATTTACACACGAAAATATCTGCCCAAGCAAGGCGAGTACTTCGGGCCCTACACCAGTGTGGCCTCCATGAAAGCCGTTCTGGAATTGGTTCGCCAACTCTACTCCATTCGCACGTGTAGCCTGCTGCTCTCAGAAGAGAATATTCAACAAAAAAAGTTTAAAGTCTGCCTGGAGTATCACATCGGAAACTGTCGCGGACCCTGCGAAGGCTTGCAGGAAGAAACCAGTTACCTGGAAGACATTGCGCAGGCCCGCAATGTCTTGAAAGGCGACTTGAGTATTGTGGAAGAGACCTTTGCCGCGCGCATGCAGGCCGCAGCCGAAAAATTCGAATTTGAAATTGCCGCTCGCTTCAAGCATAAGCTCGATTTGTTGGAAAAATTCCAGACGAAGTCGCTCGTGGTTAACCGAAAACTCACCGATATTGATGTGATCAGCATCGCCAGTTCCGAAACCGAGGCATTTCTCAATTATATGATGGTGAAGGAGGGTGCCATCGTGTTCTCCAAGAATGTTGAAGTGAAAAAGAAACTGGATGAAACGGACAGCGACCTCGCCAGCCTGGTGCTCGTGAACCTGCGGGCAGAGTGCCGGAGTACGAACCCCGTAGTCTTCAGCAACGTGGCGTTGGCTGTGGAGATGAGCGATCTGGAAATTGTGGTGCCCCAGATTGGCGACAAGCGTAAACTGGTTGCGCTCTCGCTCAAAAACGCGTTGTTTGCCAAACAAAAAAAGCAAACCGAAAAAGAAGAAAAGAAGTCAAAGAAGAATGAGGTGCTGCACATCCTCCAGAAAGACCTTCGCCTTACCACCTTTCCGAAAGTCATTGAGTGCTTCGACAACTCCAATTTTCAGGGGACCACGCCCGTTGCCGCAATGGTTCGCTTTGTGGATGGCCAACCGAACAAAGGCGGTTACCGGCACATCAACATCAAAACGGTGGAAGGCCCCGATGACTTTGCTTCGATGAAAGAAATTGTTACCCGCAGGTACAAGCGCATCATGGAAGAACAAGGTGAGTTTCCCAACCTGATTGTAGTGGACGGGGGCAAAGGTCAACTCAGCAGCGCGTGCGAGGCTTTGCAGGCATTGGGGCTCTACGGAAAAATTCCCATCGTGGGGATTGCCAAAAAGCTGGAGGAGATCTATTACCCGGAGGATCCGTTACCTCTACACATCAGTAAAAAATCACCGGGTTTGTTGTTGTTGCAGCGTATTCGTGATGAAGCCCATCGGTTTGCCATTACGTTTCACCGTCAAAAGCGCAGCTCAGCCACGTTTGTAACGGAATTGGAGGGCATACCCGGGATTGGAAAGAAAACAACGGACAAGCTCCTGGCTCATTTCAAATCCGTGAAAAAAATAAAAGAGGCAAGTCTGGAAGAACTCACCTCTCTGGTGGGCGAAAAGACAGCCCGGAAAATACTGGGGTAAAGGAACAAAAACCGGATTCCCGATCGTGAATGTTCTGCATTCCACATCCGGAATCCGGCATTTGATCATGCCTACATTTTCTCTTTCGCAATGGGCGGCAACACGCCCATGTTATACCAGGCAAAAGCGAAGGCATCGGCTGTGCCCTCGATGTTCTTGGTAAGGTTAGAGGCACCATGTGCTGAATTGGTCTCAATACGGATCAACACAGGGTGATTACCTTTATGATTCTCCTGCAATGTGGCGGCAAACTTATACGAGTGAGCTGGCACCACACGATCATCATGGTCGGAAGTTGTCACGAGTGTAGCCGGATAGCTCACGCCCGGTTTGATATTGTGCAGCGGTGAATAACCTTTCAAATATTCAAACATCTCCTTTGAGTCATCTGCAGTACCATAATCGGGTGCCCAACCGGGGCCAGCTGAGAATCGGTGGTACCGAAGCATGTCCATTACGCCCACGGCCGGCAACGCTACTTTAAACAACTCGGGGCGTTGGGTCATGCAGGCGCCAACTAACAAGCCACCATTCGAGCCACCCTGAATTGCGAGATAGTCAGAAGACGTGTATTTCTCAGCGATGAGGTATTCTGCTGCGGCAATGAAGTCATCAAACACATTTTGCTTTTTCATTTTGATGCCTGCTTTGTGCCACTCTTCGCCATATTCGCCACCGCCTCGTAAATTGGCCATGGCGTAAACACCACCATTCTCCAGCCAAACCAGACGAGAAGCGCTGAAACTCGGAAGCATAACCGAGTTAAAGCCTCCATATCCATAAAGTAGCGTAGCATTTTTTCCGTTCATGACCAGGCCCTTCTTGTGCACAATAAACATCGGGACGCGAGTGCTGTCCTTGCTTGTATAAAAAACTTGATTCATCTCGTATTCGTCTGGGTTAAAGTTGTGGGTTGGCTCGGCATACAAGGCAGATTTACCCGACTCAATCGAATAACTGAAAATGGTTGTTGGGTAGAGAAAAGAAGTAAAGGTGTAGTAAATCTCTTTTTCTGTTTCACGACTCACACCCCAGACAGAGGTACCGATGCTGGGTAATTCAACATCGAGTTCAAACTTTCAATAGTCATAAAAT
>DAIPHR010000304.1:0-2610 GCA_036771215.1 Cyclobacteriaceae bacterium
TCACCTTCCTTGCCTGACGCCGCCCACGCCCGCGGATGCCGAACGCACCTCGCGCGCTACGCGCCGCGCCCGGAAGCGCGCGCGCCCTCGCTGCCCGCCGGCGGCTCCGCAGCGGCATCGCGCGCAAGATCCGCGAGTCTCACATAGTCCGTCTTGCCGCTTCCCAGCACCGGCAGGTCGCTCACGTGCACGATGCTGCGCGCAGCCGAAAAATGCGCAGGCCATTCGGCCGGAAAAGTTTTGCCTAGCACGGGGTGTTGGCGGTACAGACGAGCAAAGGTGCCAGCCTCCTGCCGCGCATCGTTTACATAATAGGCATCGTAATCCCAGAATACACGGGCACCTTGATTGACGTACTCCGCCAGCAACGGTTCCTCGGCCCGCGTCAGCGCATTGAAGCCGGCAAATACCACCGAAGCCGCCACGGCAGCCTTCGGGGGTTTCTTTTCCAGATGCTCGGCCACTTCGCGGTGAATCAGTCCTTCGTAGGCAACGCCCTCTTTCTTTAAGGTTTTGACAAACTCGGTGTACACCTGCGGCAGCTTTCGCCAGAGCTTGAGAAATTCTTCTTTCGTTTGTGAGGGCTGATCTTCAAAATGCAGCCAAAATTCCCTCAGGAAATATTTTTGCTCATCGGTGAGGTAATCAAACGTTTCGTCCAGCTCTTTCAGCTTACTTAAATCCTTGAAAAGCAACGTGGCGTTTACGCGGTATTTGTCCACTTCATCGAAATCACGCAGCAGCATGTCGCCCCAGAAGTAGAATTTATCGAATGGCTCTTCGCGCTTGATCACCCGCATGTAAACCCGATAAAGTTCAAAGATCAGCGTCAGCCGATCGGGTTCGCGCAAATCGGTGTGCTCCCGGAAAAACTCTTCAATGCTCACCAGTTTGGGCGACCACTGCGGCCGCTGGAGACGCTGCGCGAGGTAGTGCTGGAAGAACAACCCTGCCCTGCGATTGGGAAACACAAACGTCAATTGGTCCAGCGGAGTGCCCCCGGCCAGTACATCATCGGCAAGTTGTTGCAGGAAGGGCGTCATGTCAACGCAATTTTTGTCGCTTCAATATAGAAATCCAAACAACCATAATGGGATTTTTTGTAACGCTCCAACCTCCAAATCATCTGCCACAACAAAACCCTGATCGGCTGCCTTTATTTGTTGAATTGACTTGTCGCGGCCTCCTATCTCAAAGGTAAACTGATCGTCAGCTAAGAAGTCACCCTTGACAGGAAGCGTTATCCGGTGCCGAGCATGGATAAGTTGATTCATAAAAAAAGTCTCCCGCTGCGTGCCACGATTAACCAAAGTTGGCGCTAACGCAAATTGAAGATTCGTGTTTTCCAGATAAATCTTATCGGGTTTCTGCAGTATACTAATACTCTTTCCCGTGGCCGTGAGTGTGTTGATCAGCCGGGCCTTCTCCAGATGCTGGAGATAACTGACCAACGTGTTGCGGTGTATGCCAATCTTCGCGCTCAATTTTGTCACGTTAGGTTTGAACGGTACGTTGGTGGCGAGTATGTAAAGCAACTGGAATACCTTGCGGCTGTTCGCGGGGTCAAAGCCCTCCAGATATCGTAAGTCAGTCTCGATGATCATTTTCACGACTTGCTCGAGACGAATGTGATATGTGTTTGGGTTCTCCGCGAAAAACGGGTAATAGCCCCGCGCCAAATAATCAGTGAAATATCTCAAGGGTCGAAATTGGCTCACCCATTCGACTGCGATTTCAGCATGCCTTGTTAACAACTCGTTGAGCGCAAGTGGGTGCTGATGGAATACTTTCTGAAACGACAGGTATTCGCGGAAGGAAAGACCCGGCAACTCATACCGAACCGCTCTACGGCTCAAATCGGCATCGTGTTGCAACAAGTCCGTGATGGATGAGCCGGTGAAAACAATTCGAAGCTCAGGATGCGTGTCATACAAGTTCTTGATTTCGCGCGCCCAGTTAGGGTACTTATGCACTTCATCAGCAAACAACACGTTACCACCTTGTGCAACAAACCAATTACCAAAGTGAACCAGTTTATTCTCCGAAAAGAAGATGTCATCCAGGGAAACATACACGGCCTTTCCTGAAAGGCCATAGTGCTGTTTCAATCGCTGCAGCAATAGGGTGGTTTTACCGGTACCACGCGCACCTAAAAGGCCAATGGCCCGGTCATTCCAGTCGATCCTGCCTTGCAATGAACGGACAAAATCGAGCGACTGGTTTTGAATGAGAAGGTTCGATTTTGTGAGAATTTCCTCCATTATGCTGCTTTAAAACAGCAATTTAATGAAAAATTGCTGAACCTCAGTAGCGAAAATTTGGCATATTCCATCATCCAAACAACGAGCCGGTTGACCCGCTTACTACTTCCACCACCTCATTATTCTGAAGGTACAACAGGTACGCACTCACCTGAGTATAGCCCATCGCCCCCAGCACAGCGGCATACTGCTCTACCTGTTCGCGGTCGCCAGCCGACTTCTCCCCGGTTTTGTAATCGACAATAACCGTGCGGGACTTGCCGAACATCACGCGATCCATGCGCTTTTGCCGATCGCCCGGCAGCAGCACCGCGGCTTCAGTCTTCACCTGCCACTGTTTATCAAACCA
>DAIPHR010000305.1:0-2590 GCA_036771215.1 Cyclobacteriaceae bacterium
CGATCACTGGATCTTTACTTTTTTTGACAATGGGATACCCAATGAGACCAAAAAGGCGCGATTTTTTGGCTCTGAGTCATCTCCATTTGATAAGTTAACTGCTCCAAATGAATACCTCAATTCCAAAGCTGATCGCTTAAAAACAGTAAACCCGAAACCCAATTGAAAGCCGAAATCAAAAGTATTGTTAACCGAAAAATCTTCGCCTTCCTCGCCAACTAACTTCTCATCAAAATCAATTTTTCCGCTGGTAGTAACTTCTTCAACATTACTTGCCACCTGCTTTCGATAGTAATATGAATAGTTGCCGCCAACGGCAATCGCTGTGTAGAACCCTGCAAGCAAAAAGGTGTTCCTCGCTTTCGAATTGGTATATATCTTGGCGTGTAGCGGTAATTCGAGGTAATTCACCCGCAAATTCATTTCCTCACGGAGCGATACATTAACACCGTTCCCCGATGTCTCCGATGTTTTATACCCCTTCTGTACAAAATACAACTCAGGGTAGAAGACAACACGCGCGCTGCTCTTCGGCTCCACTGAAAGTCCGATCAAGAATCCTGGCTTTAGTCTGGGTTGAGAATTCTCAGGATCTACTGCATTATCCGTCACTTTGGACGCGGAAATTCCACCCTTAAATAGGACCTGTTGCGCCAGACAATCATTCAAAGTCGAGGCAACAAAAAAAATGCCGATCGCAAACGTTTTCATATTTACCAATTAACTTTCATACGTTGTACCCAACCCCGGCTTATCGGAGCAGTGCATCTCACCGTCTTTTAAGATAAACCCACCCTTCACCACATCGCGGGCAAGGTCAAGGCTGCCATCGAGATCAATATATTTAGTGTGAGCGCAGGAGAAGGCCGCATGAAGGGATGCCGTGATACTCACGATACTTTCATCGTTACAGCCCCAGAACAATTCGATGTTCTGCAGCGCGGCAATATCGGCAATGCGCAGGGCTTCGCGCACACCCCCACACTTCATCAGCTTGATGTTAAAAATACCGGCTGCAACCGGTGCCGTGGAAAGGGATAAACCGTCTGCGGGCGACAGCAGCGCTTCATCCGCAGCCACTTTCTTTCGGATCGCCTCCGGCAGAGCACGCAAATCGTGTTTGGCCGGCAGCGGTTGCTCAATCAATTCTACGTCCAGTTGGGCCGTGCGCTTCGCAAAGGCAATGGTCTGCTCCACCGTGTAGCCCTGATTGGCATCGATGCGGATGGTAAAACGCTTGCCGAATTTCTCGCGCAACTTCACCAGGCGCTCCACATCTTCCTCGAGGTTCTTGCCCAACTTTACTTTCAGCACCGTAAAGCCGCGGTCGCCATACTCCTGGGCTTCTTTAAGTGTGTCCTCTACGTTTTTGATTCCAATCGTGTTGGACGTGGGCATGGACGTGATCTTCTGCCCGAGGAACTTGACCAATGGAATATTGAGGTGTTTGGTAAACACATCGTGCAGGGCGATGTCGAGTGCCGCTCGCGCAGCCGGGTTTTTCGGAAAGCGCACGAGAACTTCGTACAACAGCTGATTTAGCTCGCGAATATCCCGACCCACCAGGAAGTCGAGGTTATTTTCGTGTAATGCCTTTTCACATTGTTCGAAACTCTCGCCTGTTACATACTCGCTTGGGTTGCCCGAGCCAATGCCCGTAGTGCCATTCTCGAGCGTAATCTCTACGAAGGCATTTTTCACTTCATCTACCGTTTTGAACGCGATGGTGTACGGCTTGGTGTTACCCAAATCAACCGACCAGGTTTTGATGTTTTTGATTTTCATGTTTGGCTTTGTTTATACCTGTGCGATCGACTCTTCGATCATCTTTCTAAAGATCGGGACGAGCCGGCTCACGCTGTCTTCCAACGGCAGAACAACGGGTATGCCCAACTCTTTTTCCTTTTGTGCCGCATAAGCACGCGCATCGGCCTCATGCATCTTGGCCGTATTTACAGTGATGGCCACGGTAGGGGCACCGTAAATCTGAATCAGCGCAATTTCATCTTTGAGATCGGCTATGTAGGCGGGGTAAAATTCAAGGTCTTTGTATTGCTTGCGGGCCGGGTGATGCTGCAACACCACGGCATCCGCTGCAGCCGACACAATCCACTCGGAGCCGGCCGGGCCGCTCGGGTTGCGGAGTGAACTTTGGCCTTCGATAAAAATGATATCCGGCTTGGCTTCTTCCCAGCATTTCACAATCGCGTGCTCCATTTCACCGGAGATAAAATCGTTGAGCGTGGAATCAAAAATGAATCCGTACCGCGCACCCTGCATCCACCCTGTTTGGCCCGTGTAGATCATCTCCGCTTTGAAGCCGGCCTCACGCATGGCTTCCATCAAAAACCGCGTGGTGGTTCGTTTGCCCAGCGCACAATCGGTACCCAATACGGCAATTTTAGGGCAGTGTACGTTTTTGATCGTGCCCGACCAGAAATGAATATCTTTAAACTTCTTGGGCTTGCGCACGTCAATGATTTCCAGCCCTTTCTCCTTGGCGAGATTCGCCAGCGCGGTATGGTCAGAAATGTAATCGTGTAAACCGTTGACCAGGCTATACCCACGCTCAAGGGCGTCCTTAAGCATT
>DAIPHR010000306.1:0-2587 GCA_036771215.1 Cyclobacteriaceae bacterium
CTCTCGCAGTCGAGGCAGCGGGCCTGTGTTGGAAAAACAATTAAACGATTTGGGCATTTATACCTTCCAGCAAATTGCCGACTTCAACGAGCAGCAGATCGACCGAATCGATGCCCATATCCGTTTCCCTGGTCGGGTGTTACGCGAGCGGTGGATTGAGCAGGCTCGCCAGATTATTGGGCGCTAACCCTTAAAAACCCGATTTTCTGCACCGGCCGAAAGAGAGCTAATGCGCGTGGCGCGCATTTTTGATGTTACGATTACAGCATGACGTCCACTGTCCCGCGTCAATGCACGCGTTGTTTACCTGCCCGAAAAAAACAATTACCAAGTTGTGATTCGTGAGTTAACGAATGTACTCAACGACAAAATCAGCCGTCTTTGAGGCTGTCCAAAAATTTTTCCAGGAGCGCATTTACCTTTTCCGGTTGCTCCAGGCAGGCACTGTGACCTGCATGTGCAATCCGGTGGAGGTGCGAGCCCTTGATCTGAGCGTGAATCTTCATGGATTTGGTTGGAATGGTGGCCACATCTTCATCGCCAACCAGAATTTGAGTAGGTACGGTGATCCGTTTGATTTCGTCTGACACGCCTGCCCGATCAATGACACCGGTCACGGCCTGTGTTATGCGGGCCGGGTATTGCTCAATCGTTTTTCGCCAATCATCAACCAGTTTTTGTTTGTCAGGATCTTGCAACGTACTGCGCCCAAAAAGGATTGAGACTATGCGATGGCTCACCGGCTTGGGCCCCCATGTTTTGAAAATGAAACTCAACAGCCGGTACTTTAGCCGGGTTGGCTCCGGCTCAGCCGATGTATCCATCAGGGTTAAGCTCTTAAGCAAATGGGGCTTTCGGGCTGCCAACCGCATGCCCACAAAACCGCCCATACTGAGTCCGACAAAATGCACCGGTTTACCCGGGCTCACCTGTTCGATCAACGCGGCCGCATCTTCATACAATGTGTCCATATCAAACGGTGGCTTCCCCTCACTTTGGCCCTGGCCACGGTGGTCGTAGGCCACACATCGGTAGCGACTTTCAAAATGCGCCACCTGGTATTGCCACATGCGGTGGTCAAACAACAATCCGTGCGAAAAAATAATGGTCTCGGGGCCGCTGCCCTTTTCCTGAAAAATTAGTTGCACTCGCCCGGCCAAAGGTGACATACGTCATAATTGAGTTCGGGAAGGTACCTTAATTTTCTCAAAAATTGGGAAATCAGTCAGGCCATGACAAACCAGGAAGCCGTTGAGGTTTTGCTGCAGTTGGCGCAGGAACTCATAAAATCAGAAGAGGCGCAACGTGCCCGAATCTCGGGCGTACATCCGGCTTTTAGAACCAGCGCCCGCAATTTTGTTCACTATCTCCAACTTCGAAGCGAAGAGATTCGTGAATTACAGGAGTTCTTGCACGAGCGTGGCCTTTCGTCATTGGCCAGTTCAGAAAGCCATACCCTGGCGCAACTTCTTCAGGTGATACGCTGGCTGGCCCCCGAAACAGACCTAACCCCCTTTCTCCAGGAAAAGCTTTGCGACTTTCCGGAAGGAAACAAGCTGAGAAGAATTCATGCGCGGAAGTTGTTAGGCTCTGCCTTGCGCCCCGATCTGCCACGTATTATGGTTACGTTCTCGAGTGATATGGCCGATGATCGGATGAAGATTGAGGAGTTGCTAAAAGCTGGCATGACCATAGCCCGTATCAACTGTGCGCATGATGACGAGACCGTTTGGTTGCGCATGATCCAAAACCTGCGAAAGTCGGTTACCAAAACCGGTAGGCCTTGTAAAGTGTATATGGACCTTGCCGGGCCAAAGATCCGAACTGTGCGCGTGCCGGGCCGTGATGAAGAGGGCTATGAACTTAAAGAGGGTCAGCGGTTGCGCCTGGTACCCGGAAAAAAAGCAGAGGAGAAAAAAGAGGCTAAAAAAGTTGGCCGTATTGGAGTGGCACCGGCTGAGATTCTGTCCATGCTGCGCGTGGGGGAACATGTTTACTTTGACGATGGAAAATTTGAAGCCAAGGTTGTGGAGGTGGGGAAAAAAGAAGCCGAGGTGGTGATTACGCGGATATCGGCCAAAAAGCCATTCTTAAAAGCTGAAAAAGGAGTCAATCTTCCGGATTCGGATCTCGAAATTCCCGCGCTCACGGAAGACGATCGTAAAAACCTTCCCTTTGTTTGTCAGCATGCCGATCTGGTTGGCTACTCGTTCGTTAGTTCATCAAAAGATTTAATGCACTTGCGCGAAGAACTCGCACGCATGACAGCGAAGCCACCAGCCGTGGTGTTGAAAATTGAACGTGTGGCAGCCGTGCAAAATCTTCCCGATCTATTGTTGTGTGGCATGCAGGAAGAAATCTTTGGTGTGATGATCGCCCGAGGAGATCTGGCGGTGGAGATCGGATTTGAGCGGTTGAGCGAAATTCAACAGGAAATACTCTGGATCTGCGAGTCGGGCCACGTGCCGGTGATTTGGGCAACCCAGGTGTTAGAGAACATGACAAAAACCGGCTTTGCCACACGAAGTGAAATTTCGGATGCCGCCATGGGTGCCATGGCCGAGTGTGTCATGTTAAACAAGGGGCC
>DAIPHR010000307.1:0-2587 GCA_036771215.1 Cyclobacteriaceae bacterium
GCATGAACATCCTCCGCGGCAAGTCGATTCGGCAACTGGTCGCCAATTTTCGAAACGAGTACATCACCCATGGCCTTGACGAAAGTCGAATGGCGGGAGATCCCATTGAGCAGTTTGAAACCTGGTTCCACGAAGCAGTGAAAGCCAGGCTGCCGGAGCCAAACGCGATGCATCTCGCAACCGTCAGCCCCCAGGGTGCACCCTCCGGGCGTTTTATGTTGCTCAAAGGATTTGACGACCAGGGATTTCAGTTTTACACCCATTACAACAGCCGCAAAGGCCATGAGCTTGCAGAAAATCCGCAGGCAGCCATTACCTTCTTGTGGATGGAGCTATTTCGTTCGGTGCGGATTGAAGGTACGATAGCCCCGCTGCCGGCCAGCCAATCGGACGAGTATTTCCAAAGCCGCCCGCGGTCAAGTCAGCTGGGCGCCTGGGCCTCGGCCCAAAGCCGACCATTGGCCAGCCGCGCAGAATTGGATCAACGCTTTCGCGAACTGGAAAAGAAATTTGAAGGACAACCCATACCGCGCCCCGCCACGTGGGGCGGCTATTTACTAACGCCAGTGCGTATCGAATTCTGGCAGGGCCGCGCCAGCCGCTTGCACGACCGCATTGTGTACACGCGAGAAGCCGAAGTTAGCTGGAAGCGCGAAAGGCTTAATCCATAGTCGCGACATACCAGCCAGATCGCCTATTTTTGAAAAATTTCTCAAACGTGAAGTACGATGCGCTCATAGTTGGCGGTGGTATTGTGGGACTGGCCACCGCACTGCAACTGCAAAAGGAAAAGCCCGGCCTCAAACTGGCTGTTCTTGAAAAAGAAAACGAACTGGCCCGCCACCAAACCGGTAATAACAGCGGAGTCATTCACTCAGGCGTTTACTACAAACCCGGCAGCCTGAAGGCCAGGAACTGCATCCGCGGTTACGAACTACTCCTCGCTTTTTGCCGCGAACACCACGTGCCCTTCGAACTTTGCGGGAAGGTGATTGTGGCTACCGAACAGCACGAACTGCCGTTGCTGGAAAACCTGTATCAACGCGGCCTGCAAAATGGTCTGGATCAGATCAGGCGCATAACTCCGGATGAAATAAAATCCTATGAGCCCTACGTGGCCGGACTTGCCGGCATTCATGTGCCGTATACCGGCATTGTGGACTACAAACGCGTGGCCGAAAAGTATGGCGAGTTGATCCGGGCGCAGGGTGGCGAGATCTTCCTCGGACAAAAAGTGACGGGTCTGCAAGAATCCGGTAACACGCTGGAAGTTATTACAGCCGACAGAACCTTCACCACCCGTTTGCTCATCAACTGTGCCGGACTTTACTCCGACAAAATTGCAGCCCTCTCCTTTCCTCAACTCAACGTGCGCATTGTGCCGTTCCGCGGTGAGTATTACAAGTTGCGGCCTGAAAAAGAGTATCTGGTGCGCACGCTGATTTACCCGGTGCCCGACCCGAATTTTCCTTTTCTGGGTGTTCATTTTACCCGCATGGCCCGCGGTGGCGTAGAAGCCGGCCCCAATGCGGTTCTTGCGTTTAGCCGCGAGGGTTATACGAAATCCAACATCAACCTGCGCGAGTTGGGCGAAACCCTGGCCTGGCCGGGATTTCAAAAAGTAGCGGCCAAATACTGGCGCACCGGGCTGGGCGAAATGTACCGGTCATTCAGCAAAGCTGCGTTTACCAAAGCGCTGCAAAAGCTGATTCCCGAAATACAGGAATCTGATTTGGTCGAGGGTGGTGCAGGCGTTCGGGCGCAGGCATGCGACCGCGATGGCGGACTGGTCGATGACTTTTTGATTCTGGAAGGGAAGAATGTAATCAACGTGTGCAACGCCCCATCGCCCGCGGCCACCTCATCCCTGGCCATTGGCGAAACGGTAAGCAAGCTGGCGGTTGGGCGACTCGCCTAGGCGACATTGCGGGAAGACATGATCATATCTAATTGCCGTCAGGTCTTCCGGCCTGACGGGCCTTCAGCCGAGCACCTTGTCAGGTCGAAAGACCTGACAACAACGGGGATTTCCTATCATTACCTGTCCTACTCCCGCAGAGTCCCCGGGGCGGGAGACTCTGTGGAGAAGAAAATGTCTTATCTACTTGGGACAATAGCTAGTAGTGAAAGAAAAAAAGCTGCGACACTTGCAATAGTATAGGAAATCGCTGCCGCTATCATTAATCCTGACGGCTTCCCCTTTAACTTCTTATCAATAAGAAAATATCGGTTCAGAAAATACAGCACAACACCAATAACAAGAACTCTTACTTCGTCAAAACATACAAGATCAGACCAATGTAATATATTAAGGATAGTCATTGCATTCAAGAGTTGGATAAAAGCAAAAACCCCAAGTGCATGTTCTTTTGAATAACCTTCACCATGCATTTGCCGCATGAATCCTCTAAAAATATATGTATCATATATGTAACAAATAGATTCATACATTTTAGTCATAACCATTTAAGGTTTTCGGCTGCCCGCAGCGTTCCAAACAAACCTCTTCATCACAATATTCTTATTACCACTTCACCCCTTCACAGCCGTCACTTCAATTTCCACCAGGTAGTCCGGGTCAATAAGT
>DAIPHR010000308.1:0-2496 GCA_036771215.1 Cyclobacteriaceae bacterium
AACTCCAGGTCAAGCGCCTCGCGGTACCGCTGCTGTTGTTGCTGTAAGGCCATCAACTTTATCGCCTGCGGTGTGCCCGGCTCGGGTGATGCCGACTTGCCGGTGATCTGGCTATTGAGCTGAATCTCGGCTTGCAACCCGGCCAGTTCCGCTCCTACCCGATCAACCAGAATTTGTGTTTGGGCACTGGCACGAGCCGACTCGGCCAGTGATAGCTTCTTCTTTTCTTCCTTTTCCGCCTCGAGCAGCCGAACACGGCTTTGAAGTTTTGAAATCTCCATCTCCAACTCCGGGCTGCTCAGCTCCAACAACACATCACCCTCCTTTACCTCCATGCCCGGCACCACCGCCACACGTATTACCACAGCCGTTTGGGCTGAACTGATCTTATACTCCTTACTGCGCGCCAGTCCCACGGCCGTGTCACCACTACCCCGGAAATACCGAAAACTGATGGCGAGCATGCCGACAAAAAACACGGCCACCAGGATGTAGAACCAGTTGAATCTTGCTGAACTCATCGGTCTTGAACAATTTCAGGTGCGGCCACGCGCAGCTGGGTTACGCCTTCTACTTTTCCCAATGCCTGCAATATTGTTTCTTTTGACTCACCAGCTTTCAGGCTGATGGCAAATTGATAGCGGTAACCGTTCTCTTTGTTTGTGGCTACGCTCAGCGACCGGAATTCTCGGCAATGGATGGCGAGCACGTTTTTAACCTGATCCAGCGCGAGTTGATTGGGCAGTGTGAAGAACAACCGGGTGTGGTGTGCATCGCTTCGAAAGGGAGAAAAATGCAAGAGAACCGCCACCAGGCAGAACAAAATGGAGCCCACAAATGAGATGGTGTATCCATACACACCGATAGCCAGCCCGGTACTGAGGGCCGCAAAAAGGAACAATACGTCTCGCGGATCATCAATGCGCGTGCGAAAGCGAATGATCGCCATGGCGCCAAAAACCCCCAGGCCCCGGGCGAGGCTGTCCCCAATCGCCATCATCACTAAGGTTGTTACCACCGCCCCAAGCACGAGTGATTGAAAAAAATTACGCGGGTAGTATTCGCCTGTGAACGTCAGCTTGTGCGTAACGGCAATTAGACATGCCAATACAAAGGCCCATAAAAACGAATAGGTGATATTGATGAGCTGGGGATACTCATACACCGGCTGATCTGGAAATAACTCAAGCATGGCCGTTGCTGATTACTGGTTGGATTGTCCCGGTGTCGGGGTGTTGAAAACTCTCCAGGTAGCCGCTCCGTCCGTGGTTCGACCCCAGGAAAGATTTTCGCTTTGTGCGCCAAAGGTGTATTCGTCAATGGTGCGGCCATCGATATAATACAAGCCCACATCCTCGCCAAGGCTGTTCAACGCAAAGTCGAGGTGCAGCGGACCCTGGGCCGGAGTGTTATCGGCCCAAAGCACCAGTCGGCCTCCCGCGGGAATGGTGGTAACAGCGGGATTATTTGCTGGAATCCTGAAATTAAACGGATTGTTTTTGTTATCGGACAAATACATGCCGGCCAGGTTCACGGCTGTTGTTCCGCGATTGTAAATCTCAATCCAGTCGTCAAACTCGGCCGCGCCACTGCTGTTGTCCGGGCAGCATGCCGTGTTGAAGGCAAGAAATTCATTGATCACCAGATTAGGAAGCGGGTCGGTGTTGAGTATATAGCTCAAGGTCTCGTTCGGGGCATTGGTTGGCCAAAGCGAGGTTCTGCCATTGCTGCCGATGGCCTCAACATAATATTCGCGGGTGCCGGTGACGGCAGCGGCAGGCAACGTGCCGGTGTACGTTTGCCCGGAGGCCGTCATATTCACCGAGGTGTAGGTTCCCCCGTTGAAACGGTGCCACAACTTTAAAGACGAAATACCTGCACCGGCCACTACCTGAGCGGTAACGGTCACCGATTGATTGAGCCCCGGCACCAAAGGATTGCGCACCACCGATGAAATCGCGGGTGCTTGCGAATTCCCATTGGAGGCACCGCGCGAAGTAACCCCGGAGATGGCCAATGTTTCTGACCCGTCCGGGTAGCGGCCATACGACTGACCATCGCCCAACGCGGGATACGTGACGCGATCGATCAGCGTGCCCTGTGCATTCTCCAGAAAGACCGTCTCACCCGATGCCGACAGCCGGAAGTTCGTGTTCAGGCCGGCACCCGTGTCATCACAAACCAGAACTAGAAATCCTTTTGCGGGAATTGAAACGCCATCGGGAATCCGGTATTTGGTGTCCGGATTATCATAAATCAGGAACCCGGACAAATCGCGTGGCGACTCCTGACTATTATATAATTCAATCCAGTCGTCTCCCGAGGCCGCATACAATTCATTGATAACAAGCCCCTCGGGAACAATTTCTTCCTCAGCGGGTGAACTGCATGAAATCGGAAAGAAACCAGCCAGGAAAGCCAACAAAACACGCAACCGAATTTTCAGCACCGGACAAATGGATTTAACATTCGGGTAAAAATAGCGTAATCCGGGCC
>DAIPHR010000309.1:0-2478 GCA_036771215.1 Cyclobacteriaceae bacterium
CTCGGGTCGTGCGAGAGTAAAATCTTACATGGCGCTTCCACACCGGCATACGCCGTATCGAGCTGACCATATTTCGAAAACCGGCCCACGCCCCAGTTTTCAATTCCCATCAGGCACAGGGTTTCGCCATTCAAATGAATGAGCCGGTGTTCATTCATCAGCAAATCATAACCTAACAGCCGGTGTGCTTCCCGGAGGTCCTTGAAATTCTGATGTTTTTCCTCGCGGGTCGACCAACTCCGGTAGTCACCATAGTCGTGGTTACCGGTAACTGAAAACACGCCCAGCGGTGCTTTCAGCTTCGCGAAGATGGGTATATAGTCATTGACTTCATCGGTTTGGTTGTTCACCAAATCACCCGTAAAAACAATGATGTCCGGCTTTTCCTTTAACGTTAACTCAACGCCCCCTTGCACAGCTGTTTTGTTCCAGAAACTTCCGGAGTGGATATCCGAGATTTGAGCGAGGCGGATGCCGTCAAAACTTTTGGGTAGTTTCGGCAATCGGAGCGTGAGGTGCTTTACGCGATAGTCATGTGCGCCTGAGATAATGCCGTAGGCCATGGTTCCAAATGGCACGGCTGTGGCCACCAGCGCAGCACGCGATAAAAACTCAGAACGGGTGATCGCCTCACCGGGCAAACTCTCGGATGCGCCCTTGTAAAAAAACTTGACCACCCACCGGAAAAACCTGCCGATGTCATCCAGGATGAGAAAGAAAATGCCTATGAATTTCGAAATGTAAATCGCCACCAAAACGGAGGCAACCCAGTTGCGTACAGTAGTCGTAACGTTGTAGGGATCGCCAAACGTCCAATACACTAAAACAGCAAAAGCAAAAACGGTGGGCAACCAGTAGGCCACGCGCCAGGCGGTGCGCCAGGTGGCCGCCAACTGGCGGGTGGTTTGCACCACGGCCTGAAACAGGTAAAAGTCTACCAGCAGGAAGACGATCACCAACACGACCAGGGTAATCAAACGGGGTTGCATAAAAAAAGCGTCTGCCGGAACAGACGCTTTTTGATTCGTTTTAGTTTGCGCCTATCGGCTCGTTGTCCATGCGCAAGTTAACACCGGTTTTCCTGCGAATCCAAAACATCATTTTCTCAGTCAACAGGTACATGACCGGTACCACCACCAACGTGAGGAACGTAGCAAATGTCAACCCGAAAATGATGGTCCATGACAGAGGCGCCCAGAAGGCTACGCTGTCTCCCCCGACATAGTAGTCAGGATCATACACGGAGAAGAACTTGATAAAGTCAATGTTAATGCCCACCGCGAGCGGAATCAATCCCAATACCGTGGTGATGGCCGTTAACAGCACCGGACGCAAGCGCGTCTTGCCTGCCTGAGTAATCGCAGTCACGACTTCAGGCAAAGTAAGTTCGGTGCCCGTCTGTTCGCGTTTCCGCTTTTTCTCCAACTCTACAAAGTCAAGCAATACAATGGCGTTATTCACCACAATCCCCGCCAGCGAAATAATCCCGATCATCGTCATAATGATGATGAACTCCATGTTAAAGATCACTAAACCGAGGAACACCCCGATCGTGCTGAACAACACGGCTGTCATAATGATCAAGGGGGCGGTGAGTTTATTGAACTGCGCCACAATGATGAGGAAGATCAGGAACACAGCTAATAGAAGAGCGTTAGACAAGAAGGCCATCTCCTCCGCCTGCTTCTCTTGCTCGCCACCAAACTTGTAGCTGTAGCCAGTCGGTAATTGATACTCGTCAAGCGCGGTTTTGATCTTCGCATTCACTTCCGTAGGATTAGAGCCCCCTACGACATTCGAGGAGATGGTAATTTGACGCTTGAGGTCTTTACGTCTCACGGAGCCATAGGTTGAGCTGAGCTCGGCTTTGGCAACCGATGAAATCGGCACCTGGGATATTTTACCTGTACTTTGGTCGCGGAACGTGATACTCTTGTTCATCAACGCATCTACGTTGTAGCGGTAACGGTCATCGAGACGAAGTTGAATTTTGTAATCGTCTTCGCCCTGCTTGTATTTCGAAATTTCCTTTCCGAACAGGGAGGTGCGCACTTCATCGGCCACGCTGTAGGTGGATAACCCAAACCTGCGCGCCTTCTCGCGGTCAATATTGACAAGCAACTCCGGCTTGCCGGTTTCAATATCCAGCTTTAGCTTTTCAATTCCGGCAATACCTTGTTCATTGATGTAGTTGCGCATTTTTTCCGCTTCGGCAATCAATACCTCCAGATCGTCACCAATCAGTTCGATACTGATCGGAGCTCCGGTAGGCGGACCGTCCGCATTCTTCTGCACCGTAACGGCCACTCCGGGATAGCCGCCCACAGCACCTCGGATTTCCTCCATTATAGCAGACGTACTAACACCGTTTCGGTATTTGAAATCAACAAAGTTAACGGTGATACGGGCCTTGTTGGGCGACTCGGCCTGGCCAATGCTCGACATGTCGTTGGGGTCACCCGTTCCGGCACCCACGTT
>DAIPHR010000310.1:0-2372 GCA_036771215.1 Cyclobacteriaceae bacterium
AGACGGCTTTCAGGTTGATGGGTTTTGGTGGGCGCGGGCGTTCAGCGTCATCCTGTCGGTGTTCAACAGTTAGTTTACCGATTTGACCAAAAGCAAAAAAGACTAGACTACCCATTGAGAATACAGGTTGAATGTTTCACAAGACGAAATCATCAGCAAATCAAAAAAGTAAGGCGTCTGACGGCTCGTTCAGTTCAGTCATCAGCCGTCTGACGCCTGTTTTAGCTTCGACCTGATGCACAACCTCGACTCCATTCGTCTCAACTTCAGTGCCGACAGCCTGTGGGGTCTTAACATCATTTTGGCGGTCATCATGTTCGGCATTGCGCTGGAACTTACCGTGGATGACTTTCGGAGATTAAAAGACAACCCTCGCGCTTCCGTGGTCGGTGTGTTGGCCCAGTTCGTATTGCTGCCGGCCTTCACCTTTCTGTTGGTGTACATCCTTCGCCCGCACCCGAGCCTGGCCCTGGGCATGTTTCTGGTAGCCGCCTGCCCGGGTGGCAACATCAGCAACTTCTTAACGCACCTCGCGCGCGGCAACACGGCCCTCAGTGTAAGCCTGACAGCCGTGGGCACGGTGCTGGCCATCTTTACCACTCCGCTCAACCTCAGCCTCTGGGCATCACTTTATCCACCCACGTCCGGGTTACTTAAGGAAATTTCGCTCGATGCGTGGAACATGATTGAAACGATCATCACACTGGCAGGCATTCCGCTGGTGCTGGGCATGCTCGTGCGCCATTACCTGCCGCGTGCAGCCCAGGTGATGGCAAAAGGCGTGAAGCCGGTCTCCATTTTTGTGTTCATCGGCTTTGTGGTCGTAGCGTTTGGCAATAACTACGATCACTTCACCGAGCACATCGGCAAGGTGGCCGTGTTGGTACTGCTGCATAATGCGCTGGCACTGGCCACCGGGTTTTACGCTGCGCGGCTGGCCGGCCTACAACTCGCTGATCAGAAAACCATCGCCATTGAAACCGGCATTCAAAACTCAGGCCTCGGGCTCATCCTCATTTTCCGCTTTTTCGATGGGCTGGGCGGCATGGCCATCGTGGCCGCATGGTGGGGCATCTGGCACATCATCGCGGGGCTCTCACTCGCGTTGGTGTGGAGTCGCTGGAAAACGGCCACGTCCATCGCCCGATGATGCAGCGGATCTTTTATGTGGTGTTGCGTACCTATGTGTGGGTAGGGCTGCATTTCTACTTCCGTCAATTGCGCGTAACCGGAACGCAATATATTCCAAAAGGCGCAGTGCTGTTTGCTGCCAATCATCAAAATGCATTTCTGGATGCGCTGCTGATCGTGTGCAGCAGCAAACGATACACGCACTTTCTCACGCGGGCCGATATTTTCCGGAATAGCTGGGTAAAAAAACTGCTGGGCCTCATCAACCTCATTCCCATCTACCGCATCCGCGATGGCTGGCAATCCCTGGGCGAAAACCAAACGACCTTTGATCGTTGTACGGATATCTTGTTGCAAGGCGAGGCACTCGTCATTTTCCCGGAAGGCAACCACGGATGGAAGCGTCAGCTGCGGCCCTTGAGCAAAGGCTTTACGCGTGCCCTGCAGGGAGCGTTGGAGCAACAACCACAACAACCTGTACACGTGGTGCCGGTGGGCATTAACTACACCGCCCATGAGCCATTTCGCACGTCCGTACATGTGGTGTATGGCCCCAACTTTATGGCCAATGAGATTTACCGACCCAACGACCCGGCCAGTGCCCTGGCCTTGCGCGAACACCTGACCCAGCGGATGCAGCCGTTGATTACACACATACCCGAGCAACACTACGAACCGGTATATGCTGCGCTGGAGGCAACAGCACCCGACTACCTCGACCCGATTGCTTTGAATGAACAGATCGCCCGGTTGATTGGCAGCCCTGCGCCAACTGCACGCCTGCAACCAACCCTAACGGTAAACTTCAGCTACCGGCTATGGCGACTGGTTCACTTTGCTCCAATACTCCTCTGGGCGCGCATTCGCAGCAAAATCAAAGATCCTGTTTTTGCTGCTTCCGTCAAGTTCGCCTTCGGCATTTTTGCCGTGCCCGCCTGGCAAGGTTCATTGTCAATCGTGTTAGCCGTTACGATAGGGCCATGGCCGGCCCTGCTCTTTTTCATTCTTCTCCTGGTCTGGACCTATTCACTCCCACGCGCATGAGTTCGAAGACCAAAGAATGCCCCGGCTGTGCCATGGATGTTGACGATGACGCCACCGCATGCCCCATTTGCGGCTACGAATTTCCCGAACGGCCGCGTTGGATCATCTGGCTGGCTGTGGTCCTGCTGGTAGCGATTTTGTGGCTTTGGATTTTCTAAATCAATCGGGCTACCATAGCTATTCCTTTTTTATCTTTG
>DAIPHR010000311.1:0-2358 GCA_036771215.1 Cyclobacteriaceae bacterium
AAGCCACATCCTGGGTCCCGCCAAGCGAGGACGCTTGCCCGCCAAACAGGCGGGATCCCCCTCTCGCAACACCGAACTACTAAATGGGGATTCTTCGCTTCTGATTTCACCGCGCTGGAGGCGGTTTACGGCAACATGGTTTGGTTTCTTTCCAATACCAAGATAAGTTTACGTTTGTGTAAGCTTTTGTACACACCTAAATCAATCCCATGAGCAAGCTCGCATTTGTTTTGGCCGCTCTCGCGCTGTCTTTCCCGAAGGCCAGCCTCGCGCAACGCACCAAACCGGTGGCGATAGGAGTCGTTGGCCTTACACACACGCATGTGCACTGGATATTTGAAAGCGAAAAAAATGGAGACATCCGGATTGTCGGTATTGTTGAACCCAATACAGCGTTGGCTCAACGCTATGCCAGCCAGCATGGGTTTTCCATGAGCAAGGTCTATGCTACCCTGGAGGCCATGATTGAGGCTACTTTACCCGAGGCGGTATGTGCCTTTGGAACGATCTATGAGCACCTGGAAGTGGTAGAAAAGGCCGCCCCACGAGGCATTCACGTGATGGTTGAAAAACCGTTGGCCGTCAGCCTGGCCCATGCGAAAAAAATGCAGCGGCTCGCCCGGCAACACAACATTCACCTGCTCACCAACTATGAAACCACCTGGTACCCCACCAACCACAAAGCTTATGAACTGCTCAGGGCCGATTCCATTGGCAGTCTTCGAAAAGTGGTGGTGCGCGATGGCCACCGCGGCCCCAGGAACATCGGCATCAACCCGGAGTTTCTGGACTGGCTGACCGATCCCATTCAAAACGGTGGCGGGGCCATTACTGATTTTGGCTGTTATGGCGTCAACCTGATGACGTGGCTGATGCACGGCCGCAAGCCGCTGGGCGTTACGGCCATCACCCAGCAACTGCAGCGGGCCAACAATCCGAATGTAGATGATGAGGCCACGATTATTTTAGACTATGGTGATGCCAACGCCATCGTGCAGGCATCCTGGAATTGGCCCATCGGAAGAAAGGATATGGAGATCTATGGCACCCGCGGTGCCATTTATGCCGACAACAAAAACACCTTACGCATGCGGATCGCAGTCGGCTATGACGGCTATGACGAGAAAGTCACCACATGGCCTGCCCGCCCGGTGCCGTGGAATAATCCCTTTTCATTTTTTGCCGCGGTAATCCGAAAAGAAGTTACCGTGGAACCCTATGATTTGTCTTCGCTCGAAAACAACATGATGGTGATGGAGATTTTGGACGCGGCCATCCAAAGTGCAAAAAAGAAAAGAACCGTTACGCTGAGACCTTGAGCAAAGCTGGCCCACCGCGCAGCGTTTTTGTCGCTACCGGCTGAATGTCTGTTTTACTAAACAGGCCCCTCCGCGGGTGACTCCCTGCTGCACCAACCGAATGCGGGCCTAAAATTTTGAATGCCCCATGCAAGCCGCTTTTGAATTTTCTACTACATTGGGCGGGACAAAATAATATTACCCGTGATAGAAGGAGATTTAGGGATTGAATCATCAGCACGAAATAAGGAAATGCGTGTCGCGTATTTCATTGCTTTCTTTGCGGCCACGCTATCCTTTATTGACATCGGGGCCAATAATTTCCGGGATCGGGAAATCGTAGGAGTGAACAAAAAGATGACAGAGTATTCGCTCTATCACAGCAAAATACTGAAAGAGACGTTGATTCAGGCGGAGCGCGACTTATTGTTTGACCTGATGCGCGCAGGAGCTGTAGTTGCTCACGACACCTTGATTGTGCATCAGCGGCTTGAAAAATTCGACCAGGACTTAGCCACCATCAAAAGTCAGCAAATCGAACTGATGAATGGTTCACGGCCGGAGGCCCCGGATCAATGGACGATGCCCAACATCAACGGAGAGCTGGGAAAAATTAAGGGGTTGAAAAACTGGGAACGTGAAGTTGAAATACTTGATTTGGCCGGAGATCGATTTGATTTGGCTTCGCTGTTGCTGGAATTAAGTTTGGTTATGGGCGCCATGGCGTTTATCGTTAGCCTTCCCAAAGCGAAAAATCTGTTTCGCTGGCTGATGATCGGCTTTGGCTTCGGGGGTATTCTTTTTGGTTTAGTCGGTTACTACCATACACTGAGTTTGTAAACCGTAACGCCCTTTATGCGCTCCGTCATGGATTCCGAAGGATGAATGACGAGGACGCTTGCCCGGCCTCTCTTTTCGAAGCCTTATCCTTAGGCACGCGTTGCGCGTGGCGCTTGCCCGCCAAACAGGCGGGAAGGGTCCCCTCATCGTAACACCGAACTACTAAAAAGGGGATTCTTCGCTACCGGCCTTCACGCATCGGCTGCTTTGCTTCGATAGC
>DAIPHR010000312.1:0-2324 GCA_036771215.1 Cyclobacteriaceae bacterium
AAGCTTAGCTAACCCCTCACCCACTTATCCACCGGAGGACTGGTGCGCACTTTTACCTGGTTGCGCACGCAGACATCCACCAATTCATTCTTGCGTTCGAGCGACAAGTCTTTGGCGGCAATAATGATTTCATCAATATTGAACTCTTTGAGAATACCCTCTAGGTCAGCTTCCCGGGCACTGTATATGCGTACGCCATCCACTTGTTTGGATATCTTATCTGGCGCGTCCTCGAGGAAACCCACGATCTGCAAACGAGGCACCGAACCGATCACATGGCGGGTTACAATGCCGTTCTGCCCGGCACCAAAAATCATAACCCGTGATTTTTTTAACAGCGCATTTTTGTAGTAGGTGAAAATGTATTTGACCAGTAACCGGTAATTGAAAAGAAAAAGAAATGTGCCGAGCAGCGTGATGAACACAACGGAATAGGGAATAAAGTATACACCCCGGCTGTAGGCATACACCAAATTGAAAAGCCCGACCAACACCATGTTCAGCCCGGCCATGGCGATTATCCGAACAGAGTCTTGCAGGCCGGTGTAGCGAATGATGCCCCGATGACTGCTGGTGAGCAGAATAGACAGCAACCCCAGGGAGGTGTAAATCAGGATACCCCACCCAAACTGGTGGTTCTCCATTTCCGAAATCGAAAAGTTAAAACGGAGCAGGTAGCCCAACAGGGCACTGAAGGCAATGATCCCAAGATCAATGCTAACAATGACCCACTGCGGAAGAATTCGCAAACCGCGAAGCGACAGGATCAACCGTTTCGTTGCTTTTTGCGGAGCCATTTGCGGGAAATACCATAGGCTGCACCTGCACCAATTAAAAGTTCAATGCCGGAGATCGGCACCGTAGGATTGCCCCCGCCTCCCGGATCGCCCGGCTGGGCAACTGCGACAGACGAAGCTAAGAAACAAGTGATAAAAATTGTCAGTCGCATAGGCTCACTTCTTTACTACTTTAACAACCTGTCGCAGGCCCCTAAAATTCAAAGATAACAGATACAAGCCCGGGGACCGATCCGTAAGGTCAATTTGCAACTGGCCAATGGATTTTTCATTCTCCGTTGGAATTCTCCGTGCCACGTCTCCACCCATTGTAGTTGAAAGGCTAATCTCGGACAACTCGCGCATGGCCTCGCCCGGCAAGTCAACATACAAAATATCGGATGTAGGATTCGGATAGCTGACAAAACCAAAATTGAGCGAACTCGTTTCGCGGGCTGCGTCTCCGTTTATCCGCAGATAGAACCGATCGCGACCAAAAGTCAGTTTATTTGTGGTAACGGTGAAGGCGTATTGAAACCCGTCCGAAACGTCAAACTCCTGGTTTTCATAGGTGTCGACAAGAACCACCTGATAGCCCGACTTCAGTAGATACATGTCCGAAAAATCAAGTTTGTACTCGCCCGGTTCAACATCCGAAACACTCAGGTTTACAATCTTGGCTGAGTTGAGTCTAGCCACCGTGTTAATCGCAAATGATTCAGGACTACCCGGCAGATACGATGCCAGGTTAAAGAACGGCCGGGGGTTGGCTCCTGATGTCGGGTCGCGCAGGGCAAAGTTAGTCAGTTTTAAAGCATCGAACTCAGCGTCAAAAGTATCAGTCGCATTATCGGCAAACCTCAGCACAATTTCATCACGCACACCGCCTTCCCGGGACAGCGCGATCCGGAAGTAATCATCTGCCTGTTGAGCCGTGAGGAGAAAATTGTTATTATTTCCGGTCTTGTCTGCCTCACGAAGTGTGAAAGTAGTAACGCCACCGTTGGAGACCACACAGAAAGCTAGTCATGTACTTAATTAACCAGTCCACCCCCCGAATGGAGGATTGGTGGCCACCCCGCCCACGTACGAGGAGAAAATATTGTTATCAACCCGGATGTACATCGCGTTGGTGACGTTGGTCCGCACGACATTATCCCAATCGATTTGAGAGGGATAGGGATTGGGCACAAGATTAAAATTGCCATTGGCACCCGAAATGGTGATGGGAACATCTCCCCGTTCGATATTTCCCCGGTAGGAAATGGTGACATTTCCATTGTTAAAGTTGTAGGCACTGTAACCAATTCGGCTGCTGATGGCTGTTGCCGAGGTAAGGCCACCACCCCCCGCCACACCTGCGAACGTCTGGGTGCCGCTGTTGAAAGAAAAAATTGATGGGTTGGTGTTTCCGCTATCCTGAATATTTGAATTATCGGAGTTCGTGTTTCGGTCACTGAAGTCACCCGTCACACAAATCGAGTTTCGCCAGCCCGCTACAGTTGCGTTCGAGGATATGGGCATGGAAAGATAACGCTAATCGCCACC
>DAIPHR010000313.1:0-2304 GCA_036771215.1 Cyclobacteriaceae bacterium
CTCGGATACCAGAGACAAAACAAGCAGGAGGAAAACAAAAAGGCTGCGCATAGCTATTGATGTGTTAAGATTGGTCGAATTACTAAAAAGGCTTCATCCGTGAAAGGAATTGTACCTGAACGGAACTTTGTCAATCCCATTCGAACTCCTCGCGCTATTTTTTTGTATTTTGGCTGCCCTGTTACCACCCCTGCCTTTTAGGGGGCAAACCTAACGCCTGCACATGGATAGCCACGCTCTCTTTACGGAACTTTTCATTTACCGGGTTCTGATCAATTCGATCGTGATGATCTTTTTGATTCGGGTCATTTACGTACGGACCTACCACAAGCGTGAGCTATTCTTCATGTTCTTCCTGCTGAACTTTATTGTGTTTTTGCTTTCCTACCTGCTGGAGAACTCCAAGGCGTTCGGATCGTTCGGAGCGGCCTTTGGCTTGCTGGCTGCGTTTTCGTTGTTGCGGCTGCGCACGGAGGCCATGAGTTCGAAGGATATGACCTATGTGTTCATCATTATCGCGGTGGGGTTGCTGAACGCGATTATGAAGGGAACCTACCTCGAGATTATGGGTGTGAACACACTGATTGTCGTAGTCGTCTTTTTGGTTGATGGCAACATCCTGATGAAAAACCAAAAGACCCAGGTGATTGAGTACGACAAGCTGGAAAACGTGGCTCCGATGAATTACAGTGAGTTGCTGGCTGCGTTGCGGCTGCGCACCGGGCTGGACATTCGCGAGCTAACGGTAGAGTCTGTTGATTTTCCAAAAAACAGAGCCATCATCAAAATCTATTACTATTGAAAACCAAACTGCGCCTTTTAACAATAGTCGCCTGCGTGTTCCTTGGAATCGAAGGGCAGGCACAAACTGTTCCGGTATTGTTTCAGGAAAGCAAACCCCTTCCCATTGAGTTTGCCATTTCCATTCGGGAGGTCAAAAAGAATCTGGTCGATAGCGTGTACTTCCCTACGCAACTGAGATATCAGACTGCGGAAGGTCGGTGGGATTCACTCCCCGTGGGCGTGCGTGCGCGCGGAAATTTCAGACGTGAAAATTGTTACTATCCGCCTTTGCGGGTAAAGATGAAGAAGAGCGATGCTGCCAACACCCCATTTGCCGGGAACAAGAATCTGAAATTGGTATTGCCTTGCCAGACTTCGAAGGATGCGAATTACTTGATTATGAAAGAGTACCTCGGGTACAAACTTTACGAGCCCCACACGCGGTATATCTTTCACACGCGGCTGGTCAACGTTACGCTGCGCGAGCGGCAGGGTAAACAGATTAAGACTCATCAGCTTTTGGGCTTCCTTATTGAGGATGATGACCTGGTAGCCGACCGGTTTGACGGTAAGATTCGGGAAACCACACTACACCCCCTCCAGTTGGAAGACACCACTGCGATTACACATGATTTCTTCCAGTACATGATCTCCAATACCGATTGGTCATCGGTGATAAGTCACAACATTAAAGTTCTGCAGATCAAGCCTGCCCGGAACATTCCGCTGGCGTATGACTTTGATATGTCGGGTTTGGTGAATGCCCCTTATGCCAACCCCAGCGAGCTGACAGGCCAGAACACAGTTCGCGACCGCGTATACCGTGGCTTTTGTCGCACTGAGCACCTGGTGAACTATGTCCGGCAACGCTATCTTGAGAAAGAAGACGAGGTTAAGGCGGTGATCAACGACCATGCCTCGTACTTTTCGGAAAAGCAGTTGGCTGATATCCGATCTTTTGTCGGTGAATTTTTTACGACACTAAAGAACGATCGTTTATTCAAGGAGGCTTTTATTTACCGCTGTCGAAAAAATTAGTTGATATCATGAACGTGAAGGGAACAATCGCTCTGCTTCTGGCCGCAACGGCAGCCGTTGCCCAACAGGTGTTGGTACCGCCCTACTTGCAACCCGGCAATTATCCGGCACTGACGAGCGAGGGGAAAGTTTTAATCTGGCAAACCGACACCGTGCCCGGTGCGTTTGTGGTGGAATACACCGCAGGTACTAACTTCGAGCACGCAAAAAAAATCAGCCGCAGTAAAGTCACGGTTACCCCGCTTAACCTGAATAAGCAAACCACGTTGCTCTACCGGAGTCAACTGGGTAAGCTTAAGTTTGACCAGGATTATATCTACCGCGTTCTTCAGAATGGCACAGTTGTCAGTACCGCCACGTTTCGCACGCGCACCCGAAAACCCGAAACCCGGTTTGCTGTATTTGGCGACTGTGGGGCACGATCTCCGCAGCAAGCAAAAATTTCGTGGCTGGTGAATGAACAAAAACCGGACTTTGTGCTGG
>DAIPHR010000314.1:0-2233 GCA_036771215.1 Cyclobacteriaceae bacterium
CGAATACAAACCGGCCCTCAGCGCCAAGGTGAATTTGTACACGCGGTTGCAGTTGCTGTATGCCCACAGCACCAGCGAAGACACGCATGCACGCAGTTTTCTGCAACTCCGGGCCGGACTGAAAATGAACGCGCTGAATTTTGGCTTGGGTGCCAACCTCGATCAATACGGCCCGGATAAGACGTACAAACCAAATTATGGAATTTTTGTAGGCTGGTCGTTCTTATAATTTCTACTTTTCGTTCCCGATTCGGGTAGCATCCGGATCAATTTCATGAAACAAGCCTTAAAGAGAGTTCAAAAAACGTATAAACCAAAGCCATCATGAAAAACCGACTATCTGTACAAGTTGCCATCGCCCTGCTGTTGGGCGGTGTTGCCGTGGTAGCGTTGTTGAGTGGGATGAACCGCCCGGTGCCCGCGTACCGCGACCTGAATAAAAACGGCCGTATGGATGTGTACGAAGACGCCACGCAACCGGTGGAAGCCCGCGTGAGCGACTTGCTGGCGCAAATGAACCTGGAAGAAAAAGCAGGCATGATGTTCATCAGCGGCACGCGCATCAACGATGACGGCTCGTTGGATGATGTGCCCGGCCAGGGCATGTTTGCCCGCATGCCACAGGCCAACAAATTAATCGAGGAAAAGAAAATCACGCATGTAAACATCTGGGCTGCGCCCCCCTCGCGCCAGTTGGCCACCTGGAACAACAACGTGCAGAAGGCCGCAGAAAAATCCCGCTTAGGAATTCCGGTTTCCATCGCGTCCGACCCGCGGCATTACTTCAGCAACAACATCTTCGCCATGGCGGCCAACAATTTTTCGCAGTGGCCGGAGCAGTTGGGCTTTGCTGCGCTGGATGATGAGAAGCTGATGCGCCAGTTTGGTGACATTGCGCGGCAGGAGTACCTGGCGGTGGGCATTCGGGTGGCGCTGCACCCCATGGCCGACTTAGCCACGGAGCCGCGCTGGCCGCGTGTGAGCGGTACGTTTGGCGAAGACGCTAAACTTTCTGCGCGGATGGTGAAGGCGTACATTCTCGGGTTTCAGGGCGAGCAACTGGGCGCCACAGGTGTGGCCACCATGACGAAACATTTCTCCGGTGGCGGCCCGCAGAAGGAAGGCCTCGATTCGCACTTTGAGTTTCACAAAGGCCAGGTGTATCCCGGCAATAACTTCAACTATCATTTAATTCCGTTCGAAGCTGCCTTTGAAGCGAAGACGGCATCCATCATGCCCTACTACGGCATTCCGGTAGATCAGACCAGCGAGAACGTGGGCTTTGGTTTCAACAAAGACATCATCACCAAATTGCTGCGCGAAAAATATAAATTCGATGGCGTGGTGTGCACCGACTGGGGTTTGATTACCGATGCGAACATGGGCCCGGCTGTGTGGCCTGCGCGCGCGTGGGGTGTGGAGTCGCTCAGCGAAGCGGAACGTGTAAAGAAAGTGATTGATGCCGGGTGCGATCAGTTTGGTGGTGAGAGTAGGCCCGAACTTATTGTGCAACTGCTGAAGGAAGGAAAAGTTACCGAAGCGCGCATCGATCAGTCGGTGAGACGGTTGCTGCGCCAGAAATTTGAATTGGGATTATTTGATAACCCATATGTGGATGTGGAGAAAGCAACACAAATCGTAGGCAAGGCCGAGTGGAAGCAGTTGGGCGAGGCTACACAACGCAGATCATTCACCTTGCTGAAGAACGATAAAGCGATATTGCCATTGACAGCGGGTAAGCGTAAAATCTTTGTGAAAAATGTAGACCCGAAAGTAGCTGCCAGGTATGGCACGGTGGTAAGCAAACCTGAAGAAGCCGACTTCGCCATTTTGCGATTGTCGGCCCCTTGGGTACCGGTTGAAACCAAGAACCCGTTTGCCCGTGGGTTTCACCATGGCGATCTGGATTTTAAAGGCGCACAGAAAGACAGTATTGTGCAGTTGCTAAAAACCGTTCCCACCATTGTTGATGTGTATCTGGACCGCCCTGCCGTGATACCGGAAATCAGCAAAGAAGCGAGAGGGCTATTTGTAAATTTTGGCGCCAGCGATGCCGCATTGCTGGATGTAGTTTTTGGTAAAGCCAGCCCCGAGGGCAAGTTGCCGTTCGAGTTGCCTTCGTCTATGGAGGCTGTGCGCAATCAGAAAGAAGACGTGCCGTACGATTCCAAAGATCCGTTGTATCCGTTTGGATTTGGACTGCGGTACACATCGGCTAAAGCCAAAAAGTAGC
>DAIPHR010000315.1:0-2215 GCA_036771215.1 Cyclobacteriaceae bacterium
ATGCGCATTGGTACTAACCACGGGTCGCTGAGCGACCGCATCATGAGCCGCTATGGCGACACGCCTCTGGGCATGGTGGAGAGTGCGCTGGAATTTTTGCGCATTGCCGAAGACCTGCAGTTCTACAACATTGTGCTCTCAATGAAATCCAGTAACCCGCAGGTGATGGTGCAGGCCTACCGACTGCTGGTACACAAGCTGAATGCAGAAGGCTTTCAGCCTTACCCGCTTCATTTGGGTGTAACCGAGGCGGGCGATGGCGAAGATGGCCGAATTAAATCTTCTGTTGGTATTGGAACATTGTTGGAAGATGGGTTGGGCGACACCATTCGCGTTTCGTTAACTGAAGAGCCAGAGGCAGAAGTGCCTGTGGCGCAAGATCTGGCAAGGCGTTATGACCATCGCAAAGCAAGCATTGTCATTCCGGAAATCAACCATTACCCCATCGACCCATTTTCGTATACACGCAGACACACGCATGAGGTGATGAACATCGGTGGCCACAACGTGCCGCGCGTGATGGCCGACTTCTCGCAGAAGCAAAAAATAACTCCTGCTTCTTTTTTTGCACTAGGATATCATTACTCAGTGCCGCTAGACAAATGGAATATTGCCGACATGGCATGCGATTATATTTTTCTGGGCGACAACACCATTGATTTTGAAATTCCAGGCACCCTGGGTTTGGTCATGAACCACACTACGTGGCTGGCCGAACAATCCAAACACCGTGTATATCCACTCATCCCCGCCAAGGATTACAAAGCTGGCGTAGCAACTTCAGCTATATTAAATTTTGTTTATGCCTGCTTGCCCGATGTTGATGCAGCGCTCATCACACGCTTGAAGTCAGACAAAACTGCCGTGTTGGTGATTGACACCTATAATGACCATGGAATGCCTGAACAACGCAGGTTATTTGTAGAGCTGATGGAACATCAATGCGAGGTGCCGGTGATCATTGGTCGCGCTTACCGCGATTTGAAACCCGAGTTGCTGCAGCTCTATGCCGCTACCGATATGGGTGGACTATTGATTGACGGCTTGGGCGATGGTGTTTTCATTGCAGCCGAAAATTGCGGTTCAGATAAAATGGTCAACGAAACCGCCTTCAATATTTTACAAGCCACGCGCACACGCATTTCCAAAACCGAATACATCTCGTGCCCCTCGTGCGGGCGAACACTTTTTGATTTGCAGGAGACCACCGCCAAAATTCGCTCGCGTACCAGCCATTTGAAGGGCGTGAAGATCGGCATCATGGGCTGCATCGTAAATGGCCCAGGCGAAATGGCCGATGCCGATTACGGTTATGTAGGCTCGGGCCCAGGGCGTATTACCTTATACAAAGGCAAAGAAGTGGTGAAGCGCAACGTGCCCACCGCACAGGCTGTGGATGAACTGATAGGCCTCATCAGAGATGGGGGAGATTGGATTGACGCGTAAACCCAACAAAGGCATCAGACTTTTTCGGCACCTAATGTTGCCGATTGAATCCTGCCGGTATCGTCAGGATTGGTCACCCGTTGGGCAGTTTTGTCAATACCGCTGATTTCAAATTACAATTCCGGAAAAAAAACACAAGTGGGGCAAGCGCCAGGAAAAGGAAGAACCAACACCTGCAATATGTGCAGTCGCAGCGCATCATACCCACCACAGTCACACTTCAACCCAGAATTGTGATTTGAAAAAGTTCCCATGGCGGCCCTAAGAAAACAGCAGATTGAAAATACTGATAATTGACGTACTACAAACCATCTCAATAGAAACCGAGAATGCCAGGTGGAGCTTGGCGAAACCGGTTTTTGCTCCTCAATCGCCTTCGATACACTCAGGCTGACGCGATACAAATATTTTTGAGGTGGCTTCTAAATAGTGTTCCGCTGACTAAAAACCGGTATGAGTTTCTGACAGAATTTATGTTGTTGGAATTGAAATTTTGATTCTACGAAAAGCCGTTCAATTGTACATCAGTATTAGATTCTCATGACAATTCCGGATTCAATTATCTTTACATGGTAATGGAGCAGTCCATCGCCACTTAATGCCCACCACATGATCACCAAAAAAATCAACATCACCGCGCGCGATGGCTACCCGTTGGCAGCCGCTTGGCGACAACCGTCAACTGACATGAAGGGTGTAATCCAGTTCCACGGAGGTACCGGCATCCCACAGCAGGTTTACGGCAACCTGGCCGCCTTCCTATCCGAAC
>DAIPHR010000316.1:0-2200 GCA_036771215.1 Cyclobacteriaceae bacterium
CCGCGATGCAGACCTTGACCCCCTTCTGGTTAATGTGGTGACAGATGGCTTCGTACTGGCCAATGCCGGTATGCGTTTTACCGTGCTGCAACAAGAGCCAGGCCTGGTCCGCGCCCGCCTCGATTGGGATGCCTTTTGTAACATTTATGACTTTACCAGGCGCACCAATTTTGTTGTTCGTATTGTGGTCAATGATGTAGATGAGTGCAACCGGAATAATCCGGTAAGTGCCCGATATTCCCTTGCCGTGCGCATTCCGGGCAATGCTGATCCCTTGATTGATACGGATCTTACGGCAAATCCGCTCGAACGAAAGGTCCTGGGCATTACCCGGAGGATAAACGAGCAACTCCGCTTTTCCGTTCGGGGTGAGGATTTGGTCGATAATGATTTACTTGTGCTGACGGGTGCGGGAAGAGGCTTTAATCTAGCTGACTATGGAATTTCTTTTTCGCCCCTGACAGCCCGGGGTGAGGCTGCATCGGTGTTTCAATGGGATCTGACCTGCGCCAACGTTAATCCACGCGAGCGCGATACGTTTGAATTCAGGTTTATTGTGGTGGATAACGCGAACAAGTGCCGCTTCTACAAAGCCGATACGGTTGATGTTGAAGTCAAAATTCTTCCGCCCGATAACGCGGAGCCGAGGCTTACCGTACTGAACACAGATCAATCCCCACTTATCAGCAACCTGAACCTGACGTTGGGTGAGCCCATCGCGCTTACGCTGGTTGGTACCGATGCCGATCGCACGCCACAGCCGGATCAATTGACATTGGAACTGATTTCAGCCACCGGCACGGTTCCTCCGCAAGGATTCACGTTCGCGCCTGCCTCCGGTCAGGTGCAAGTGCAAAGCCAGTTGCTGTGGTCGCCTGACTGTTCCATTTTTGAGAACAACGTGTATGCGAATGAATATGATTTTACGTTTCGGCTTGCGGATGATCGCTGCTACAATGCCAGTGCCGATACCGTTTCGGTGAAAATCCGAATTGCGGATGTCGTGAGTACCGATGCTCAATTTTTGCCGCCCAATGTTTTCACACCTAACAATGACGGGTGCAACGACTATTTTGCACTGGAGGGAATTGATCCATCCACGTGTGGAGCAGGTGAAGTTGCCCTTCAAAGTTTCTTGCCGTTGGATAACTGCATCAACCAGTTCCAGGCAGTGCGTATCTACAACCGGTGGGGCGAGCGTGTGTTTGAGAGTACAGACCGTACCTTCCGGTGGTTTGCCAAAGATCAGCCACCGGGCGTCTATTACTACTACCTCACGTTTTCCCAACGGGAGTATAAGGGCAGCGTGTCCATTCACTATTGAATGGGCCCCAGCGTGAGGAGCTGATTTTCACGAACAAAAACCGTTTTGCTGTTCCAGACAACTGCTAACCAGACATCTTGTCGCCCGATTATTTTTACCCGGTGCCCATCCTTTTGAATCGACATTAACCCCGCCCCGGCCGAAGGGCCGTTCATCAGATAGTTGGTGTTTCCATTCAAAATGCCGTATTGCGTGGGGCGGTTGGCATACTGATTCCAGGCCAGCGCCAGGCAGCCTACGACCAGCAAGGAGATGATTGCCCGGTTTGCCTGATTTCGTGTGAATTTTTGAAAAGAGATTAGTCCGGCCAGGGCCACAACGAGCATGACCAGAAGAATGCTGATGGACATTTTTTGTTTGGCGACCAATTGCCGGAGCTTTTCCCCGTCAGTAAGCTGGTAGCCGTTGAGTTGATTCTTCTCGGCCAGGGTTTGAATTTTTTGTTCGGCAGCCGGATCTCCGGTGCGCGCATGATATAGGCTAAGGTATCGCATGCCGGGTGCAATCTGGCTGAGTCCTTCGTGGATGTACGCCATTTTCAGCAACATGGCCGGAGATCCGAAGCCTGCTTTTTCCACAATCTGGTATTGTTGAAGGGCAAGCCGGTATTGTCGCGCGGCAAAGGCAGAATCCCCTTTTTGCAGATCAGCTGAAGGCTGTGCTAGAGCAAACCATGCCGGAGTTATCCACAAAAAAAGGGCTTTCAGAATTTTCAAAACCACGGTTTGTAAAGTTTTTGGATCGTGTTACCTTTGCGACCTTGTTAACGAATCAACCCCGCAAACGGGCCTAAAAATAACGTAAAGATCTCGTAGCTCAGCCGGTAGAGCATTACACTTTTAATGTAAGGGTCCTGGGTTCGAATCCCAGCGGGAT
>DAIPHR010000317.1:0-2158 GCA_036771215.1 Cyclobacteriaceae bacterium
ACTCGCTGTTCATAAAGCCCACTTTGTCAATTTGCAGATAACCACCTTTTACCCAGAATTCGTTGTGGTGGTGGCTTGACATATAACTGATCAGGTTCAACTTAACGCCATCGGCCAGTTGCACATCAAAATTCAGGTTGGCTTGTGCCAGCGGGAATCCAGCGGCCATTTCGTACAGTTGGTTAGAGTTTGTCAAGTAACGTGTCGTCCCAGGCGTTGGCGTGTAGATCACACCTCCGTACACATTGGGGTTATCAACAAATGTGCCAGGCACCGCTGCACCGGTTACACGGTTGTTAAATGTGAATGAACCCGGAGCGGTTTCGATGTACGTATTTCCACCATCCACAACAATAGCACGCGCTTGACTGTTTTTGTGTGTGAAGTTCTGGAACCCTTGGGTAAAGCCAGCACCAATTCTGAATTTGAATCCGGTAAAGCCTACGGTATCTTCCTTGGTTGTTTCGAACACATTAATTCCTCTTTGGTCGTACGGGCGGAAATACTGGATCGGGGCCTGTTGGGCCATCACCACTCCCGTGAGAACTATCAATACACCTAGTAGGGATAGTTTTCGTAGTCCTTGAGTTTTCATAGAAGTAAGGATTGGAATTTGCATAGAGTTAAGTTGTTTATTTAATAGGGGTTAAGGTTAAATCAAAATTGACGGTGACCTCTTCACCCACCTTGATGGTGCCCATCATGGCCGTGGGGGGCGTCATTTTGAAGTCTTTCATATTGATCTTGTAGGATCCTGTAATTTTTACATCGCCATTCGGCAGTACTTTGGCAGTCGTTGGCAGATCAATGGCTCTTGACGTTCCGGCCATCGTCAACTGCCCGGTCGCTTTGATGTTGGGATCGCTCACCGTAGCCGATGCCAGCTTATACGTGATGGTCGGGTTCTTCTCGTAGTCAAAAGCTTCATAGGTCTTGTTGTCCATAATCTTGCCTTTGGTACTCTTGATATCGGCCACCTTCAGGCTGAACTCGGCGGCGTCAATGCGCTCCCCCCGGTTTTTTGTAACATTTTTCGTGCCCATCCTGGTGCTGGCCTGCACCTCCGAAGTCCACTCGTGAAGGGTGGATGTTCCCGTTACGGTTACTTTTTTCTCTTTAAGTGTGAAAGGTGTCTGGGCGAGGGTGCTGATGGAAAATGTCAGCCAAAAAACTAAAAACAGGGGTCGGTAAGTCATATCTATCGGGGTTGGGTTTTGATTGACAGGCGAAAGGTAGAGACAGGCAATGCCAGGTGAGCATGAGTCTCATCAGGCTGAAACATGATTTTTGACAGTTTTACAGTTCTTGATTATCAGCTACTTAGCCTTTTTGGGGTACTGATTTGCTCGAATATCGCGGGCTGCGAGTGCTACGGTTTCAGCAATTCGTTTGCTGCGGGTGGCGGGCGTCTTTGCATTTTGAATCCACTCCAGAATTCCTCTGCGAACGGAAGGTGGAAAAGCATCAAAAAAAGTCCTGGCTTTTCGCTGGCGGGCAAAAGCCTTGGCTAAATCGGGTGGCACCACAAGTTTATCAACCTCGTTAAGGGCGTTCCACGTGCCGGTTTTTTTGGCCAGATCAATCATAGCTTGTCCGGCTGCGTGCATCCGCCCTGCTTTGATCATGTTCCGGGCGCGGGCTTTATTGATTTTGCTCCAGTTGCTTTTTGGCTTTCGGGGCGAGAGCAGGATTTTGTAACGTTGCTCATCGAGTTTGTTCGACACGCTATCGATCCAGCCAAAGCACAACGCTTCCTCAACCGCTTCGCTGAGGGTAAGGGTTGAGCCCCCGCTTCCTTTTTTGTGGAGCACCAGCCAAATGCTTTCTTTCTGCCGATGGTGACGGAGAAGCCATTGCCGCCACTCCGCTCTTGTGCGGGGTTCTACAAGAATGAAGTTCTTGGCCATCGTGTAAGATACCGCACCTGACCGTGGCCCGCAACATTTGAACAGACGTTTTTGTACCTTCGAACACTCAATCCAAACACTCATGAAAACCCTACGTCTTGGATGTCTATTGGCGGTAATGGCTGTTTTGGCCATCAGCGGCTATGCGCAGCTACCCGGGCTTAATCGACTAAAAAACAAAGCGGCCGGCAGTGCCGAGCAAAAAGCCGGTGAAGAAATCGACAAGCTCTTTGGTGGAAAGAAAAAAAGTA
>DAIPHR010000318.1:0-2113 GCA_036771215.1 Cyclobacteriaceae bacterium
ACACCCAGCTTTTTTCCAAAGCCAAAACTCTCGATGTGTGCATGCCATTCGGCCAATCCCAAATGGCTATCGGTGAACGGATCGTCCGCCTTCCCCTTCTGGATCATCCTGCGAAAGACCTGATGAAAATAAGGGTTACAGGAATTGGCGATCGCACCACGCAAATCTTCATTTGAATGCCGGCCATGACACGCGATGACCGAGCGATCGCAGCGGATTCGGGTATCTGGCGTAATCACGCCCTGTTGGAGTGCGGTCATTGCTTGTGCTATTTTGAAAATCGACCCTGGTCGGTACTGGGCCATCAGCGCGCGATTAAAAAGTGGTTTGTTTGTATCTGCGCTTACGAGTCTGAAGTTGGAGCTAAAGGCTTTTCCCGTCAACAGGGCGGGGTCGTAGGACGGACCCGATACCAGAGCAAGAATCTCCCCCGTGGCAGGTTCAATCGCTACCGCGCTTCCGGCCTTCCCCTTCATGAGCAACTCGGTGTACTGTTGCAACTTCAAATCAATGCCCGTGATCAGGTCAAGACCTGGCCGCGAAAGGGTATCGAATTTACCTTTGTTAAACGACCCTTGTACAATTCCCTTGGCGTTGCGCAGTTTGAACCGAACACCTCGGGTGCCGCTCAGCTCGGCCTCATAAAATTGTTCGATTCCGCTTTGGCCAATATAATCGCCCTGCCGATAAAGTTTCAGTGAATCACGCGCCAATTGCTCCTTACTGATTTCGCTCACGTAGCCGAGCGCATTAGCAAGCGAGGGTGTGCTGTACGATCGTGTCGTTCGTGCCTGTATGAAAAATCCTGGCAGTTCATCCAACCGATCCTGAATTTTGGCGAAATCAACATTTGACAGCTGCTTCAAAAAGAGTGTGGGCTTAAAGGGCTTATACTCTTTTCGCATCTTCAAGTCGCGAAAGGCGAGGCGGAGCTGTTCGCGGGTCATGTCAAAAACATAGCAAAACCGGGCTGAATCAAAGGGATGCGTATCTTTTACGACCACGTACAGATCATACTCAGGTGAGTTATGTACGATCAGTTCGCCATGGCGGTCGTAGATAAGACCGCGCACCGGGTACTCCACCTCGCGCAGAAGCGCATTGCTATCGGCCAACTGCGCATACTTGTTATCGGCAACCTGGATGAAAAAAAGCTTGACGATGAAGACAATCCCGGCCAGCACGACCAACACGTTAAGGAGATGTTTACGCGCATCATTCATCGCCTGCTGCCTCCTGTTAAATACTGCAACACGATAATCATGCCGGAGGTAAAGACCGTGCTCGCGATAATCTTCAGCAGGGTGAACCAAAATAAGCCGAAACCACCGGCTTCAATGAAAAACAGGATGGCATGATGCAGGAACACCAGGGGACAGATGTAAACCAAAAACCATTGAAGCCCATTGGCAGCCAATGTGGGGGTGGAACCGGCATCATAAGCTCCCTGCGGGGTAACTGCGCCAAGCCAATAGTTGCGCAGATACGCCATCACAACCAAAGACGAAGCGTGGATACCAAGACTATTATAAAACATATCCACGAACAATCCCAGGATGAACGCCAGCAACATGAGAGTTAGTGAATTCGTCTCCACCGGCAGGAGCAGGATATAGGCCACATAAACAAAACAAAACGCATAACGCAGCACCACCAGTTCCTGAAAAAACATGACCTGCAGCAGGGCAAACACCAGAAAACCAATCACCGATGACAGAAACTGGCGGTTCATTCATTTTGGTTCAACGATGGTCATTTGCTCCAGCGAATCCCTCTCCTTTTTTAGGCGGCTTTTCACCACCTGAACGTAGGCCAACTTGGTAAAGTCCTGAGCCAATTCCACCTCAATCTCATGAAACTGGTCCGACTCGCTCAGGCGCGTTTCCCGGATAATACCCACCAGCACATGGGCAGGAAAAACGGCATTAAAGTCAGAGGTAAAAATGGAATCGCCAACCAACGGGACGACATGACGGGGGATATACTTCAGGTCAATAAAACGTGGATCGGTTCCATCCCACTGAACGGTGCCGAAATGCCCGGTTCGCTTGATCAGCGCGGAAGACTGTTCGTCAATGTTAAGCAGTGATATGATCACTGAAAAATGCTCGGA
>DAIPHR010000319.1:0-2104 GCA_036771215.1 Cyclobacteriaceae bacterium
ATGGTATACTATCAGGAGCGGGAAACCATACGGCTGCTGCTGAACTATGCTGACCAGGCTCTGGAGGATAACAAGGTTGCCAGTTTTCTGGTGCAAGAACTGGAGGATGTGGAGTTCACGAACGAAGTTTTTCGCGATATCTATGGTCGTTTCAAGGAAGGTGTCGAGCGAGGCGACCGGGTCGACAGTCAATATTTTCTGCAACAGGGCAGTGCTGAGATCAAGAAGGCGGTTACTGATTTGTTGACTTCGCGGTACGAGGTGAGCCCGCATTGGCGCGACAAATACAAAATCTATTTTCCGTTGGAAGCCGACAACCTGAGTTCACTCACGCTGACGAATGTGTTGCGCCTGAAGTTTCGGTTTGTTCAGAAAATGATGGATTCCAATCTTCTGGAGATAAAAAAAGCAGAGGAAAAGGAAAATTGGGATCAACTGGATGAAGCGCTGCAAACGCAGGAAGGTTTAAAAAAGGCGGAACGCGAATTGGCTTTAGCTTTGGGAATTGTGGTAGCCCGGTAGCGGAACAGGGAAGGTGTTATTTTTGTTGTTCATTGAGAAATTTCAAAAGCAGGAAATGACGGATCATATCAAGCTCGACAGTATTGAAGAAGCGCTGGAGGAAATCCGGCACGGCAAGGTGATTATTGTGGTAGACGATGAAGATCGCGAGAATGCGGGTGATTTCGTCTGCGCGGCAGAGTGCATCACCCCCGAGATTGTCAATTTTATGGCTACGCACGGGCGCGGCCTCATATGTGCCCCGCTGAGCGAGGAGCGCTGCGAAGAACTCGGACTCGACCTGATGGTGGGCAAAAACACCGCTACCTTTGAAACTCCTTTTACGGTGTCGGTCGACTTAATCGGACACGGCTGTACCACCGGCATTTCCGCTCACGATCGATTCAAAACCATCAAAGCTCTGTGCGACCCGGCTACAAAACCGGACGAGTTGGGTAAACCCGGACACATTTTTCCGCTCAAAGCGAAAAAGGAGGGTGTATTGAGACGGTCGGGGCATACCGAAGCCTCCATCGACTTTGCCCGCCTGGCGGGGTTCCGCCCGGCCGGGGTTTTGGTGGAGATCATGAATGAAGACGGCTCGATGGCACGTTTGCCCGATTTGCGAAAAGTGGCCGATCGCTTTAACCTCAAACTCGTATCCATCAAGGATTTGATTGCCTACCGGATGAAGCACGAGTCGCAAATTCGCAAACAACTGGAGGTAAACATGCCCACCGTCCATGGCGATTTCCACCTGGTGGCCTATGAGCAGGTCAACACGGGTGAGGTTCACATGGCTCTGATCAAAGGAACATGGGATGCGCACGAGCCGGTGCTGGTTCGCGTACATTCCTCGTGCGTAACAGGCGATATTTTCGGTTCGTGCCGGTGTGACTGCGGTAACCAGTTACACGATGCGATGGAGATGGTTGAGCGTGAAGGCCGCGGAGTCGTTCTTTACATGAAGCAGGAAGGGAGGGGCATTGGATTACTGAATAAGCTCAAAGCCTATAAACTGCAGGAGGAAGGACTGGATACGGTGGAGGCCAATTTGAAATTGGGTTTCGATATGGATCATCGGGATTACGGCATTGGCGCGCAAATCCTGCACGACCTTGGTGTGCGGAAGTTGCGGCTGATCACCAATAATCCGCGCAAGCGGGTTGGGTTGATGGGATATGGTCTTGAAATTGTGGAAAACGTTCCAATCGAGATCAAGCCAAACCCACACAACGAGAAGTATCTGCGAACGAAGCGCGACAAACTCGGGCACCAGATATTAAAATGAAGTAATGCGCGGGCTGCTGGTTTTAGTTTTTTTGCTGTTGGGCGGGGCGGGCCGGGCCCAGCAATTCCCGTTTGAGTATTGGCATGACGGCAAAGTTGTACTGGAGTCGGGTGATACATTAAAGGGACTGATCAAATATGATCTGCAAGCCGACCTCATCCAGATTCAATACGATACGAAGGCCGAGAGTTATACGGCCCGAAAAGTTATTTTTTGTGAAATCTTTGATGCGACTGTTCGTAACTACCGGCAGTTTTATTCGTTGCCCTTTGCCCTCAACGGAACCTACAAAGCGCCCGTCTTCTTCGAATT
>DAIPHR010000320.1:0-2090 GCA_036771215.1 Cyclobacteriaceae bacterium
GGTTCAAAACATCTGCCTCGAAGAAATTGACCGATCCGTTGCCATCCTTCAGTTTACCGATGAAGCCGGGAAGGCCATTGCCACCCTCACCAACTTTGCCTGCCACCCCACTTTTTTAGATGCCCGTTTTTCAGAGGTATCGGCTGACTACGTGGGCGGTTATTACCGCGAGATGAAAAATCAAACCGGAGCGGAAGCCTTGTTTTTACAGGGGCCTATTGGCGGGTGGATTCAACCCGAAGATGGCGAGGGCTCTTTTGATAAAGCGCAACAGCGTGGGCGCGAATTGGCGCAGGCCGTAAACGTGGCGATGCAAAACGCACGGCCCGTAGCCTCCCCCGACCTGCGGTTTGCTTCCAAAAAAATAAAATTCCCGGTCGAAAACGAGGGCTGGAAACAGTTGGCCGCCATTGGCACCATCCAGCGCCCGATTCAGGATTCAGTGGAAACTGAAATCGCGTGGTTTTCGATTGGTGACGTGTCGTTTGCCGCCCACCCCGGAGAAACAGCGCCCTACTATGGCCTCGAAACAAAAAAACGGATGGGCACCGGGCCCTCTTTTGTGATGGCCTTAACCAACGATGCACTGGGTTACATTGTAAAGCCCTCTTTTTTTGAGAACCGGCAGATACCTCATGCCGAATACCTCACCGGCATGTCGGTGGGTAAAAGCACCGGTCCGTTGCTGATGGATCATCTTAAAACCGTGATACCGCCCACCCGCAGCGTTCCGCAGTGAACGAGATTTGATTATTTGTCTTTGTGCTGCATTTGCCCCGAAAAAAGAGGGGCCACCTTGCGTGAAAACAAATTGTAAATAAGAAGTACGAGCAGGCCGAAAACCACCGAACCGGTGATGAGCAAATTGTTGGTGACGCCATCTACCGAAAAAGACAGTTTGATCAGAATCGTAGAGATCACGAAGCCGGAGTTTCGGATAATGGACTGAAACTGATCGGAATAAAAGAGCGAAGCCAGCAGCAACAACACATCCACAATGATAAGGATAGTGAAAAACTCATTAAAGAATACCTCGTTGAGATCGCCTGCTGCTGCCATGATGCCCGAATCGTAGTTGAGTACGGCCGTGGCCGCCCAACTGTAGAGCGAATAGCACGCTAGCACCAGCATTACGGGAACCAGCAACAACGCGATGGTATTTTTCAAAAACAGAAATGTGCTGGCTTTTACTTCTGCCTGCTCACCGGCCTCGAAGCCCGGATTTTCCCTTCGAAGCACCTGCATATAAAAAAGGCAAATCAGAAAAAATAACACCAGCGAGGTAACGGCATCGTACGTAAACTGCAGGTCGTTTTCATTGTGAAACCAGTTGGGCAAAAGTTCGAGACTGCCGATGTCTTTGAAAATTCTGCGGATGATGATCAGCGTGATGATTTCATATTGCTTGCCGATATAGAAAGACGTGGACTTGGGCAAATAAAATATCAGCAAGTAAATCTCATACACCAGTATAAATGAAAAAGGAGTATAAATGGCCGAGATCGGGCTGAGCAACAAGCCCGAGGCCGGGTGCAAAATTCCCTGCGAAACCAGCAGAATGAGCAGCAGGTGAACGAGATAACTGAAAATGGCGATGGCCAGAATAAAACGCTCGATCCTGTACCTGGCCGTAGATGACAACAGCCAATCCAGGCCCTTTTCTACCAGGCGCCTGCCCATGGAGAGGGTTAGTTGAGGCGACACGAGAAGATGGGATACATGTTGTAATGTAGGTAAACAGCATCAACTTCACAAATGCATCCGTTAATTCTCGGTAAAGTGTCGGTTCGTAGCGTGTGGCAAAATCAAAAATATTTTTGATAGTTGTTGCGGGTTACCTCACCCGCAACATGGTATTCTTAAACCTGTAAGCTCTCTTTGGATATCGTTCACACGCTGCCCATGCAACCAGCATCAGAGAAAAACGCAGCAACCAACAGTCAGCAGCTAATGACCACTTTCGTCCATCCCGGTTTCATCCACACCTTTTGGGCTGGTTAGGTACTGAGGGTCGAGGAGTGTGGCCGCGCAGGCTGCGGCATGTGGCATCTCGTATCGGAAAAAGAACTTCATGGTGTGTACAATGCCTT
>DAIPHR010000321.1:0-2073 GCA_036771215.1 Cyclobacteriaceae bacterium
CTATGGCAGGTCAGCAACCGTGGTACTTCGCGGCCAATGCATCGCTGCAAATGGGTTACATCTGCATGGATGAAAAGCGTTTTGCCGATGCTGAAACCTATTTCAACCGGGCCCTTGCCTACAAGAAGCACGAATACAAAACCAGCATTGATGGAAAAGCCCGGTCAGCGCTGGAGACACTCAAAGCGAAGAAATTAGCGTAAGAGCCGGGTCTGGCACGCGACTACTTTCAGGTCGCTGCAAATGTGTACCGTCATTGTACCTGACCACGGAGAACATGGAACCCGAATAGGTAACCTGGTAGAGCCCCAGATTCTGGTGCTCAAACATGTCCATACTATGAAGCGGGTAACGCAACAACTGACAAAGCAAAATCCGAAGGGCACGACCGTGCATGCAGATGAGCACGTTTTGCTCATGTGTGCGCGAAAGAATGAGCTCCAGAGCTTCACGTTGCCGCAGCGCCACATCGAGCGGACTCTCGCCCCCCTCAATGCGGTGTTCCACATGGCCCAGTTGCCACTGCTGCAACATCCATTGGTAATAGGCATCTTCTTCAGGCGTTATCCGTTTGCCTTCGTTCGTTCCCCAACTGATCTCATTCAACCCCGCCAAAGGTTCAAAGGGCACACCCTGCCTGACAAACAGCTCCACCGATTGCTGAGAACGCTTTAAAGCCGAGGTATAAACTTTGTCAAACGAAACGTGGCGATAAGCCTCAAAGAAAGCACTGGCCTGTGCCCGCCCCTCATCATTCAGGTCGGAGTTAACCCCACAGCCCTGCACGATTCCCTGCTTGTTGAAATCGGTCTGTCCGTGCCGGATGAGGTATAAATGTTTGACCAAAATCTTATAATTTGCCCGCAAAAATAGAGAATTCACTGTTATATGAGCGGTGGACAACCTGAATGCCCCTTTTTAATCCAGACGTAACCCTCAACACTCTCGAGCGCCTCTCGCCCGGCACTCTGGTGGAACACCTCGGCATTGAGTTTGTCGAACTTGGACAAGATTTTATTCGTGCCAAAATGCCGGTAGACGGCAGAACCCGGCAGCCCATGGGATTGTTACATGGAGGTGCATCGGTAGCCTTGGCCGAAACACTGGGAAGTGTGGCCGCCAATTGCTGTATCGATAACAAGATACAGGCCTGCGTGGGGCTTGAAATCAACGCCAATCACATCAAGAGTGTGCGCGAAGGGTTGGTTGTCGGAACCGCGCGCCCGATTCACATGGGCAAAAGAACGCACGTGTGGGAGATTAAGATTGAAAATGAATCGGGTGATCTGGTGTGTATCAGCCGGATCACGATGGCTATAATCGACAAACGATGAAGGTGACGGAAGTTCAGCAGCGCCAATATCATCAGCAACGGATGATTACGCAGGTGCTTGGCCAACTGAGCCAGGATAGAAACTCGTTTTCAATGTGGCGAATGCCCCACACTCAAGACGTGTTTCTGCTGGTTTCCGAAACTGGCCCACGGCAGCTGGCGACACTTGACGTTGAAAGCGCCCGGCCCGGATTTGCCATTGCACCGTTTCTTCCCCATCAGCCCAAATATTTTCTGGAGGCCGACTACCTGTACCGTTTCACCCGTGAAGAACTTCAGGTGAAGGGTCAGTTGGGGTGGGAGAAAAAAGATATGCCCACCGATGAGGAAGGCGAGCCGACATCCACGATCTTCCTTCACTTTCATTAACCCCACCCTCACCCACGCGAAGATTATCCGGCACTCGTGGCAGCCGGTGTCGAGCAAATCAACTCCGGTAATCTTGAAAAAGTGGTGCCGGCCCGAAAACAGGTAATCCAATTTGCCGTTCCGCAAGATTGGCCCGCTGGCTTTTTCAGATTGGCCGAGCGGTACCCCCATGCATTAGTCACCCTGTGCTCAACGCCCGAAACCGGAACCTGGGTTGGAGCCACACCCGAACTCCTGATCCGTCAGGATGGCAACGATCAGTTTAAGACCGTAGCGTTGGCTGGCACCACGCCGTTTGAAGCCGGCATCGATTTGAAGACCGTAGCCTGGACCCAAAAAGAAATTGAGGAGCAAGCGATGGTCAGCCGTTA
>DAIPHR010000322.1:0-1987 GCA_036771215.1 Cyclobacteriaceae bacterium
CTATGTAGAGGAAGCCGGGGGTCAGGTAAGCGCGTTTGAATTCAAGTGGACCCCACCAAAATCATATCGGTTTCCAAATGCTTTTCGTGAAGCCTATCCGGCCGCGCAACTTGATCTGATTCATCGCGAGAACTTCATCAAGTTTTTAGAGTAGAAAATTGATCGACTTTAGGATGAGGTCATTGTGCCCCGCCTCCAGTTCGAGTAGCTGGCTGTTTTTCACCGAGCTGGCAAAGGGTTTCATATTGGCCGTGGTAATGATCTTGTCAAAGCGGCCGGTGATCAGCACAAGGGGGATTCCGTTTTGGTTCAATTGGTCAGCCACGTTCTTCACGTTGAACTTTACGTGCCGGAAATAAACCCACGAGTAGTACACCCGTCTTCTTTTTTCCTCGGTGTTCATTTGATGTTCCGCAAAGCGAAGAATGCCGGTATCAACCAGATGCAGTTGGCGCAGCAGCACCACCAGGGCATGCAGGCGGCCCGGCTTTAAGATCATACTGCGGAAAAGCGCCCGGGTGGCGATGGGGTAGGTGGCCAGGCTATACCAAAAACTGGTTTTGATTCCATCCGGAGCCAGCAGGATGAGGCGATCAATACGGGGCGCGAAGAACTCGAGGGTCGTCAAGGCAAACTTACCTCCGAGGCTAAACCCGCCCACCTCAAAACGATCGATACCTTCCTGTTGAAGAAAGGTGTCCATGATTTTCTGCCAGTCCGGTTTTTCAATGGCTTCGCGCATCGGCCAAACGCTGTTGCCGTGAAAAAAGAGGTCGAAGGCATACACCGTGTAGATTTCGCCCAACACTTTCGCGTGTTGAAGGAACACCTCGCTGCTTTGGCCAAAACCGTGGAAAAGCAGCAATGACACGGTGCCCTCGCCAGCCCGGGAGTAGTGGAGTTCTGATTCCTGAAACCGAATGAAGCCGCGGTGTGGAGTCACGCAGGCAAAAGTAGCCAAAGGACTTACAAGCTTTTTACAGGTAATTTTGGGCGTGTTAAAATAAATCGGCCTGTGGTTGCGTCTTACCCGCTATATGCGCACCATAGCATTAACCCTGGACATGCAGGAATCCATCAAACAAGACACCTTCCGGCAAGAGAAAGACAAACTGTTGGGTTTTATCCGCAGCCGCGTCCGCACTACGGAAGAGGCGGAGGATATTCTGCAAGATGTGTTTGTTCAGTTTGTCGCGGGTTTTGATACGATTGACTCGGTTGACCGCATCACATCCTGGCTATACAGCGTGGCACGAAACAAGATTATCGACCGGTACAGGCGCGATGCCGTGCGCCCGCAGAAAACCGATTTTGAGTTTACAGCCGGCCGCGATGATGATGCGCCTTTGAGTTTGCAAGATATTTTACCCGACCTGGGCAACAGCCCGGAAGCCTCGCTCCTGCGCGATGCTATCTGGGATCAGATTATGCTGGCGCTGGAAGAATTACCGGCTGAGCAGCGCGAGATATTTATTCAGAATGAGATGGAGGAGCGGAGCTTTCGGGAAATCGCAGAGGAGACCGGCTTCTCGATCAACACGCTGCTCTCGCGCAAGCGTTACGCCATTATGGCGCTGCGAAAGAAATTGCAGACTTTTTATGATGATGTAGTTGGCGATGGCCGATAACCAATAACCAATATGTGACGATCAAAACTTGTGCGTTATGAAACGGATGAAACGGGGATATAAAATTGCGTTGATAATTGTCTTTGGGCTACTCGCGGTACTTGCCTTTGGGTGCGTTACCATGCTGTTGTGGAACTGGCTGGTGCCGGATCTTTTTGGTGGGCCGGTAATCAACTTCTGGCAAACGCTGGGTCTGCTGGTATTGAGTAAGATTATTTTTTCGGGGCTGGGGGGTAAAAACGGCCGGGGCCGTGGACACTGGAAAGAAAAACTGACTGACCTGAGCCCGGAAGACAGCGCGCTTTTTAAGCAGAAGATGAAGGACGAGTGGTGCCGCTGGGAAGAGGAGAAATCCGGGG
>DAIPHR010000323.1:0-1970 GCA_036771215.1 Cyclobacteriaceae bacterium
GGCGAGATCGCGGGGGGTGTTGCGGGCGGCGAGCTTCATATTTTTCGGATAAGGCGCATATAAATGCGTTTCCGGAGCTAATCAAAGAAAAACGTAAAATCGACTAGGGGTATCGGTTCGTTTGGTTGTCCTGCCTTCAAATCACATCGAATATGAGAAAGTTAATGATTGTCGGATTATTTCTGGCCGTTTCAACGTCAGGCTGGGCACAGGAAGAGGAAACATCGCGCAGGCACGATATTCAAACCGTGTTTCGCAACGGCCGCGTTGGGGGTATGGTGCCATCACCAACAAGTTTACCTCCATCAGGGGCGAGTTTGCCAACATCGCGGAGATTTATGGTGGCGTTTACATTAACAGGCGCTTCATGTTAGGGCTGGGCGTGGCCGGAACCACCAATCATATTCCGGTGCCGCTGGAATTCAGTGAGGCCCCGACAACCCAATTAAGTTATGGCTACGGACAGGCTGGGCTCGTTACCGAGTGGGTGATGGGCTCGAACAAATCCGCTCACCTGGTCTTTCATTTGTTCACGGGTGCCGGCTATACCACCCAGTATGAGCGCTGGACCAACAATGATTTTGATTGGAACAGTTCTCATCCGGTGTATGACCAGAATTGGTTTTTCGTGGCCGAGCCTGGTGTTCAGTTGGAAGTCAACTTCTTCCGCTGGATGCGCTTCAGCCCGGGCATCAGCTACCGCAAAACGTATGACAGCAATGGCCGGGGTCTCACGGACAATGATCTGAGTGATTGGTCTTATAACCTCACGCTGAAGTTTGGCAAATTCTAGGGAGCAACCTTTTTAAAGAAAGAGGCTGTCTCAAAAGTAATTTCAATGGTGTCAGCCAGAGCCTGTCGAAGGCATTTCTGAACCGAAAGAGGTTTCGACAAGCTCAACCTGACAACAACTGACAGTTTTGAGACAGCCTCTTTTTTCATTTTGGTGGCTACTGCTGGTAAGCGGCCGCAAATTCGTGGGCAAAGTCTTCCAGTTTTTTCTTGCCCAAGGCGGGTCGGTGTTTCCAATAATCCGCTTGCACCGCGCCACTGCGAATACCAGCCCCCAGTTCGACATAACCATTGGCGATGGCCGGGTGCAGTCCGCTCTGCAGCATGCCGTTCAGGGCGTCAGCATCTTTGAATTCTACCCAAGGCGTGCCGGCTTTGCCCACGGCTGCGCTGAGGACCTGGGCAATTTCTTTTGGATGGCGCTCGTCACTGGCGATGTACTCAATCGAATGGCCCTGGAAATCCAGTTTCAATAACGACTCGGCCACCACATCGGCAATATCGTCCGTGTGGGTGAGCACCAGTTTTTCGTCTGTGCTGCCGAAGTTGGATCCCATGATATTCATGTTCTTGATCAGCGGCACCATGCTAAACAGATTGTAATAGAAATAGGAAGGACGAAGAACTTTTACATTCACACCGGATAACGCGGCCAGTTTCTCTTCGCAATAACCGAGGCCGTCAACCGGTCCTGCGCCTGTGCGCAGATGGGCACCTACACTGCTCAGCAACACCACGTTTTTGATTTGATGGGCACGGATGGCATCCAGGAAATGGTGTGTTACCTTTTGCTGGTATTGAAGCCATCCACCTTCCGGTGTCCAGTTCGGGGGTATCATCAGGTACACCGCATCAGCACCTGTGAAAGCTGCATGGACGAAGGCCGGGTCTTCAACCGAACCTACGGCAGCGGTTGCGCCCAGGGCCTGAATTTCTTTTGCACGGTCGGAGTGGCTGGAGACAACGGTGACGGAATGGCCAGCGGCCACCAGTTTTTTCACTACCGGCTTACTGATGTGGCCTAGTGAACCTGTAATAACATACTTCATCATCGAAATTGGGTTAGGTGATACAATACCTGCCCAACACGAGTTGATAGTCTATTAGTTCAGTGGGATAAATATTTATTTCACGCGGGCCGCTACCCAGTCGCGCGCATTCACAAACGCTTCGATCCA
>DAIPHR010000324.1:0-1957 GCA_036771215.1 Cyclobacteriaceae bacterium
ACAGATGGAAAAGAATGGACCCAAATTGCCACCCTTAAAGGAGCCGGCACCACGCGGCAAGCCCGGCAATATACCTACCGGGATAATCAATTTACCACTGGGTTGAGCTATTACCGCATCAGGCAAACTGACTATGATGGCCGTTTTACCGATTCCCATGTAGTGGCTGTAGTTTGCGCAACTGAATCCACTGATCAAAATATGTTCGTGGTGTACCCGAATCCGGCAACAGAAGAGCTGACCATAGAATTTCCGGGTAAAAAAGAAAAATTAACCGTTGAAATCCTTGACTTGTCCGGGCGATCAGTCTGGCGCGGTGTCGTGAACGGAAAGCAAAGGATATCTGTCTCCCATTTGCCTCCGGGCACCTATGTGATCCGCATTGACCAAGCCGGTATCTCAAATCAGGGGCAGGTGAAAAAGTTTGTGAAGCATTAATGATTGCAGGCTGGCCCGCTAACTACTTTTCCCCGATTGAAAACCGTATGCCCTCGCCTTTCACCGGTGATCTTCACCGGCAAGCGTCCCCGTTGTTGCGGGTCGCCTGACCAGCGTGCGAGTAGAATATTTAATAACATCACCGGTTTACAAAAGCTTGGTGGTGAGTCAGGCGTTCCGCACGAACGATCACCAAATGATTTTCCGGCCTCTATTAGGATATCATTTGCCTAGGCCATTGTGGAGTATCTGCACAACCACAAAGACCTTTGACCAAAAACGTTGTTTGCTACGCACTACCATGAGCTCAATCAATTGCCGGAGGATTTGCCGCGCGTGAAAGAAGTGGGCGACAAGATCATTTTCATGCGCAAGCTGAAGGAAGGCGGCAGCGAACACGGCTTTGGGATTCAAGTGGCACAATTGGCCGGCATGCCGAACCCCGTGGTGCTGCGCGCCAACGATATTCTTCATTTTTTAGAAAAAGAAAAGCGGCACGACAAACGCAAGAAAAGCCTCGAAGAGCTGCCCAAGCCACAGTTTCAGATGAGCCTCTTCGAAGCCGACCCGAAGATGAAAGCCGTACATGATCTGTTAACCAAGATCGATATCAACACCATCAGCCCGGTGGAAGCGCTGTTGAAGTTGAATGAGGTGTTGGGCGTGCTGAAGCGGTAATGCGGTCAGAGCCTGTTTACCAACTCATCAAACAGACGCTCCCACGAGACTTTGCCCTCCTTTTTCCCCAACCGGACGATGATGATGTTTTTGGCCCTGTTCACGTATACATATTGCCCTAAATGTCCAATGGCGGCAAAACCTTTATCGGTAAGCCACCATTGGTATTTGTAGTACGGTACGGCACCCTCTTCGCGCGAGGAGCGTGTAGACTCACGCACCCACTCGCGGGGCAGCACAGGCGTGCCATTCCACAGGCCGTCATTCAGATAAAGCCTGCCGAATTTGGCAAAGTCGCGCGCACGCGCGTTGATGCAACAAAATGTCTTCTCCACCCCGTCTTTCTCTTTGTCTGTGCTCCAGGTCGCATCAAACTCCGGCTGCAGATGTTTCCATATCCGTTCGTTGAGGTACTCGGTCAGCGGGCGTCCCGTGGCCCGCTCTACAATCAAGCCCAGTAACTGGGTGTTCACGCTTCGGTACTCAAATCGCGTTCCGGGGGGATCCTCCACTTTCAACTTGTTGACATACGAACGCAGCGTACGCCCATAGTAAAGTTTAGCCGCCTGGCCCACCGGATTGTAATAGCTCTCCGATCCCCTTATGCCGCTGGTCATCTGTAACAAGTGCTTGACTTTGATCTGATCGAACCCCTTTTCGTCCTTGAATTCGGGTAAGTAATCAGTAATCGGATCATCTACACTTTTGATAAACCCATCGGCCACTGCCGCTCCTACAAGCGCAGATGTGTACGACTTAGCCATGGAAAAAGAAGCCACGACTGAGGCCTCCTCATAACCCTGATAATAGCGTTCAAACAACAACGTGTCGTTGCGGATGA
>DAIPHR010000325.1:0-1945 GCA_036771215.1 Cyclobacteriaceae bacterium
ATCCTTTAAGCCATCGTGGTTGATATCGAAAATGAGAGCTCCCCAACTCCAATCTGTGGCATGATCCCGGCCAAATCGGGCAATTTCACTAAAAGCTACCCGGCTATCTGAACCTGGTAACCAACGGTTATTCAGTTGAAGTACATTTCGTGAAAACTGATGTCCGTAGCCACTGCGAACATTCTCGCTGAACTTATTCCAATCCTCAAAAGACGCTTTCGTACGAATTCGCTCAAAGGTGCCGGGTAACATTTCCGTGACGTAGATTTCCGGAAATCCATCATTGGTCAGATCCGCGATGTCCGCACCCATAGAGCCAAGGCTTGATTCCACGAGCACCTCGTTGAGAGACTCTCGAAAGGTCCCATTCTTTTGGTTGATGTATAAGTAGTCCCGCTCAAAAAAATCATTGGAAACAAAGAGATCCTGCCAACCATCCCGGTTGACATCCGCAGCTACAACGCCCAATCCGAACCCAATGGAACTCGAGTAAATGCCGGCCTCGGCACTCACGTCCCGAAACCGATCACCGTCATTTCGGTACAGTTTATTGCCTCCAAACGGATCACGAATTTTGCGTTGCCCCTCCTGCAAATCATAGATGCCAACCTGCCGGTTCGAGTTGTTCAACAAATACAAGTCCAAGTCATCGTCATGGTCATAGTCAAAAAAAACACCATGCAACGATAGTCCCTCATCGGCAATTCCCCACTTGGCCGCCTCTTCACGAAAAGTCAGATCACCATTATTGATAAACAACTCATTGTGGCGAACCCCACCAAGAGGTGGTCCCGATTTGCAAACAAAAATATCAAGCCATCCGTCTCCGTTTACATCGGCCATGCTAACCCCGGTAGACCACACGTTCTGGCAGGCCACACCCGCCCGCTCGGTAATATCAGCAAAGACAAATCCCCCTTTGTTCAGGTAAAGTTTGTTATCCACCTGATTACCCGAGAAGTAGATATCCACAAGTCCGTCATTGTTAATATCCCCCACGGCTACACCCGCTCCATTGTAGAAATTCCGATAGGTGTAGCAATTGAATGCCTCCGTATAGGTCAGCGTGTTCATGAAGCCAATACCGGTCCTGGCGGCCGGCTGAAGACGAAGCAAACCTTGTTCAGATTCAACCCGACTCCCGCAGGCGGCAGCCAGCAACACGACCGGCAGCATGAACACAACCCATCTCATATGAAGCGACAAAAGTACGCTATCTGCAAAAAAAAAGAAGGCGACCCGCTACGGATCGCCTTCTTTACAGAACTAAAATTCAATTAATAACCCGGATTCTGAACAAGATCAGGATTAACCAGTATTTGCCCTTGCGGTATCGGGAACAAATTGCGGGTGGGGAGTGACGCGGTTTTTTCCCACCAGGCGTCATTATACTTTCCGAAACGGATCAAATCCGACCTGCGGTGACCTTCCGCGAACATCTCCCTGCCGCGTTCCGCGAGCAGGTTATCAGCTGTCATCTGGGCAGCTGTGAATGCGGCTACGCCCGCTCTTGCACGCACCTGATTAACCAAGGTAAGTGCGTCTGCGCTGGCTGGGTTAATACGCCATAGGGCTTCGGCACGCATCAACAACACATCAGCATACCGATAGATCGGGAAATCGTTACTCAGACTGGGGCGAGCACCCAAACGGAACTCCCACTTGCCCACACGGGCACCGGCCTGACGGAAACTGTTTGGAGCCAACATGTTGATGTTGGGAGTAAACGTCAAATCCTGACCATCCGGATCCCCAGGCTCCGCGCTGAGATCTTTCAAGCGAACGCCACCCGAGCTAAACTGCGGACCCACCAGGAAGCTTGCACCCCTGCGGGCGTCAGCGGTCTCAAATGAATTGTAAAACGCCTCGAGCGAAGCATAACCGTTCCACGGTTGGTCGGTCAGGTTAAACGTTTGCTGAGTCAGGTAGTGACCCGTCATTTGGG
>DAIPHR010000326.1:0-1860 GCA_036771215.1 Cyclobacteriaceae bacterium
AACGCGTAGCATAATATCTTTCGGCCCTATGGAGCTCTACTACATCGTCATTGGAATCCTGATCATCCTTGCCATTCTGGATCTGGTGGTTGGCGTCAGCAACGATGCTGTGAATTTTTTGAATTCTGCCATTGGCTCAAGGGTAGCCTCGTTTCGCACCATTCTCATCGTGGCCAGCGTGGGCATCTTAATTGGGTCCGGCTTTTCGGCCGGAATGATGCAGGTCGCACGTAGCGGGATTTTTAACCCGGGGTTTTTCAATTTCGAACAGGTTATTGTGGTGTTTGCGGCCGTGATGATTACCGATGTTTTGTTGCTCGACATCTATAACTCGCTGGGTCTCCCTACGTCCACTACCGTGTCACTGGTGTTTGAATTGTTGGGGGCATCATTTGTTGTTTCCCTCATTCACATGGCACAGCAGGATATGCCGCTCAGTGAACTCGCCAACGCCATCAACTACTCGAGTGCGATAACCATCGTCTCCAGCATTTTCTTGTCCGTTGGCCTTGCCTTTGTCGCGGGCAGCATGCTCCAGTTTTTGTTCCGCGTCACCTTCTCGTTCCGGTTAAAGCGCAGTGTACAGCGGTTTGGTGCCGTGTTCAGTGGCCTGGCGTTGACGGTTATCGTCTACTTTTTGTTGATCAAAGGAGCTGAAGGCAGTGCGCTGATCTCTGAAGAAACAGGGGCGTGGATTACGGCCAACACCAAACTGCTCATGCTGGTGACTTTTCTGTCCGTGACATTCATCTTGTTTCTCCTCCAGCAATTTAAGATCGTAAACCCTTTAAAGGTGGTGGTATTGGCCGGCACGTTCGCGCTGGCCATGGCGTTTGCCGGTAATGATTTGGTGAATTTCATTGGTGTCTCAATGGGCGCTTTTGTTGCATTTCAGGCGTGGCTGCAATCCGGTGTGGCCGCTGATGCCTTTAACATGCAGATATTAGCCACCCAAGTAGGGACACCCACCTGGTTCCTGATGGTGTCGGGTGTAATTATGATCATCACCCTTTGGACAAATGCGAAGAGCCGGAAGGTGACAGAGACCGAAGTATCACTGGGGCGGCAAGATGAAGGTGATGAGAATTTCTCTCCTAATTTTGTTTCACGTGCGCTTGTGGGTGGCTCTTTGCTCATGGGCCGCGGAATGTCCGTACTTGCGCCAAACTCGCTTCGACAATTCGTGCAAAAACGACTGCGCCCGCTGAAGCCATCGAAGAAGAGACAGAAAAAAAGTTTCGATTTACTGCGCGCTGCGGTAAACCTGCTGGTGGCCAGCGCACTGATTGCCTACGGTACTTCGCAACACCTGCCCTTATCGACCACGTTTGTTACGTTCATGGTCGCCATGGGTAGTTCCCTGGCCGACCGCGCCTGGGGTTTAGAAAGTGCCGTGTACCGGGTGGCCGGGGTGATCACCGTTATCGGCAGTTGGTTTGTTACCGCCCTTGTAGCATTTCTCTCGGCCGGTATTATGGCAGCCATATTCTATTTCACCGGCCAGGTGGGCATCATTGTGCTTTTTGCAGTTGCTGTGGGGCTGCTCATTAAGAGCCATCTGCTTTTTCAGAAGAAAACCGAACAGGAGAATGTGGAACTGCCCCGTGAGGATAGGAAAACAGTTAATGACTTCCTGAAAGACAGCGCAAGGTATGCAGTACGAAATCTCAAATCGGTGTCAACCATTCTCGATCACAGCCTTCAACTTTTTCTCAACCCTCAGGCTCAGGATAAAAGTGAGATTCAACGGGCACATACCCGCCTCAAGACATTTAATCAAAAAATCAACTCACGCATACTTCGGGTTGTCCGGAGCCTGGGTTCGGCAAACCTGCCTGTTGGACGATTTAATCTATCTCT
>DAIPHR010000327.1:0-1811 GCA_036771215.1 Cyclobacteriaceae bacterium
GCTGACAAGCCCAGATACTCCTGCTCTTCGTAACCGATTGACTTCATGATATGACCGGAAGTAAAACTTAACCTTCGGGCCATGAAATCATACAGCGTGACTGACGAAAGAGATATTTTCAATATTCCCTGAATCAAGCGCTCTTGCGTTTGTAATTCCTCATAGAGGCGATGAAGCTGCTTTTGTGTGGTGATGTCAATGTGAAGGCCCCCGGCCAGCAGCGGCTTGCCATCGGCCGAGCGGTAAAGCACCCGCCCGCGGGACATTACCCACAGATAGTGGCCAGAGGCGTGTTGCATACGGTATTCCTGCTCCCAAGGCTCATCTTTCAAGATGCTGCGCTGTTGAACCTCCAAAACCCGGTTGCGGTCATCCGGATGAATGCGAGCACGCCATAGTTCCACCGAAGGTGTGGAATCGGCAGGCTCTAGCCCGAGCATGTCGTACCAGGCCGGACTGTAGTAGGTCGCGTTCGTTTCAATATTCCACTCCCAAAAGCCCTCGGTAGTCGCATCTAAAATGCGTTGCAGGCGTACAAGGTGGTTATTATTCAGATGTGGCACTGCGTGTTCGGGGGTCTAACGGCCTATAAATTGACGAGCCTGCTCAATCCACCGCTCGCGTAAAACCCGACCGGGGAAGCGGATATGGGCATCGATTCGATCAATCTGCCGCTCGTTGAAGTCGGCAATTTGCTGGAAGGTATAGATGCCCAAATCGTTTAACTGTTTTTCCAACACAGGCCCGATGCCTCGAATGCGAGAGAGATCGTCCTTGAGGTGCCTCAACTGGTGATGCAGATTTTGCACATGATCACGAGACTCCGGATCAGATTGCTTTTTCGAAAAGTCTTCAATCCGCTGTTTGAGTTGGCGGATCTGCTCTTCCGTTTCGGCCAGTTGTTGCGTTAACTGCCTGTTTTTGAAGCGAAGTAAATCCAGTTCATGGCTATCCACAGAAACCTGACTCCGCTGAAGCGCACTCATCTCTTCCAACTGAGCCGCGTGTTGTCGTTGAAAATCTTCCAGTGATTTCTGCAGTCTGGTTTTCTCCTCGCGGTAGTGGTCGTGCACCTGAACCAACTGCGCACGAAGTTGAGCATTGGTGTGCAGCAGTTGAATACGCTCGTCATGTAAATGATTGTGCTCACGTGCCAAGTCATTAATTACGCTTTGGCGGTTTTGGTAGCGAGGTTCCTGCAACCACCAGCCCAGTGCCAGGCCCAGCAGAACGGCCAGGAGCAGGAAAAGCAGCAATTCAACAATGACAAAAACGCGGGAGGCGGCCGTCTCCCCGAAAAACGCTTGGCCTTTGATGTCGTGGACATAAAACGCAACCAGAGCGATGGCTACCAGAACCAAGGCAAGCAAGACCGCATAAGGTACCCACGTCTTATTCACTTCAGAAAGATAAAAAAAGGCAGCCATTTCTGTATGACTGCCTGAAAAATGAGGGGCAAGGCCCCCGCCTTACCCCTCCCCAACCCCAAAAAATACTCAGATAAAGATGATCTGAGTACGATCGCCAGCCGCTAAGGCGTACATATCACCGACTGTGATGATGTCTTTCACCTGCGGCAGCATATCATCTTTCTTCAGATGGAACATGTCAGCTGCCAACTTGCACGCAAATATTTCGCCACCCCCGGCTTCAATCATCTCAAAAAATTCAGTGACATGCGGCATGTCGAGCTTGTCCATTTCCTTCTTCATCATAAACGAAGCAAGGTTTTTCATAAGGGGTTGGTTTTGATGAGTCAAAGGTGGTAGCCCGGGCACCATCTAAAGAATGACACGTCTCAAAAGCGAATG
>DAIPHR010000328.1:0-1808 GCA_036771215.1 Cyclobacteriaceae bacterium
GAAGCTCCAGTTCATATCCCGCAAAGAAGAAGGCTTTATCCAGGTTGCCGAGTTTCACTCCAACTGGAATGCCCACGTTGTAGGTTCTCGCCTTCACCCGCGTATTGGGCTGCCCGGGCACATCATAGATTACGCCCACGTTGCGTACGGAAAGGCCGGTGAAAAACCCGAAGTTATCCGCTTTGTCAAAGTTAACCCAGTTTTGAATGTTGATCACCGGGGAGAAGCGCAGGATACTGCCTTGTTCGTTACCATTGGCTGCAATGCTGGCAAATGAAAAAATCATTTCACCACTGCTGGTGGTATAAACTTTTTTCTTATCCTGACCGAACGTGATCAACGAGGTAAAGACAAATAGGAGCACTGCAAGTGTTCGCATGGTACTTATGGAATGATGAGGGGGTGATTACTTGATTCGGAAGTTCAGACTACCACCGAGATTGAACTGCCATATTGTGCTTCCGGTTGTTACTCCAGCCCCGGAGCCACCGGTACCGAAGTAGAAACCACCGCCTGCCCACTGCACAGGAGAGAATAATTGGGCGTGTAGTCTCAGGCTAACTTTTTCAGTGGCCTGGATGCGAATACCTAACCGGCCGCCAATCGAAAACTTAGTCACGCTCTCCGACCGAAGGCTTTCGTCCGGATTGGACCAGCCCACCCCTAGATTGGCCGTACCAAAACCGCTTACCTTTTCGCTGAACGGTGCATAGCGGGTTCCGCCCAACATGATGTAATTGATTCCAACATTGCCGCTGTAGCGATTGTCTATGCCCTTGTATTCGACATTGGCTTTCATGTTGTGGTAGGTTAACTCCACAGCTGCTTTATCGCCAAAACCAAACTCAAATCCGGTTCCCCATTGAAATCCGTCACCAATTTTGCCCGTGCCGTAATCCGTGTCAAACTTGTCAGCAAACGTGTAACTCTCGAAAGTAAGCAGGGTTATAGACGGCTGCGCCCACAAAAGTGTTGCAGAGGCCAGAATTGCGAATAGGGTTACCAGGGGTGTTTTCATGATTATTGCGGGTTTATTGGCGCGCAAGGTAACAAAACCAACAGTTTTTCGCGAACCTCCTCAGGCAATCTACGTGTTGCCAACGGGTGTCATTTGCAAGGGGGTTTTCCTGATTGTATCTTCGCAACTCAAACCAAAATCAAATCATGAAGAAGTTTTTTTTATTCGCAGCTGTATGTATATCCGTATCTGCGTTTGCTCAATCCAACAAAGAGGATGTGGATATGATCCAATCGATTTTTGGAAAAGAGAAGAAGATTATTGTTAATGACTTTATCAAGTTGGAGGGTGCTCAAAAAGATGCGTTCTGGAAGATCTATGATGAGTACGAGTCCAAGCGTAAAGAACTGGGCCAAAAGCGGATTGCACTGCTGGAAAAATATGCGGCTACCTACACCACCCTGGACGATGCGGCAACTTCACAGATTGTAAAGGAAACCATTGCGTTGGGTGCTGCCAATGACAAACTCATTGCGAGCTATCACAAGAAGTTGGAAAAGGCAGCCGGTGCAAAAGCTGCCGCGCAGTTTTACCAGATCGAGGCCTACTTCCTGGCCGAAATCCGGGCAGCCATTTTAGAAAACATTCCCTTTATCGGGCAGTTGGACTAGCGATTCGATAATCAGAAATAGAAAAACCGCTCCGGAAGGGCGGTTTTTTTAATTCATGGCCTATTCAGATTCGGAAGCCACGGGCTGTTCATTCATCCAGTTAATGACCAGTTTATAGCCGAGCGTAAGTACAATGGCTCCGGTAAACAACCCGATAAAGCCTGACATCAGAAATCCTC
>DAIPHR010000329.1:0-1762 GCA_036771215.1 Cyclobacteriaceae bacterium
TGATAAATGCGCTCTCTTTATAGCCTATAAAACTGGCCACCAGCGTGTCGCCAGCCTGTGCTTTGATGATAAAGTGGCCAAGGGAGTCAGTGCTGGTTCCGGTGCGCCAGTCGGCCTGCAAACGGATATTGGCACCGGGTAGCCGCTCGCGCGTTTCGGCATCGGTAATTGTGCCGCGCACGTAAGTGCACGGCTGCGCCACGCCCATCAAAGTCCTTAAAAAGATGACGATCAATACAATTGCTGCTTTCATACTGAACCTCTTTTGTATTTCGTGTTCGTAACGGATTGACGTAGAGAGCCTGCCACGGAGTTAGCCCGTGTGGTAGTTTTGATTTGAAGCGGAAGGCCGTGCTATGCTGGTGAACGTCTCGACCGTGTTTTCAACGAACAACTCCGATGGCAATCTCGCCACCTCATTCAAGGAGAAGGGGGCGAGTTTTTCCAGAAGCTGATCTTTCCGTGACACGGAAAACTTATTCGCTGGCCATGTTCCTCTGAGCTGCCGGCAGCAACGTTTTCTTTACCCACAAAAAGTTGGGTTCCACCGTTAACGCTTTTTCGTACATGCGAATAGCATCTGCCGTACGCCCGGTTTCTTTGTATACCTGGCCGAGGAAGGCCATCGTATCAATGTACATCCAATTGTTTTTGACTTGCTCTGGCTTAGCTTCGAAAGCTGCGATACATTTTTCATAAGCTTGAATCGCCTCGTTGATATCGCCACCGAATGCTTTAGGTGTATAGTATTTGCTGTTGGCATAGACACGCCACACCAGAGGAGAATGGGGTTCGAGCGTAATACCTTTTTCGGCCAAGCTGTTGCTCTTGCTTCCCAGGGTCATACCTTTCATCGGGCTGTACCCCATCTCGTTACCGTAGATGCTGCTGAGAATGGCGGCCGCCTCACCCGATTGGGGATTTTTTTCCACAAGTTTTTTTACATGCTTTTTCGCATCGCTTAGGTACTCGTCAAAAAACTCCTCATCATTCAAAGCCATGCTGCCGTTGAGCAACGAAGAATAGGCGTACGCCAGTTTGAGTTGGGTTTGAAAATCGTTGGGCGATTGCGCGGCTTCGGCCTTCTGAATATCCAGGGCTTTCACCCACAGTGATTTTGATAGCTGTAAGTAGGCCTGATACATGATTTCGTTTGGTTCTTGGGCGCGAACGGTTAGGGTCAGCACAAGCGAGAAGAAGATTACGAGCGTTTTCATATTGGTTTTTGATTTTGAGTTATTGTAAACTGGTTTATAATGTAAACTACGTGGATAAATTTTTTTAGAGTTTAGTCAGCGTCATGTCAATAAATTTCATCCAAGTGATACCATCGCGGGAGTAATCGCCTGATTCGTGCCACGTTTTTTTGGTGGGGTCGATGGTGATGATGTAGCGGGTTTTGCCTCCGGTGGCAATGTCAAATCCCCATTCAAATTTGAAAGGTTCTAAAATCTTGAAGTATGCATCGGTACTGAAACCTTCTTTTACATACGACTTGAATTTGAATTGCTGCAGCGTGGCATCATAGTTCACGAGCGCGAAGGCGTGAAACGAGTCGGTGTCTTTTCCGGCTTCGCGGCCGATGCCTTCGATGGAGAGCAGCATGTTGTTCATTTTCCATTCGATATGTTCCGTTTGCTGTACGGTAATGGTGCCTGCCGGTGTCATCACTCTGGCTTCACCTTTCCAATCACCAACAAGGCACGCGAGTTTTTGCATTTCTTTTTTACAGGTCTCGGAAAAATCCGGACGCTGGCAATTA
>DAIPHR010000330.1:0-1526 GCA_036771215.1 Cyclobacteriaceae bacterium
CTTCTTTGTGAAACTTTGTTTATAGCTTAACAGAGATCAATTCATGAACCCAACTACTGCCCAGCAAGGTTATTTCTTCCCCGCTGAATTTGCACGACACGATGCCACGTGGCTGAGTTGGCCCCACAAAGAAGCCAGTTGGCCGGGCAAGATCGAAACGATTTACCCCATCTATGCGCGCTTCATCAAGGCGGTAGCCGAAGGCGAGCGGGTGTGCATCAACGTATCGGATGAGGCCATGAAACAAAAGGCGTTGCGTCATCTGCAGGCGGTTGAGGCTGATCTCAACCGGGTCGAATTCTTTTTACACCCCACCAACGATGCCTGGTGTCGCGATCATGGCCCTGCCTTTCTGATCAATCCCGCAGGAAAGAAAAAAATGATTGTGGACTGGGGCTACAATGCGTGGGGTGGTAAGTATCCGCCATTTGATTTGGATGACGTTGTGCCGACCCGCATTGCGCATTGCTATAACATTCCGGTGGTGCATCCCGGTATTGTCATGGAAGGCGGCTCCGTTGAATTCAATGGCAGGGGCACGCTGCTGACCACAACGGCTTGCCTGTTGAACCCCAACCGCAACCCCCACCTGAATCAGGAGCAAATTGAAGCGTACCTGCGCGATTACTACGGAGTGACGAACATCCTGTGGCTGGGTGACGGCATCATTGGTGACGATACCGATGGACACATTGATGATCTCACCCGATTTGTGAACGAAGACACGGTGGTGACGGTGGTGGAACAAAACCGGAGTGATGAAAATTATGCACCCCTGAGAGAAAACGTGGAACTGCTTGAGAAACTGAAACTGGAATACGGCCGCTCAATTAAAATCGTGGAGTTGCCCATGCCCGCTCCCGTAGTGTACGAAGATCAGCGCCTGCCGGCCTCGTACGCCAACTTTTACATCAGTAACAACTACGTGGTGGTTCCCACTTTTCGCAACAAGCAGGACGATGTAGCCCTCGACATTCTGCAAAAGCATTTTCCGGACCGGAAGGTGCTGGGGCTCGATTCCTGGGATATCATCTGGGGACTTGGCTCCTTCCACTGCCTCAGTCAGCAGGAACCCAGCGTGTAATTTACTTTTCCCGCGTGAACACCACGCGCTGCACGGCTGAAACGGACCAGGTGTTTACCTCGGGATGTTTGGCTTCTTCTTTTTTGCCGGACGTAACCTCGAAGATGAGTTGATCGCCCCGCCATTCGTAGCTGGCCGTGAGCATAATGCCACCGGTTTCAAAAACCGAATACAGTTTGTTCCCGGTTTGATAGTCGGTGAGCTCAAGACCTCCGCCCTCATCGGTAACAAAAAGTTTTTTGTCACGATCTTTCAATCGCAATACATAATCTTTGGTCATCGGCATTTTGGTTGACAGGTACTCCGTTTTCCATGTCCACGACTCCGCGGTCAGCGCTTTAACGGTAAACCGCACCGGCACACTGTCGCGCACATGACCGTGCTGGTAGATGTACATCATGCCGGCCCAACGGCCGATGCATTTTTCGGGGAATAAATCCTG